>NZ_JAJJBY010000009.1:0-175137 GCF_022625245.1 Bacillus sp. TL12 | reverse complement strand
AATATATCATTTTCGTCAACAAGTTTTTTTTCGATAACTTGTATCTCTCATTTGCTGACTCTGCCTATTATATAGACTTTTATATATCTATGCAAGTATTATTCTAAAAAAAATAAGAGAGGGGAAATCCCCTCTCTTATTCCTCGGAAACTTCTTCATTCCCATCTTCATCTTTTTGTGCTTTTGCTACCGTTGCTACTTCTTGTTCATTTTCTAAACGAATCAAGCGTACACCTTGAGTATTACGTCCCATTTGGGATATTTGGTCAACTGGCATACGGATAATAATACCCGCAGCTGTGATTAACATAATATCTTCTTCACCCGTTACAGACTTAACCGCTACTAACTTACCATTCTTATCTGTAATGTTGCATGTTTTTAGACCTTTACCACCGCGGCTTTGCAGACGGTATTCCTCAATTGGTGTACGTTTTCCGTAACCATTCTTTGTTACAATTAACACGTTCATATTTTCTTCAACAATTTCCATACCTACAACTTGGTCCTCATCACCTAGTGTAATAGCTTTTACACCTGCCGCATTACGTCCCATAGAACGCACATCTTGCTCATTGAAACGGATTAGCATACCGTTACTTGTTCCAACGATAATATCCTTATCGCCAGATGTTAAGCGTACAGAAATTACTTCATCTTCTTCACGAAGAGAAATTGCAATTAAACCATTTGTACGAATATTTGCAAACGAAGAAAGAGGTGTTCTCTTAGAAATTCCATATTTCGTTGTAAAGAATAAGTATTGATCATCACCAAATTCACGAATTGGAATAATAGCATTGACCCACTCACCTTTATCTACTCCTAGTAAATTAATAATTGGTATACCTTTCGCTGTACGACTATACTCTGGAATTTCATATCCTTTCGTACGGTATACTTTACCCTTGTTTGTAAAGAATAAAATATGATCATGAGTAGACGTTGTCAATAACTGTTCAACAAAGTCATCATCATTCGTACCCATTCCTTGTACACCACGTCCCCCACGGTTCTGTGTTTTGTACGTAGAGGCCGGTAACCTTTTAATGTAACCATTATGAGTAAGTGTGATTGCGATATTCTGCTCTGGGATTAAATCTTCATCCTCGATAGATTCCATACCGCCAATTGTAATCTCTGTTCGTCTTTTATCATTAAAGCGTTCTTTTACCTCGGTTAATTCTTCACGAATAATTTCAAGAACTTTTTCTTCATCTGCTAAAATTGCTTTTAATTCCGCAATTAGCTTCATTAAATCTTGATATTCTTGTTCAATCTTTTCACGTTCTAATCCAGTTAAGCGCTGCAGGCGCATATCTAAAATTGCTTGCGCTTGTTTCTCACTTAAACCAAAACGCTCCATTAAACCTTGTCTTGCAATATCAGCGGTTTTTGAACTGCGAATTAACGTAATAACTTCATCAAGATGATCTAATGCAATTCGTAATCCTTCTAAAATATGAGCGCGCGCTTCCGCTTTCTCTAATTCATAAGCAGTACGTCTACGAATTACTACCTTTTGATGTTCCAAATAATGATATAAATTTTGTTTCAGATTTAATACTTGTGGCTCCCCATTTACAAGCGAAAGCATATTAATACCGAAGCTTGTTTGAAGTGCTGTATGTTTATATAAGTTATTTAATAGTACGTTCGCATTTGCATCTCGGCGTACTTCCATAACAATGCGCATACCATTCCGATCTGATTCATCACGTAAATCTGTAATACCTTCAATTTTCTTATCGCGAACTAATTCTGCAATCTTTTCAATTAATCGTGCTTTATTAACTTGATAAGGTAATTCAGTTACAATAACAGATTGTTTACCATTTGACTTTTCTTCGATTTCAACTCTAGCACGAAGAATAATAGAGCCGCGACCAGTTTCATACGCTCTTCTGATTCCGCTTCTCCCTAGAATCAAACCCGCTGTAGGAAAATCAGGTCCTGGGATACACTCCATTAATTCTGCAATAGTAATGTCAGGATTATGACTCAGTGCCAATACACCGTCAATTACTTCCCCAAGTTGATGGGGTGGAATATTCGTTGCCATACCAACTGCGATACCTGTTGTACCGTTTACTAATAAGTTAGGGAAACGTGCTGGTAATACAATTGGTTCTCTTTCAGAACCGTCATAGTTATCTTGATAGTCAATTGTATTCTTTGTAATATCACGTATTAATTCCATGGAGATTTTAGACATTCTTGCTTCTGTATAACGCATCGCTGCCGCCGAATCCCCATCAACAGAACCAAAGTTACCGTGTCCATCAACAAGCATATAACGTTGACTAAAATCTTGTGCCATACGTACCATTGTCTCATAAACAGCTGAATCACCATGCGGGTGATACTTACCAATTACTTCGCCAACAATACGCGCTGATTTCTTATATGCTTTATCAGCAGTAATTCCTAAATCATTCATTGCGTATAAAACCCTACGATGCACAGGCTTTAATCCATCACGAACATCTGGTAGTGCACGAGATACAATAACACTCATTGCATAATCTAAAAATGAGGTACGCATTTCATGACTGATATTAATTTCTCGAATTCGTGCTTGTTGTTGATTGTCTGACATCAACGAGCACCTCCTCTTACATTTCCGTTACAAATACATTGATTTATATGTAGAAGACAGGAATGCTCAGATTCCTGTCATTACTTACTTAAATATCAAGGTTTTTCACGTATTTTGCATTTTCTTGGATAAAATTACGACGCGGTTCTACTTTATCACCCATTAAAATTTCAAATGTTTCATCTGCTTCAATTGCATCTTGAAGAGAAACTTGAAGTAACGAACGTACTTCTGGATCCATTGTCGTTTCCCATAACTGAGTTGGATTCATTTCTCCAAGACCTTTATAACGCTGAATTCCAGGTTTGGGCTGAGCTGGTAACTCGGCTAATATATTTTCAAGCTCTTTATCATTGTAAGCATATTGAATTTTTTTCCCTTGTTGGACTTTAAACAACGGCGGCTGCGCGATATAGATATAGCCGTGCTCAATAATTTGACGCATATAACGATAGAAGAACGTTAATAATAGAGTACGAATATGCGCACCATCGACATCGGCATCGGTCATAATAATAACTTTGTGATAACGAGCCTTTGCAATGTCAAAATCCCCGCCGATATTTGTACCAATCGCCGTGATAATCGTACGCACCTCATCATTAGATAAGATTTTATCTAATCGTGCCTTTTCAACATTAATAATTTTACCCTTAAGTGGTAAAATCGCCTGGAAGTGGCGATCACGTCCTTGTTTTGCGGAACCTCCCGCAGAGTCACCCTCTACGATGTAAATTTCACTAATCGAAGGATCTTTAGAAGAACAATCCGCCAATTTCCCTGGTAAACTAGATACTTCCAGCGCACTCTTTCGGCGTGTTAATTCACGCGCTTTTTTCGCTGCTACACGTGCGCGTGCTGCCATTGTTCCTTTTTCTACAATTTTACGGGCAACATTTGGATTCTCAAGTAAGAACTTTTCGAACGCTTCTGAGAAAACAGACTCTGTAATCGTTCTCGCTTCACTATTTCCAAGTTTCGTCTTCGTTTGTCCTTCAAATTGTGGATTGGGATGTTTAATAGAGACAATCGCTGTTAATCCTTCACGTACATCTTCACCTGTTAGGTTACTATCCGCATCTTTTAAGATGTTATTTTTTCGTCCATAATCATTTATTACACGTGTTAAAGCAGTCTTGAAACCAACTTCATGTGTACCGCCTTCATACGTATGAATATTATTCGTAAATGAATAAATATTGTTTGTATAACCTTCGTTATATTGAAGAGAAACTTCAACTTGAATTCCATCTTTTGAACCTTCTACATATACAGGTTCTTCATGAATTGGTTGTTTCGAGCGGTTTAAATGCTCAACATAAGATTTAATTCCACCTTCATAATGGAATTCTTTCTTTTGTTTATTTTCACGTTTATCTTCAATTGTTAATTTAATATTACGATTTAAAAATGCTAACTCACGCATACGAGTTGCTAATGTATCAAAGTCGTATTCTGTAGTTTCTTTAAAAATTTCCGGATCTGGCTTAAAACGAGTTATTGTTCCTGTATGGTCTGTTTCACCGATTACTTTTAAATCTGCAACTGGGATACCTCGTTCGTACTTTTGATAATGAATTTTACCTTCACGATGCACAAATACTTCTAACTCTGTTGACAGGGCATTTACAACAGATGCACCTACACCATGCAAGCCACCAGAGACTTTATAACCTCCACCGCCAAATTTACCACCGGCGTGGAGTACAGTCATAATAACCTCTACAGCAGGACGTCCCATTTTTTCCTGTATACCAACCGGAATACCACGGCCATTATCTGTTACACGAATGCTATTATCTTCCTCAATACTAACATTAATTTCATCACAGTATCCTGCTAATGCTTCGTCAATACTATTATCTACAATTTCCCATACAAGGTGATGAAGACCTTTTCCACTTGTAGATCCAATATACATACCCGGACGTTTTCGAACTGCTTCTAGTCCCTCAAGTACCTGTATTTGACTTTCATCATATGAATTCTCTTGCATTTGCTTTTGTTCCATTGACACAAAGATCACCTACTTTTCCATTTAAACAGAAACTACGTTCTGTCTATTTCACAATCTACCGTGCCGCTTTTTACATGAATTGTTTTCGCTTGCTTTAATGTTTCGTGTTCAATTCCGTCGACACTCGTCGTTGTCACAAATGTTTGCACTTTTCCTTGAATTGTATTTAACAGATGTGATTGACGATAATCATCTAATTCTGACAATACATCGTCTAATAAGAGGATTGGATATTCCTTAACCTCTGAATAAATCAATTCAATTTCAGCTAACTTTAGGGAAAGTGCGGTTGTTCGTTGTTGTCCTTGAGAACCAAAGACTTGAACATTTTTACCATTAACGAAGAATTGCAAATCGTCACGATGAGGACCAATTAAAGTTGTACCACGGAAAATTTCACGTTGTTTCACAGATTGAAAACTTTCATAGTATACTTCTTTTATTTTCGACAAATCCATTGATTCTGATACATCTACGCTTGGTTTATAAACTATTTCTAGTTCCTCTAATCCCCTACTAATGCCACGATGGATTGGAGCAGCCCATTCTTGTAGCAAATGCAGAAACTCAAAACGTTTTTGCAAAATTTTTGTACCATGTTCAATGAGTTGAAGTGTAAATACATCCAACATCGTCTCCTCATTTTTACTATTCCCTTGCATTTTCTTAAGCAAGTGATTTCGCTGCGTGAGCACTTTTTGATATTGACTTAATTCATACAAATAGACAGGAGCTATTTGTCCGAGTTCCATATCTAAAAAGCGTCTTCGTATTTGAGGGCTTCCTTTTACAAGATTTAAATCTTCTGGGGCAAACATAACAACATTCATTTCACCAATATATTGGCTTAATTTTTGTTGTTCTAGTTGATTTAACTTTGCCTTCTTCCCTTTTTTAGAAATATTTAATTCTAAAGACAAGGAACTGTTTCGCTTTTGTAATCTACCTTTTATTTTACCATAATCCTCATCCCACCGGATAAGTTCACGATCATTCGAAGTTCGATGAGACTTGGCCATCGCTAATACATAAATAGCTTCCATCAAATTCGTTTTCCCTTGGGCATTTTCACCAATAATTACATTCACTTTATCCTCAAAGGAAAGATCTAGATATTCATAATTGCGATAATTTTTTAATTGTAATTCTTTAATATACAAAGGGCTCCCCCTTTATGCTTGAACTTGAAATGTTCCGTTTCCCGGAATTTCAATAATATCATTTGCATACAACTTTCGGCCTCTTCTATTTTCCAGTTCTTGATTAACATACACTTCGTATTCTTGTAAGAACCATTTAACAGCACCGCCTGTATCAATTACATCAGCTAACTTTAAAAATTGTCCTAGCGTAATGTACTCAGTTGAAATTTTAATACGTTTCATAAAATCGCTCACTTTCTGAAAGTGTTCATTCTTTCATTGTACTAAATAAACTAACATTAGGAAAGTAATACCCGTAAAAGTACATGTGCAAAAAAGACGATACAGAGGGCCGAACAGTTCAAAGCTTAGAAGCCAGGAAAGTATAGATTGTAGATGAAACTACATGAATACTGAATTTTTTGCACATCCTCTAAAATCAAATAAGGGTCACTAGCATATTAAAACTAGCAACCCTCACCTCTTACTTAGTAAGTACGAACTGGTAAAATTAATTGGATGATGGAATCATCATTTACTGTACGAATTAAGAACGGTCTCATCGCTCCAGTAAAACTAATTTTAATTTCTGTACTATCTAATGCTTTTAATGCGTCCATCATATATTTTGCACTAAAGGAGATTTTTAATTCTTCCCCTTCTACTTTCTCACATTGAACTTCCTCTACTACTTTCCCGATTTCTGGTGAATTTGAAGAAAGTTCTAGCATTTGTTCTTCTAATGTCGATAATTTCACAACATTATTGCGACCATCCCTTGCTAGTAAAGAAGCACGATCAATTGCTTGTAAAAATTCTTTTGTATTTACAAAAATGTCCGTTTTGCTTTCTGCCGGGATTAGACGTGTTGTATCCGGGTAATTCCCTTCTAACAATCTTGAGAAGAATAATAAATGTTTAGTTCGGAATAATACTTGATACTCCGTAATAACGATATCTACCATTTCTTCAGACTCATCTAGAATTTTGCTCAGTTCATTCAAACTCTTACCAGGGATAACAACATTTGCTTGAAACTCATCAGAAATTGTATGACCTTCAATCTTCGCTTTGCGAAGTGCTAGTCTGTGACTATCTGTTGCAATACAAGTCAGTTCGCTGTTATATACCTTCCAGTTTACACCTGTCAAGATCGGACGAGTTTCTGAAGTTGAAACAGCAAATACAGTTTGACGAATCATGTGTTTTAGTAAATCTGTCGGAATCTTAAATACATGATGTTCTTCAATTTGCGGTAATAATGGATATTCAGCAGAATCTAAACCATTTAAATTAAACTCTGATTTTCCAGATTTTATTTTTGTCATAAAATGATTTTCCACAGAAATTTCTACTGTGTCTTTTGGTAATTTTTTTACGATCTCACTAAAATATTTTGCTTGTAAAACAATACTCCCTGATTGTGCAATTTCAACAATTTCTTTTCCGTTTTCTTCAACTGGGATAAAAGATTCAATTGAAATATCAGCGTCACTTCCTGTTAATGTAACACCTTCTTCAGTTGCTACAACTTTAATTCCTGTAAGAATTGGAATTGTTGTACGAGAGGAAACGGCCTTCATTACATCTTGCACACTTCTTACAAGGTAGTCTTTTTGAATTGTAAAACGCATAGCGAAAACCTCCGGCAAGTATAGAATTTTATTTATTAAATAAAGATAAAAAAATAGTAGTAATAGTAATAGGGCTTGTGGATATGTGGATAACTCTATTTAAAGACGGAAAAACAGTCTATCTACATGTGGATAGACTGTGTGTAAAACCAGTAAAGTTATTCACACTATTCAGCTACTACTTTAAAATATCATTAATTTCTTCAACTTGTTTTTGAAGTTGTGTATCAGTTTTTAATAGCTTTGAAATTTTTTCGTGCGCATGGATGACGGTTGTATGATCACGTCCGCCAAATTCTTCGCCAATTTTAGGTAAAGATGAATCTGTTAGCTCACGTGATAGATACATTGCGATTTGACGAGGAAATGCGACTGATTTTGTGCGTTTTTTTGCTTTAAAATCCTCTAATTTAACTTGAAAAACATCGCCAACTGCTTTTTGAATATCATAAATAGAAATAATCTTTGGTTTAGAATTTGGAATAATATCTTTAAGTGCTTCAGCAGCTAAATCGGCATTGATATCTTTATTTATTAGAGATGAATAAGCAACAACTCGAATAAGTGCACCTTCTAGTTCACGAATGTTCGAGTCAATTTGATTAGCGATATAAAGCATGACTTCATTCGGAATATCAAGACCTTCCGCTTTCGCCTTTTTTCGTAAAATTGCAATTCTTGTTTCTAAATCTGGCGGCGTAATATCTGTAATAAGCCCCCACTCAAAACGGGAACGAAGGCGATCTTCTAATGTCGGAATCTCTTTTGGCGGCCTATCACTTGAGATTACAATTTGCTTGCTTTCCTCATGTAATGCATTAAATGTATGGAAGAACTCTTCTTGTGTTTGTTCTTTTCCAGCAAGAAATTGAATATCATCTATAAGTAAGACATCGACATTACGATATTTATTACGGAAATCGACTGCTTTATTATCACGAATGGAATTAATAAACTCATTTGTAAATTTTTCTGATGATAAATAAACGACTTTAGCATTCGGATTATGCTCAATGACATAATGTCCAATTGCATGCATTAAGTGCGTTTTTCCAAGCCCAACTCCCCCATAAATAAATAGTGGGTTATATGCTTTTGCTGGTGCTTCAGCAACTGCTAATGAAGCTGCATGAGCAAAACGGTTCCCAGAGCCAATAACAAATGTATCAAATGTATATTTTGGATTTAACATGCTCTGTGGTAAGTGATTAGACTCATCATTTATTCTTTTCTTTTTAGCAGGAGGAAAGTCAATCTCCTCTTCAGTTTGACTTTGGGGAATAATAAAGCGAATTTCTAATTTTGCTCCTGTTAGATCATAAAGTGTTTCTGAAATGAGCTCCGAATAATGGGATTCTAGCCAGTCACGAGCAAATTCATTTGGAGCTGTAATCGTTAATACATCTTTTTTCAAAGCATGTGCCTTGGTTGATTTCAACCATGTCTCATAACTTGGTTTACTCACCTTTTTTTCTAGCTCTTTCAAAGCACTATTCCATAAATCAGAGATATTTTCCAAGGGTGTCCCTCCTTTACAAAGATGGTAAAAGAATAAGGTTGTGCAACGATTGTACAACCTTAAAAATAGATAATGTATATTTATACGAAACGTATTTTAAAACCTAAAAACGTCGTTTGTATACGAGATAGAGTTTTCGACAAAAAATACACATGTGGACAACCATTTACCCACATGTGAGTATAACTGTCCACATGTTATGCACAATTTGTGGATAAAATACAAATGTGGAAAACTTGCTCAAGGTGAAAACACAACTATAATATCAAAAAAAGATAGCGATAGCAATGAATTTCAAAAAGTTATCCACAAAATCAATACCTTGTGGAATAAACTTGTCCACAATACGATATACTGTGTAAAAGTGAAAAAATAATTTGTGGATATAAAAAAAAGAAAAATCCGTTATCCACAAATAAATAAAACAGCTGTGAAAAAAATTGTGAATAGGTTCAAAATGAATATTTGATGAAAATTTGGAGAACCATTGACATTTTCCTATTTGATTAACTATAATTTATAAGACTGTCTTTAACAGATATTCCTCAGGGAGGTGTCATATAATGAAAAGAACTTACCAACCAAATAAACGTAAGCGCAGCAAAGTACATGGTTTCCGCAGCCGTATGAGCACAGCGAACGGACGTAAAGTGCTAGCAGCTCGTCGTCGTAAAGGAAGAAAAGTATTATCTGCGTAGACCACTGATCGTTCAGTGGTCTTTTTTTCTAGTAATAATGAATTTCCGCTGATGAAATACAGGAGTGTCAATTGATATGAAGAAAAAGAATCGTATAAAGAAAAATGATGAATTTCAGGCTGTTTTTCAAAATGGAAAATCAAATGCAAATCGTCAGTTTGTGGTATATCAGCTTGAGAAAGCAGAGCAACCATACTTTCGCATTGGTCTTTCTGTTAGCAAGAAGTTAGGAAATGCAGTAGTGCGTAATCGAATTAAGCGCTTGATTCGCCAATCGATTGCAGAATTGAAAGATGAGATAGATTCTGGAAAAGATTTTGTTATAATAGCAAGGAAGCCTTGTGCAGATATGACATATGAACAATTAAAGAAAAGCTTAATTCATGCCTTCAAGCGCTCTGGTATTAAAATTACAAACAAGTAGCGTAGGAAAAGGGAAATGAATTACACTATATACATACCGAAACAAGGAGGAGCAGGCTGTGAAAAAGAAGATAGGCTTACTAGCCATGGTTATTGCTTTAATGGCGATCACTGCGGGCTGTAGTGAAGTGAATCAGCCGATTACACCGAAAAGCACAGGGATTTGGAATGAATATTTCGTATACCCGCTTTCTCAGTTAATCACATATTTTGCAAACTTATTTGGTAGTAATTATGGTTTAGCGATTGTTGTTACAACTCTTATTATTCGTTTTGCATTATTACCATTAATGATTAAACAAACGAAGAGTACGAAGGCAATGCAAGCACTACAACCAGAAATGGTGAAATTAAAAGAGAAATATAGCTCTAAAGATCAAGCAACGCAACAAAAACTGCAACAAGAGATGATGCAGTTGTATCAAAAGAATGGTGTAAACCCGTTAGCTGGTTGTTTACCAATCTTTGTTCAAATGCCGATTTTATTTGCATTTTATCATGCAATTATGAGAACAGAAGAGATTAGTAAACATACATTCTTATGGTTTGATTTAGGACAGGCAGATCCGTTCTATATCCTTCCGGTTCTTGCGGCAATCACAACGTTTATTCAGCAAAAGGTTGCTATGGCAGGAACTGCTGGACAAAATCCACAAATGGCAATGATGCTATGGCTTATGCCGATTATGATTTTAATCTTTGCAATTAACTTCCCAGCTGCATTATCCCTATACTGGGTAGTTGGTAACATCTTTGGTATCGCTCAAATGTATATGATCAAAGGGCCAGAAATTAAGGCTAGTAAGGCAGGAGGATCAAGCAAGTGAGTATAATTACTGCTAAAGGACAAACAGTCGAGCTGGCAGTACAAGATGCTTTAAGGCAATTAAAAGTTTCAAGGGACCAAGTAGATGTGAATGTGATTGATGAGGGTAAGAGAGGGTTCCTAGGTTTTATAGGGAATCGTCCAGCTATCGTAGAAGTTGTAGTGAAGAAAGATCCTATCCAAGAAGCGGAGCAATACCTCCAAAGTGTTGTTCAGGAAATGGGTGTGGATGTGATGATTACGAAAAATGTAAAAGGTCGAGAAATCGAATTTACACTTTCTGGGAAAGATGTAGGGATTTTGATCGGAAAAAGAGGACATACATTGAACTCTTTACAATATTTAACAAAGCTTGTTGCAAATCGTAGTACAAAACAATATATCGGTATCACAATTGATGCTGAAAATTATCGTAGTAAGAGAAAAGATACGTTAGAATCGCTTTCTTATCGATTAGCAAAACAAGTAGTGGCAACTAAAAAAAATGTTGTGTTAGAACCAATGCCCTCTTTTGAGAGAAAAATTATCCATCAAGCACTATCTAATCATCCAAATATAATTACAACTTCTGAAGGTAAAGAACCGCATCGACATGTTGTAATATCTTCCAAATAACCGGTTGCTCATAGGAGTGCCGGTTTTTTTGTGACGCTATAAAAAAATAAATTGTGGATAACTAAAGACACTAAACTTATCCACTGTGAATAAGTTTAGTGTTTTTCACATGAGGACATAATAAAATGAGTTATTATTCTTTTGTAGATAGGTTCGTTATGGTATCCTATTAGTTTAGTGAAGGTAAAAAATCATGTTGAAATAGAGAGAAATAAGCAAGTGAGGTGAAAGGACATGGATTTTGATACAATTGCTGCAATTTCCACGGCACTTGGGGAAGGGGCAATTGCCATTGTTCGAGTAAGTGGAGAGGATGCGATTGAAAAGGTCAATCGCATTTTTAAAGGGAAAGATTTAACGACAGTTTCTTCTCATACGATTCACTACGGTCATATTGTTGATTTAGATAAAGATCAAGTTATTGAAGAAGTAATGGTGTCAATTATGCGGGCACCAAAGACTTTTACGCGTGAAAATATCGTAGAAATCAACTGTCACGGTGGTCTTGTCTCTGTAAATAAAGTATTACAACTTATTTTGGCTCAAGGAGTACGTTTGGCAGAGCCTGGTGAATTTACAAAGCGAGCGTTTTTAAATGGGCGTATTGACTTATCGCAAGCAGAAGCTGTAATGGATTTGATTCGTGCGAAAACGGATCGAGCGATGAGTGTAGCAATTAATCAGATGGAAGGACGATTATCCAAATTAATTGGTCGACTTCGTCAAGAAATTTTAGAAACATTAGCTCATGTAGAAGTGAATATAGATTATCCAGAATACGATGATGTCGAAGAAATGACACACAATATTTTAATTGAAAAAGCGACACATGTTCGCGGAGAAATACAAAAAATATTGGAGACATCTAAGCAAGGAAAAATCTTACGAGAAGGAATTGCTACCGCAATTATCGGAAGACCTAACGTTGGGAAATCTTCGTTATTAAATAGCCTGGTTCAAGAGAAAAAGGCTATTGTAACGGATATAGCAGGAACAACGCGTGATGTCATTGAAGAGTATGTCAATGTACGTGGTGTACCACTTAAACTCATTGATACTGCCGGAATCCGTGAAACTGAAGATGTTGTTGAACGAATTGGCGTAGAGCGCTCAAAAGAGATGATGGGGCAAGCCGATTTAGTTCTAATTGTAGTAAACTATAGTGAAGCGTTAACAACTGAAGATGAAGAATTATTCCGTGCGGTGCAAGGAAAAGACTTTATTGTTATTGTAAATAAAACAGATTTACCAAAGCAAATTGATATGGACCGTGTTACAGAATTAGCGGGTAAAAATCGTATCATTACAACGTCGCTAATTGAAGAAAAAGGTGTAGATGAGCTAGAAAAATCTATAGCAGATTTATTCTTTGAAGGAGCAATTGAGTCGGCAGATATGACGTATGTTTCTAATGCAAGACATATCGGTTTATTAACACAAGCAGAAAAGACAATTGGAGATGCTATTGATGCAATAGAGAACGGTGTTCCGATTGATATGGTTCAAATTGATCTAACAAGAACGTGGGAAATACTTGGTGAAATTACGGGTGATACTGTCCATGAAAGCCTAATTGATCAATTGTTTTCTCAATTTTGTTTAGGAAAATAACAAATAGGTATTTAGAAGGATAGATGATATTAGGAGGAATAAATAATGGGATACAATGCCGGTTCTTACGATGTCATAGTAATCGGTGCAGGTCATGCAGGATGTGAAGCTGGTCTTGCAGCAGCACGAATGGGCTCCAAAACATTAATGTTGACAATTAATTTAGATATGGTTGCTTTTATGCCATGTAACCCTTCTGTTGGTGGACCAGCGAAAGGGATTGTTGTACGTGAAATCGATGCATTAGGCGGCGAAATGGGACGTAATATTGATAAAACACACATCCAAATGCGTATGTTGAATACAGGGAAAGGTCCAGCTGTACGTGCTCTTCGTGCACAAGCGGATAAATTTTCATATCAACATGAATTAAAGAAAACGATTGAAGAAACACCAAACTTAACATTATGTCAAGGAATGGTAGAACGTCTAATTGTTGAGGATGATGTATGTAAAGGTGTAATTACACAATCTGGAGCTGAATATACAGCGAAAACAGTTGTAATTACAACTGGTACATTCTTACGTGGTGAGATTATCATGGGCGATTTAAAATACTCAAGTGGTCCAAATAATCAGCAACCGTCTATCACATTATCAGAGCATTTAGAAGAACTTGGCTTGGAACTTGTTCGTTTTAAAACAGGTACACCACCTCGAGTAAATAGTAGTACGATTGATTATAGCAAAACAGAAATTCAACCAGGTGATGATAAACCTCGTGCTTTCTCTTTTGAAACAACAAAATTTATTATGGATCAAATTCCATGCTGGCTAACATATACGAGTGAAGAAACACATCGTTTAATTGATCGGAATTTACATCGTTCCGCTATGTATTCTGGTATGATTAAAGGAACAGGTCCTCGTTACTGTCCTTCGATTGAAGATAAAGTGGTTAGGTTTAATGATAAACCACGCCATCAAATTTTCTTAGAACCAGAAGGACGTAATACACAGGAAGTATATGTACAAGGTTTATCAACAAGTTTGCCGGAAGATGTACAGCGTGAAATGCTTAAGACAATTCCTGGTTTAGAGAATGTTGAAATGATGCGTACAGGTTATGCAATTGAATATGATGCAATTGTACCAACGCAGCTATGGCCGACACTTGAAACGAAAAAAATTAAAAATTTATATACAGCGGGTCAAATTAACGGTACATCTGGTTATGAAGAAGCAGCAGGGCAAGGAATTATGGCTGGAATTAACGCAGCGTGCCGCTCTTTAGGGAAGAAAGAGGTTATTTTAGGTCGTTCAGATGCTTATATTGGTGTTTTAATTGATGATCTTGTAACAAAAGGGACGAATGAACCATATCGCCTTTTAACATCCCGAGCTGAATATCGTTTATTACTACGTCATGATAATGCGGATCTTCGTCTAACGGAAATTGGCCATGAAATTGGCTTAATTCAAGAAGAGCGCTATGAGCGTTTTAGCGCGAAAAAGGAACAGATTAATCAAGAAAAATTGCGTTTAGAAAGCATTATTATTAAACCACGCCCCGAGGTGCAAGAATTAATTCGCAGTGTTGGTGGAAGCGAATTAAAGGATGGAATACGTGCAAGCGACTTACTACGTCGTCCGGAAATGACGTATGAACATATTCGCACGCTTGCGCCAAGTGAAGCTGAAATACACGATGAAATCGCCGAGCAGGTAGAAATTCAAATTAAGTATGAAGGATATATTGAAAAATCCTTACAACAAGTAGAACGTATGAAGAAAATGGAAAGTAAAAAAATTCCTATTGACATTGATTATGATGCGATTTCTGGAATCGCTTCTGAAGCGAGACAAAAATTAAAAGATGTTCGTCCTCTGTCTATGGGGCAAGCGTCCCGGATTTCTGGAGTAAATCCAGCTGATATTTCCATTTTACTTGTGTATATCGAACAAGGAAAAATTGCGCGAGTATCGAACCAATAATTAAGTAAGGAGATATGGCAAGATGAACATAGAACAATTTCAATCTATGCTAGGAGAAAGAGGAATTACCCTTTCTCCTAGGCAATTAGAGCAATTTGAAATCTACTTTGAAACATTAGTGGAGTGGAATGAGAAAATGAATTTAACAGCTATTACAGAGAAAGAGGAAGTGTATTTAAAACACTTTTTTGACTCGATTACAGCTGCCTTTTATTGTGACTTTTCAAAACCATTTTCCATTTGTGATGTTGGTGCAGGTGCTGGATTCCCAAGTATTCCATTGAAAATTTGTTTCCCTCATTTAAAAATAACAATTGTAGATTCATTGCAAAAACGTATTAATTTTTTAAATCATTTAGCACAAAAATTAGAGTTAAGTGATGTTGCGTTCTGCCATGATCGTGCTGAAACATTCGGGAAAAAAGAGGGTGTACGTGAATCGTTTGACATTGTGATGGCGCGTGCGGTAGCACGTCTTTCTGTACTAAGCGAGCTATGCTTACCACTTGTAAAAGTAGGTGGGACATTTATCGCAATGAAAGGTGCAGCTGCCAATGAAGAAATCGAAAATGGTAAGTATGCTTTAGAAGTGCTTGGCGGTGAGCTGAAAGAAATTTCTACTTTCCAATTACCATTTGAAGAAAGTGAACGTAACATTTTATCAATCATGAAAAAGCGCAAAACACCAAAGAAATATCCGCGTAAGCCAGGGACACCCAATAAATTACCTATTGAAAAGTAAATCTTATTAGACGTAAGATTAAATTATATAAATGAAAACGTAAATGTTTCATAGGAAACATTTTTGTGTAGGACATTCAATAGGCCCAAAGGTGGTGGAATATGTATGAAAAATACGTTTTCTCGTTTATTTGGCTTTGGAGATAAAGAGAGCGAATTCGAATTACAAGACGAAAGCCATGAAGAAATAGATAAAAAGATATATGAAGAAATACAAGAAATCCCAATAGCTAATATTATTCCGAATCGTTACCAACCGCGTACAGTTTTTGATGATGCACGAATCGATGAACTTGCATTGACCATTCGTACACATGGACTTATTCAACCAATTGTTATAAGGCAATATGAAGAAGATAAGTATGAAATTATTGCCGGGGAAAGACGTTTTCGTGCTGCAACGAAATTAGGATGGGAAAAGGTTCCGGCAATTATTAAAAACTTAAATGATACGGAAACGGCTTCTGTTGCTCTAATTGAGAACTTACAACGTGAAGAGTTAACAGCAATTGAAGAAGCTGTTGCTTATCAAAAGCTAATTGAGTTACATAATTTAACACAAGAGGCGTTAGCGCAGAGGCTCGGAAAAGGGCAATCAACAATTGCAAATAAGTTGCGACTATTAAAGTTGCCTGAGGAAATCAAACAAGCATTGTTAGAAAAGAGTATTACAGAACGTCACGCTCGTGCTCTGATTCCCTTGAAAAATGAGGAATTGCAGTTGAAGGTTTTACAAGAAATTATAGAAAAGCAATTAAATGTAAAACAGGCTGAGGAACGTATTGCTAAGCTATTGGAGGAAGTAAAACCAAAGCGTAAGGCAAAACAAAAAGCAGTAAGTCGTGATATGAGAATTGCGATGAATACAATTAGACAATCATTACAAATGGTTGCAAATAGTGGACTGAATGTCAATTCTGAAGAAGAAGAGTTTGATGAGTATTATCAGATCACAATTAAAATTCCTAAAAAAAAATAATTTGTATGTGATATAGATCTCACCATTTTGGGGAGGTCTTTTTTTTCCTATATTTTTCTTTTTAAATGAAGAAGGAGTTTTAGAATAAATTTTGAAGTTTAATAAGGATGCAAAAGAAAAAATTTTATTTCGTGTTACAATAAAAATAATTATTTTTAGAATAAGACAGAAAGGTTGAAAGTAGGTGACATCATGGGAAAAATCATTGCTATTGCTAATCAAAAAGGCGGTGTAGGAAAAACAACAACGTCTGTTAACCTAGGAGCTGGATTGGCACAGGTAGGGAAAAAAGTACTGCTTATTGACATTGATGCTCAGGGAAACGCAACAACAGGTGTAGGAATTGAAAAGTCGGAGTTAGATCAATGTATTTATAATGTTCTTGTGGAAGATGCAGAAGTTCAAGGAGTTATCCGGAAAACTGCAACTCAAAACTTAGATGTTCTACCTGCTACAATTCAATTGGCAGGTGCTGAGATTGAACTGGTACCAACCATTTCCCGGGAAGTTCGTTTACAGAGGGCTTTGCAACCAATTCGTAATGAATATGATTATATTATTATTGATTGTCCCCCATCTTTAGGCTTATTAACAATTAATGCACTAACAGCAGCGGATTCCGTTATTATTCCCGTTCAGTGTGAATACTACGCACTGGAAGGATTGAGTCAATTACTGAATACAGTTCGACTTGTACAAAAGCATTTAAATAAAAATTTAGCAATTCAAGGTGTACTATTAACGATGTTAGATGCACGTACAAACTTAGGAATTCAGGTTATAGATGAAGTGAAGAAGTATTTCCGAGATAAAGTATATCGCTCGATTATCCCGCGCAATGTTCGCTTGAGTGAAGCGCCAAGTCATGGGAAACCAATTATGCAGTATGATGCTAAATCAAGGGGTGCAGAAGTATATATAGATTTAGCAGAGGAAGTGATTGCTGGTGGCTAAGGGATTAGGAAGAGGGATTAATGCGTTCTTTCCAGATTTAGATGTGAAAGAAGAAGAAAAAATTCAAGAAATTGCACTAACTGAATTAAGGCCAAACCCCTATCAACCGCGTAAAAGCTTTCAAAAAGAAGCAATTCAAGAATTGGCAGCATCTATTAAAGAACATGGTATCTTACAACCTTTAATTGTAAGGAAAAGTATTAAAGGATATGAAATTGTTGCTGGCGAAAGAAGATACCGTGCTGCAAAAGAGGCACACCTTGAAACAGTTCCAACTGTTGTTCGAGAATTAAATGAACAGCAAATGATGGAATTTGCCTTGTTGGAAAATCTACAACGTGAAGATTTAAATCCAATGGAAGAAGCTTTGGCGTATCAAATGCTAATGGATGAGCTGAATGTAACGCAAGAACAATTAGCAAAGCGTCTTGGAAAAAGTAGGCCATACATTGCTAATTATGTTCGTTTGCTTACCCTTCCTTCATTTGTTCAAGAAATGATTGCAGATGGAAATCTATCTATGGCACATGGACGGACATTACTTACAATCAAAGACGAAGAACAGCTAAAGTCTTTATTGAAGCGTATTGAAAAGGAAGGATTAAATGTTAGGCAGTTAGAGCAAATTGTTCAACAGATGCATCAGCGAGTTTCACGTGAAACAAAGAAAGTAAAACAAGAACGAAATATATTTTTTGAAGAGCGTGAAACATTGTTGATGGAAAAATTTGGAACAGGTGTAAAAATCAAAGAAACAAAGAAAGAAAAAGGAAAAATTGAAATAGAATTTTTCAATAAAGAAGATTTAAATCGTATTTTAGAATTATTATCTGGGGAAAACTAAAAAGCAAACCATCTTTTTATTTATAGATGGTTTGCTTTTTTTAATACGGATAATTTTTGATCTGTTTCCTTTATACTTTGGGCAATAATATCGGCCATTTTCATAACGAGACTTAATCTTGTATTTTGCAACACAAAAAATTCCATGAAACCATTTAAGTTTACGATGCCATGTATATGTAGATCACCAATTGTAGGTAACTTTTTATTCATTGCTGCTCCAGGCTTACTAGGTCCTTCACCAACAGTTATGGAACCGATGTTTTGAGATTTCCCAAGGCAAGCATCAATTGCAATAATAAAAGAATCAGGGATTGAGGTTTGAATATTCTGAATACTATCTTCTAAGTTTAGTGCATGAATTGGTTCATCAAGTGTGCCAAATACGTGGAAATTTTGAATGTTCATTTGTTCTAGTTTAGATCCAACTAATGGACCAAGTGCATCACCGGTTGAACGATCTGTTCCAATACAAATTATGCTGAGGGTTTTCGTTTCATGAATAGGTATGTGTGAGAAGAGAAAATCACTAATTGTTGTACAAGCTTCTAAATCGTGGTGCATAACATTCTGCGATTTTTTTTCAAAAAAAGGCAAGCGGAAATTTCCTATATTCATGAATCATCCATCCTTTTGATAAATTTTTACGATTCACTGTAAAGTTTTTTAGGTATAGATTTTATTTCGTAATATGGAAAAATTATAAGTTCTCTATTTTTGCAAGCCATTTATAAAACCAGAAATAATAGTACTAGTATATATATATTCATGACATTTTATACCTAGATCAAAGCAAACAAACGCAAATAAGGTAATAAATTTTTTTCAGAAATAGAGAAAACTTCTGATACAATAAAGAATGAATGGATGAAAAGAAAATTTCTTTGGAGAGGTAGAATGGTATGGATGTATTAGATAAATGGTTTGATACCATACTGAAATATTTAATGGACTCAAATCGCTGGGAGTATATAGGGGTTGTAACGTTAAAGATTTTAATTATTTTAGTAGCAGGTATGATAGTAGTACGTATTGCAAGAGCAATTGTTAGAAATGCGTTTCGTATGGGAAGCCGCTCGCCAATTCAAATTTCAGAGCGACGTACGGTTACGGTAGCTAAGCTACTTGAAAATATTGTAGCATACGTTGTTATGTTCATTATGTTAATCGCGATTTTAGGCGTATTTAATATTAATGCATCAGGTTTATTAGCTGGGGCTGGGGTAATCGGTTTAGCAGTCGGTTTTGGTGCTCAAAGTTTAGTAAAAGATGTCATTACAGGGTTATTTATTTTATTAGAAGATCAATTTTCTGTTGGTGATTATGTTCGTATCGGCCAATTTGAAGGTGTAGTTTTAGAAATTGGATTACGTACAACAAAATTAAAAAGTTGGACGGGAGAAGTTCATATTTTGCCAAATGGTAGTATTACACAAGTAACAAACTTTTCTATTAGTAATAGCGTAGCATTTGTCGATGTATCAATTTCTTATGAAAGTGATATAGCAAGAGCAGAACGAATAATTGAAGAGTTATTAGAAGAATTACCAGGAAAATATGAGCAAATGGTAGCAACACCACAATTATTAGGTGTTCAAACACTTGGTGCATCTGAAGTTGTGCTCCGTGTAATTGCTGAAGTGGAACCGATGCAGCATGCACCTATTGCTAGAGCGCTTCGTAAAGAAATTAAAAATTGCCTTGATTTAAACGGCATTGAGATTCCATATCCACATATGGTTTTATATAATCGTAAAGAGATGGTTAATCAACAAGCAAATTAATAACGAGGGGAGTTTGGAGAGTGGAACAAAAGCAATATAACTTGTACGATGTTGTGGAGATGAAGAAGGCCCATCCGTGTGGTGCAAATCGTTGGAAAATTATTCGTATGGGAATGGATATCCGCATTAAGTGCGAAGGATGTGGCCATTCGGTAATGATTCCTCGAAGAGAGTTTGATCGCAAAGTGAAAAAAGTTCTTGTAAGGCACGAAGAATAGAGAAAAAGTAACAGTCGCTTCAGGTGGCTGTTACTTTTTTGAACTTTTAGGGAACTTGTCATTTTATTCGTTACTATCTATAATGATGGAAGATTGAGACATAGGAGTGAAAAATATGGGATTAACGGCTGGGATTGTTGGTTTACCAAACGTAGGGAAATCAACATTATTTAATGCAATTACACAAGCGGGAGCAGAATCTGCAAACTATCCATTCTGTACAATTGATCCGAACGTAGGGATTGTAGAGGTACCAGATGAACGCTTAAATAAACTAACAGAACTAGTTGAACCGAAAAAAACTGTTCCAACTGTATTCGAGTTTACTGATATTGCAGGTATCGTAAAGGGTGCAAGTAAAGGTGAAGGACTAGGAAACAAATTCTTATCTCATATTCGCCAAGTAGATGCGATTTGCCAAGTTGTTCGTTGTTTTGAAGATGAAAATATTACACACGTTTCAGGAAAAGTAGATCCAATCGATGATATTGAAACGATCAATTTAGAATTGATTTTAGCGGATTTAGAATCTGTAGATAAACGTATTGAACGTGTGGCAAAATTAGCGAGACAAAAAGATAAAGAAGCAGTATATGAGCACGAAATTTTAGTTCGTTTAAAAGAGGCATTCGAAGAGGGGAAACCAGCTCGTACTGTTGAATTTACAGACGAACAAATGAAGATTGTTAAAGGACTTCACCTATTGACAACAAAAGAAATGCTTTATGTAGCTAACGTAAGTGAAGATGATATTATGGATCCATCTGAAAACGAATATGTAAAGATGGTAAAAGAATTTGCAGCAAATGAAAATTCACAAGTAATTGTTGTTTGTGCAAAAATTGAATCGGAAATTGCTGAGCTAGATGAGGAAGAGAAAAAAGTATTCCTTGAAGAATTAGGGATTGAAGAATCTGGTTTAGATCAATTAATTCGTGCTGCATACGACTTATTAGGACTAGCTACTTATTTCACAGCTGGTGTACAAGAAGTACGTGCATGGACATTCAAACAAGGCATGAAGGCACCTCAATGTGCTGGTGTTATTCATACAGACTTCGAACGTGGATTTATTCGTGCTGAAACAGTTTCATACGATGACTTAATGGAGAACGGTTCTATGACAGCTGCTAAAGAAGCAGGAAAAGTACGTCTAGAAGGAAAAGAGTATATCGTAAAAGATGGAGATGTTATGCACTTCCGTTTTAACGTGTAAATCAATATTTCCTAGGAAAAAATAGAGATATCAACTTGGTGAACCTATCATATGTTTGCCAAGTTTTTTATTTATTGGTTAGTTGATTCATCTAACTTACTATGATATAATCTAAACTCGTGAGTAATTACTATATAATTAATTGCTCCTTGCCCATTATGGGCCGTTTAGACCAAAAGGAGGTGAAAGTGTAATGAAAAAATACGAAATTATGTACATCATTCGTCCTGGCGTTGAAGAAGAAGCTCAAAAGGCTTTAGTTGAACGTTTCGCAGGTGTTTTAACAAACAATGGTGCAGAAATCATTAACACGAAAGAGTGGGGTAAGCGTCGTTTAGCTTACGAAATCAACGACTTACGTGAAGGTTTCTACATGATCTTAAACGTGAATGCTAACGCAGAAGCGATTAACGAATTCGACCGTTTA
Source organism: Bacillus sp. TL12 (assembly GCF_022625245.1). Lineage (NCBI taxonomy): Bacteria > Bacillati > Bacillota > Bacilli > Caryophanales > Bacillaceae > Bacillus > Bacillus sp. TL12. The sequence continues at coordinate 152,956 of NZ_JAJJBY010000009.1, read as the reverse complement.
GCTAAGATCAACGAAGATATCCTTCGTCACATCGTTGTTAAAGAAGAAGAAAAATAATTAAGATATATAGGGAGAGTGGTTCGATTGATGAATCGTGTTATCCTCGTTGGTCGTTTAACTAAGGACCCTGACTTACGTTACACGCCCAATGGTGTTGCGGTAGCTACTTTCACGTTAGCTGTGAATCGTGCATTTGCGAATCAACAAGGTGAGCGTGAAGCTGACTTTATTAATTGTGTAATATGGCGTAAACAAGCAGAAAACGTGGCAAATTATTTGAAAAAAGGTAGCTTAGCAGGCGTAGATGGACGTCTTCAAACTCGTAATTATGAGGGACAAGATGGTAAACGTGTATATGTAACAGAAGTTCTTGCGGAGAGCGTACAATTTTTAGAGCCGCGTAACGGCGGTGGGGAGCAACGCGGTTCATTCAATCAGCAACCATCAGGAGCTGGTTACGGTAACCAAGGCTCTAACCCATTTGGTCAATCTGGTAATTCAGGTAACTCAGGTAACTCTGGATTTACAAAGAATGACGACCCATTTTCAAATGTAGGCCAACCGATTGATATTTCGGACGACGATTTACCATTCTAATGGTATAGATCGGTTATTTCTAACAAAGAATGGAGGGAAATAGACATGGCAGGACGCAAAGGTGGACGTGCGAAACGTCGTAAGGTGTGTTTCTTCACTTCTAACGGCATCACTCGCATCGACTATAAAGATGTTGATTTATTAAAACGTTTCGTTTCTGAGCGTGGTAAAATTTTACCTCGTCGTGTAACGGGAACAAGCGCAAAATACCAACGCAAACTTACAGTTGCAATTAAACGTGCTCGTCAAATGGCACTTTTACCATATGTTGGTGAATAATAGCGTATGAAATGCACAGTAGAGTGAGACTCTACTGTGCATTTTGCTATGCTTTTCTTTTCGGAAAGAGAGGTAAAAAATGAAGCGTACAAGGCTTATTACAAAAGGGGCAGTTTTGTTAGCGGTATATGCGGTTTTACTTTTAACATTCTTGTATGTACCTGTTATAAGTATGGTTGCAATATTCGCACTACCATTACCCTTTTTATTGTTTATAGTAAGATACCCGTTTTCTAGTACATGTATGTTTTTTGGATCATCAATTCTTGTTACTATTATTATTAGTTCGCCACTTAGTCTTGTGAATACATTCATGTCAGGCGTAATAGGCATTTCTCTAGGGTATATGTATAAGAAAAAGAAAGGGCCAATAGAAATGTTATTGGTAGGAATGCTTGCATATCTGCTTAATTTTGTACTTGTTTATGTTGTGAGTATACAATTTTTTAATATGGATTTTCTTAAGCAAATGCAAGATATGTTCAAACAAGGAATGGAGCAAAGTGAAAAAATAATGAAGGCAGCGGGTGCGCCAATTAGTCAAGAGCAAAAAGATTTGTTAGGGCAATTCAGCGATATGCTTCGAATTCTTTTGCCAAGTTTGCTTGTAATGGTTTCTTTAATATATTCTTGGATTACAGTATTAATAGCAGGTAATGTTTTAAAGAGATTGAAGTATACTATAGCACCATGGCCTAAGTTTAGAAATATCCGATTACCAAAAAGTATTGTTTGGTATTATGTTGTATTTATTTTGCTTTCAACATTTATGAAAGTCGAATCAGATTCATATGTATATATGGCATTTTCTAATTTATATGCCATCTTTTCATTGCTTCTTTTATTCCAAGGCTTTGCATTTATAGCTTTTTTTGCATATGCAAAGGGTTATGCAAAGGCGATTCCTATTCTCAGTTTTGTCGTATGTATGGTGATCCCGATGTTGTTTCCTCTAGTGACAATCTTAGGTATAATTGATTTAAGCTTTTCATTACGTTCTAAAATACAATCAAAATAAGTGAGAACGAGGGATGAAATCAGTGAAACTCCCATTATCAATCGTACTTTAGGTTTTGCGCATATAAGTTAATGCTATGAAAACAAAAGGTAATTTACACTCGTTTCTCTGTTTGTTTTAACTTGGCATGGGGCAGGAATAGGGTCTGACCGCTTCTATTCATGGTTGGATTCTCTCTCCTATCTGAAAAATAAGGCTTTTCGATTTGTATTTATATAAAGTTTATTATGTGACGCAAGCTTTTTAGTGGAAGTTTAACTTTGGGGTGTTTAATCTGTTCAACTAAACATAAATAGGAATGGAATTATTTCCTATTTATGTTAGTTTTATTTTATAGGAGTTGGATGCATGCCTGAATTTTATAAGAGACAGAGGTTTTTATATCCTGTTTATGTATTAGCTTTTTTCATATTTGTGCTTATTGCCATTCTTGGTTACTTTTACTGGATAACGGGAATGGTCGCTTTTTTTATTTTTTGCATTGTACTCTTTTTGGTAATTCGGTCTGAGCTAGCTTTTCAGAGGAATTTTGAAAAGTATACAACGGATATGATTACAAGGGTAAAAAAAGTCAGTAATGAGGCATTTAATCAAATGCCAATTGGTATTTTGTTATACAATAAGGACTATGGAATTGATTGGGCAAATCCTTACTTTTCTTCTTGTTTGGGGCAACATTCCTTAGCGGGTTGGCATTTGTATGACGTATCAGAAACCTTACTCCTTTTTATTAAAGGAGAAACAGCTGATGATATTGTATCTTTAAATAATCGTAAGTTTCGTGTGTTTGTAAGGAAAGAGGAAAAGTTAATTTACTTTTTTGATGTAACAGAGCAAACAGAAATTGAAAAAATGTATGAGGATCAGCGTACAGTTCTCGCGATTATTTATTTGGACAATTATGATGAAGTTACACAAGGATTGGATGATCAATTACGTACGAACATCACGAGCTTGGTGACATCGCGTTTAAATGAGTGGGCCCTCAAATATGGTGCATATTTAAAACGAGCTTCATCAGAGCGTTTTTTCATTGTGTTAAACGAAAGTATTTTGGCGCAAATGGAGAAGGGAAAGTTTGATATTTTAGATCAAGTACGTGAAGAAACATCAAAACGAAATATTCCACTTACACTAAGCGTTGGTGTAGGATCGGGAGACTTATCTTTATCAGAGCTTGGTGCAATGGCTCAATCGGGTTTAGATCTTGCTTTAGGACGAGGTGGAGACCAAGTTGCGATTAAACAAGCAACAGGAAAAGTGAAGTTTTATGGCGGTAAAACAAATCCGGTTGAAAAACGTACGCGTGTACGTGCAAGGGTTATCTCACATGCATTAAAAGATTTAGTATTGGAGAGCAGTAATGTAATTATCATGGGCCATAGGGCTCCTGATATGGATGCAATTGGAGCAGCAATTGGTATTTTAAAAGTAGCACAGTTAAACGAACGTGAAGGGTACATTGTATTAGACGAGAATGATTCTGATAAGGGTATTAAACGTTTGATGGATAAAGTGAAACAAAATGAGGAATTATGGTCTCATTTTATTACGCCGCATCAGGCCATGGAATTTGCAACTGATGATTCATTGCTTGTTGTTGTTGATACTCATAAACCTTCCATGGTGATGGAGGAAAAACTTTTGCATAAGATAGAAAATGTGGTTGTAATTGACCATCATCGACGTGGTGAAGAATTTATTGAGGATCCTCTTCTTGTATACATGGAGCCGTATGCATCTTCGACAGCTGAGCTTGTAACAGAGCTCCTTGAATATCAGCCGAAACGTTTAAAAATGACAATGTTAGAAGCGACAGCATTACTGGCTGGTATTATAGTAGATACAAAAAGCTTTACTTTTCGGACAGGTGCTCGTACATTTGATGCAGCTTCTTACTTACGTTCACATGGAGCGGATACAGTTCTTGTACAAGAATTACTGAAAGAAGATATGGCGCAGTATTTACGAGTTGCAAAAACGATTCAAAATGCTTACATTTATAAAAATGGAATTGCGATTGCCAAAGTAGCTGGTGATGAGTATTATGATCAAGTATTAATTGCGCAATCAGCTGATACGTTGTTGACGATGACAGGTGTAATTGCATCTTTTGTTATCGCAAAACGTGGGGAAAACTTTATCGGAATTAGTGGGCGTTCTTTAGGAGAAGTGAACGTACAGCTAATTATGGAAAACCTAGGTGGCGGTGGACATTTAACAAATGCCGCTACACAGATGAAAAATATAACGGTTGATGAAGCGGAAGATAAACTTCAATTTGTTATTGATGACTATTTACAGGGAGGCACACAATCATGAAAGTAATCTTTCTAAAAGACGTAAAAGGTAAAGGGAAAAAAGGAGAAGTAAAAAATGTACCGGACGGTTACGCAAATAACTTCTTATTAAAACAAGGATTAGCTGCTGAAGCAAATAACAGTAGTATGAAGACGTTAGAAGCACAAAAGCGCAAAGAAGAAAAAGACGCAGCAGCTGAACTTGAAAATGCCAAAAAACTAAAAGAAACATTAGAAAAATTAACAGTAGAGCTAAAAGCAAAATCTGGTGAAGGCGGTCGTTTATTCGGCTCTATTACAAGCAAACAAATTGTAGATGCAATGCAAAAAGCTCATAATATTAAGCTTGATAAACGTAAATTTGAAATGGACGATGCAATTCGTGCATTAGGATATACAAACGTAATTGTAAAATTACATCCTCAAGTAACAGCAACAGTAAAAGTTCATGTTAGTGAGCAATAAAAATAAGTTAGGCAAGGAGGATTGCGTATGAGTGATGTATTTGCTGATCGTACACCTCCGCATAATATAGAGGCCGAACAAGCAGTTCTAGGGGCGATTTTCCTTGATCAAGATGCGCTAACTTCGGCTTCAGAACTGCTGCTATCTGAATCTTTTTATCGGACAGCACACCAAAAGATTTTTGGGGTTATGCTTGAACTATCTGATAAAGGAGAACCAATTGATTTAGTTACCGCAACAGCAGCACTTGCTGACCAAGGTTTGTTAGAAGAAGTTGGTGGTGTTTCCTATTTAGCTGAATTAGCGGAGGCTGTTCCAACAGCTGCTAACGTAGAGTATTATGCACGTATTATTGCGGAAAAAGCACTTTTGCGTCGTTTGATTCGAACGGCAACTCACATTGTATCAGATGGTTATGAACGCGAAGATGATGTAGAAGGCTTGCTAAATGAAGCGGAGAAAAAAATATTAGAAGTATCACATCAAACAAATGCAAAAGCATTCCAGAATATTAAGGATGTTCTTGTAGATGCTTATGATAAAATTGAACTTTTGCATAATCAAAAAGGTGAAGTTACAGGGATACCGACTGGATTTACTGAATTAGATAAGATGACAGCGGGATTTCAGCGTAACGATTTAATCATTGTGGCAGCCCGTCCTTCGGTGGGAAAAACGGCATTTTCGCTGAATATCGCGCAGAATGTAGCGACTAAAACAGATGAAAATGTCGCGATTTTTAGTTTAGAGATGGGTGCTGATCAGCTTGTTATGCGTATGCTTTGTGCGGAAGGAAATATTGATGCGCAAAGGCTTCGTACGGGCTCATTAACTTCAGATGATTGGGCAAAGTTGACAATGGCAATGGGAAGTCTTTCAAATGCCGGAATATATATTGACGATACGCCGGGAATTCGTGTTAGTGAAATTCGTGCGAAATGCCGTAGATTAAAGCAAGAACAGGGACTTGGCATGATTTTAATCGATTACTTACAACTTATTCAAGGTAGTGGGAAATCTGGTGAAAACCGTCAGCAGGAAGTGTCTGAAATTTCCCGTACATTAAAAGGAATTGCGCGTGAGCTGCAGGTGCCTGTTATTGCCTTATCTCAGCTCTCTCGTGGTGTTGAATCTCGTCAAGATAAACGTCCGATGATGTCTGATATTCGTGAGTCGGGAAGTATTGAGCAGGACGCCGATATTGTGGCGTTCTTGTATCGTGAAGATTACTATGATCGTGAAACAGAAAATAAAAACACGATTGAAATTATTATTGCAAAGCAACGTAATGGTCCGGTAGGTTCTGTAGAACTCGCATTCGTGAAGGAATTTAACAAATTCGTAAACTTAGAGCGACGTTTTGAAGATGGACATGCACCGCCGGCATAGTAGGAGTATAAAAAAGAAACACATTTCTTATAATAAGATGTGTTTCTTTTTTTATAAATAAAAGATAGGGCTTTCATGGTGTGAATAAAGAATTCTTACGAACGAAACAGATAAAACATAAAAAAATGTTCGTTTTTAAATTGACTTCTCTTTTCATTTTGGTACAATTATATTGTTTGAAAAGTTCGTTTGAAAATTGCGGAGGTGCTTGAATAATGTCTTCAGTAGTAGTTGTAGGAACACAATGGGGCGACGAAGGAAAAGGTAAAATTACTGACTTTCTTTCTGAGCATGCGGAAGTAGTTGCAAGATATCAAGGTGGAAACAACGCAGGACATACAATTGTTTTCGACGGTGTTAAGTATAAATTACACTTAATTCCATCTGGTATTTTCTATAAAGAAAAAATTTGTGTTATCGGAAACGGTATGGTAGTAGATCCAAAAGCATTACTTGTAGAGTTAAAATACTTACATGATCGTGGTGTAAGCACTGATAACTTACGTATTAGTAACCGTGCTCACGTTATTTTACCTTATCATTTAAAACAAGATGCGTTAGAAGAAGAGAGTAAAGGTGATAATAAAATCGGTACAACGAAAAAAGGTATCGGTCCTGCATATATGGACAAAGCTGCTCGTATTGGTATTCGTATGGCTGATTTATTAGATCGTGAAGCATTTAAAGAAAAGCTTGAGCGCAGTTTAGCAGAAAAGAATCGTTTATTTGAAAAAATGTACGATACAGAAGGTTTCAGTGTAGAAGAAATTTTCGAAGAGTACTTTGAGTATGGACAACAAATCGCACAATATGTATGCGATACATCTGTCGTATTAAATGATGCATTAGATGAAGGTCGTCGTGTATTATTTGAAGGTGCACAAGGTGTTATGCTAGATATCGACCAAGGTACGTATCCATTTGTTACGTCTTCTAATCCAGTTGCTGGTGGCGTAACAATCGGTTCTGGTGTTGGTCCTTCAAAAGTTAATCGTGTAGTAGGTGTATGTAAAGCATATACAAGCCGTGTTGGTGACGGTCCATTCCCTACTGAACTTCATGATGAAATTGGTCATCAAATTCGTGAAGTCGGTCGTGAATATGGTACAACAACTGGTCGTCCACGCCGCGTAGGTTGGTTTGACAGCGTTGTTGTTAGACACGCACGTCGCGTAAGTGGTTTAACAGATCTATCTTTAAACTCTATCGACGTATTAACAGGTATTCCAACTGTGAAAATCTGTATCGCTTATAAATATAATGGAGAAGTTCTGGATGAAGTGCCAGCAAACTTAAACATTTTAGCGAAATGTGAGCCTGTATATGAAGAGCTTCCAGGTTGGACAGAAGATATTACTGGTGTAAAATCATTAGATGAGCTTCCTGAAAATGCAAGACATTATGTAGAGCGCGTGTCTCAATTAACAGGTATCCAATTATCTATGTTCTCTGTTGGTCCAGATCGTAATCAAACAAACATCGTTCGTAACGTATACGGTGGTTAATTGATATAAAATTGGTTTATTTAAGAAAAAACTCATGTTCACATGAGTTTTTTCTTATCTTTTATAAAGAAATATAAAAAAGGTATTGCAAAAATAAAACTTATTATGTTATGATAACTCTTGTCGTCACGAAAATATGACGTTGGTGAGTATGAGCCATTAGCTCAGTTGGTAGAGCATCTGACTTTTAATCAGAGGGTCGAAGGTTCGAGTCCTTCATGGCTCACCATTTTATTTTTCGTGGCCCGTTGGTCAAGTGGTTAAGACACCGCCCTTTCACGGCGGTAACACGGGTTCGAATCCCGTACGGGTCATGTTTATATATATGTTTTGTGGTCCCGTGGTGTAGTGGTTAACATGCCTGCCTGTCACGCAGGAGATCGCCGGTTCGACCCCGGTCGGGACCGCCACTTTTGTTTATACCACCATTAGTGGTTTTATATATATGTTTTGGCTCGGTAGCTCAGTCGGTAGAGCAGAGGACTGAAAATCCTCGTGTCGGCGGTTCGATTCCGTCCCGAGCCACTCTCAGGATATTAAGTGGGCCCACTTAATATCCTTTTTATTTGTTCAATTTTACAAATGAGAGTAGTTATTTTACAATAGAATGAGGAGCCTCTAGCAGTTGAAGCTAGGGGTTTTTCTGTAGATGGTACATGTTCCATTTATATGTGGATCATACGTGATTCTATGAGAATAGAGGAGAAAATACTCAAACAAAGGATACGATTGTTTGGTTATATGCCATACAAATAGTTGTGAATGTTTGAGAATGATTGACCATATTTTTATTAGGAGGAAACAAACAATGATGGGAAAGAAAATCTTAGTCGTTGATGATGAAAAACCGATTGCAGATATTTTAAAATTTAATTTAGAAAAAGAAGGCTTTGAAATTGTAATGGCACATGATGGAGATGAAGCCATTGAAAAGGCAAATGAAGAACAACCAGATATGGTTTTATTAGATATTATGTTACCAGGAAAAGATGGATTAGAAGTTTGTCGTGAAATACGAAAAAGTTCTGAAATGCCGATTATTATGCTAACTGCAAAAGACTCTGAAATCGATAAAGTATTGGGGCTTGAGCTTGGTGCAGACGATTATGTAACAAAACCGTTTAGTACACGTGAATTATTGGCACGTGTGAAAGCAAACTTACGCCGCCATCAACAAGGCGGAGCAGCTGAAAAAGAAGAAAACACAGAAATGGTTATTGGACCAATCGTTATTAATCCAAATGCGTACAGTGTAACGAAAAGAGAAGAAAGCATTGAACTTACTCATCGTGAATTTGAATTGCTTCACTACTTGGCGAAACATTTAGGACAAGTTATGACACGTGAGCATTTATTACAGACGGTTTGGGGTTACGACTATTTTGGGGATGTACGTACAGTAGATGTGACAGTACGTCGTTTACGTGAAAAAATTGAAGATAACCCAAGTCATCCAACTTTAATTGTAACAAGACGTGGAGTAGGGTATTACTTGCGTGATCCAGAGCAGGAATAGTATATGAAGAAAGTTGGTTTTTTTCAATCGATTCATTTGAAGTTTGTGCTCATATACATGCTATTAATTTTGATAGCAATGCAGGTTATTGGCGTATATTTTGTTCGTGAACTTGAAAAAAGTCTCGTACAAAGTTTTAAAGATTCATTAACGCAACAAACAAATTTACTGTCTTATAACTTGAAACAAGAGTTTGCAAAAGAGCGTGAAAAAAATGATGTACCTTTAGATGAGGCACTTAAAACATCAATTACTGATTTTGCTTTAGACCGGAAAAAGGATATTCAAGAAGTACGTGTTATTGACAAGGATAGGCGTCTATTAGCCATATCTAATCCATCTCCATCTAAACAAGGCATGGTAGGGAAAACAGTAACAGACATATCAGTCCAAAGGGCCCTTGTCCAAAAAAAGCCTGAAGGAAAAATTGAGAAGGATGGAACTACTGGGCATCGCGTTCAAGTTATGGCAACCCCAATTGAAAATGATAAGGGGAACATAATAGGTGTCATTCACATCGTTGCTTCTATGGAAGATGTTTATAAGCAGATGAAGGATATCAATCAAATTTTTGCAACCGGGACAGTGATTGCTTTATTAGTAACGGCAGTTTTAGGAATTTTATTAGCTCAAACAATTACAAGACCAATTTCAGATATGCGAAGACAAGCAATTGAAATGGCAAAGGGAAATTACTCTCGTAAAGTAAAAGTCCATAGTCACGATGAGATCGGTCAATTGGCATTAGCGTTTAATAATTTATCAAAAAAATTACAACAAGCACGTTCTTCGACTGAAAGTGAAAGACGTAAGCTTTCGTCTGTTTTATCTCATATGACAGATGGAGTAATCGCTACTGATCGAAAAGGAGATATTATTTTATTAAATGACCCTGCAGAAAAGATGTTAAACGTTTCACGTGAAACGGCATTAGATCAGTCTGTTTTAGAAGTGTTGGGCATTCAAGAGGAGTTTACACTTGATCATCTCTATGAAGAACCAGATTCTGTGTTATTAGATTTTAGTACGCGAAATGAACCGTATATTCTGCGAGCTAGTTTTTCCGTTATTCAAAAGGAAACAGGTAAAGCAAATGGTTTAATCGCTGTATTATATGATGTGACAGAACAAGAGCGTATTGATCGTGAGCGCCGTGAGTTTGTGGCGAACGTGTCACATGAACTACGGACACCGTTAACAACGATGCGTAGCTATTTAGAGGCACTTAGTGATGGTGCATGGCAAGACCCAAATATTGCACCGCAATTTTTAACAGTTACACAAGAAGAAACGGAAAGAATGATTCGACTTGTAAATGCATTGTTACAATTATCTAAATTAGATAGTACAGAACATCGTTTAATGAAGGAATGGGTAGACTTTACAGATTTCTTTAATAATGTTATCGATCGTTTTGAAATGTCAAAAGAACAAAATGTAATCTTTAAACGTTCATTCTCTAAGAAGTCTCGATTCATTGATATGGATGCTGATAAAATTACACAAGTTTTATATAACATTATTTCGAATGCTTTAAAATATTCTCCTGAAGGTGGAACAGTAACATATCGCTTGCGTGATCGAGAAGATATGTTAGAAATTAGTGTGAGTGATCAGGGAATGGGTATCCCAAAAGAAAATGTAGAGAAGATTTTTGAACGTTTTTATCGTGTAGATAAAGCGCGTTCAAGGCAGATGGGTGGAACGGGATTAGGTTTAGCTATTGCTAAAGAAATGATTGTGGCACATGGTGGATCGATTTGGGCAAAAAGTGAGGAAGGGAAAGGAACAACGATTTATTTCACTCTTCCAATGGCGAAGGAAGAAGAGGACGATTGGGAATGAATATGGAGAACTTTAAAACCATTGTTCTGATTAATCTAGTTGTCATTAGTCTGTTCCTTACTTTTAATTTATGGACGTACGTACCAGATTCTAATTCAATGCAAAACACAAAATTTGTCCAAGGGAATGCAGAAGCATTAAAAAAAGATGTTTCAAATGTAATTGTCCCATCTTCTATGATTGTTCATAAGGATAAGAAGCATTTTGCAAATGAAAAGAGAGACAATATTAACTTGTTATATAGAGTTCTTGAGAAAGGTGAGTTTCATGATTTTAAGGATATCACGAGCTCTATCTCTAAAAGTGATTTCCTCTCTTATGTACATGGAGAAGGGAAGATTGAGATTGTCTTTCCGACCGAGGTTCCGTTTGATGCGATTAGGGGCGTATTAACAATTAAAGATAAGAAGTTAGATATGTATAATTTTGATCGTATTGTTATTGACCCTTCTAAAAGTCGGGATCAAAATATTGATGTAAATTTTGTTTCTTATAACCATCGTAAAGTGTATAGAATGACATTAACAGGTGTGAATCTAAGTGACATTGTAAATGCACAAAATCAATTTTTAGCTTTAGCAAGACCTTATTTTGCTTATGACATAAATGATACAAAAAGAATATTTTTACCGGATGGTTCAACAGAAATGCAGGATTTTTTATATTTTACACGGGATTTGCCTGTAGAATCATTTAAAAATGTCCTATTTAGTGACCCACGTTATGTGACTCCTATTTCTAATGAATCAGAAGAAACTTATACGGATGGTATTCGTCTTATGCAAATCAATAAGCAGAACCGAATGTTAAAGTATACAAATTCATCCGTGGTTAGCGGTGCACGTATGTATGGAAACATCCTTATGCAAAGAAGTTTCGAATTTGTTAATAGTCATAGCGGCTTAACAGATGCATATAGATTTGATTATCTAAATTCCAAAGGGAAAACAAAGTTCCGTTTATATGAAGAAGATTTACCAGTATTTAATAGCGAAGGCATGACCGCATTAACACAAGTATGGGGAGCAGAAGAATTAATTAGCTATAAGCGTCCATTATTTAATTTGGAGATTAATAAATATGAGGATAAAAAGACCATACTTCCGGCTGGATGGACTGTTATAGAATCATTACAAAAAAAGTCGAATCTAGATAAAAAGTTAATTCAAGATATAGGAATTGGTTATAAATTAGTGCCAGAAAATGGACCAAATGGACCAAATGGGCAGGTTGCAACTGTAAAGCCGATTTGGTATGTGGTTTACGGTGAAGATCATCAAGTACTTGAGTGGAGTGAAGAGAAGGAGGGAGAGCTAATTGGACTGGAATCGGATTAAGACAATATTTATTGTTACCTTTTTTATTTTAGACCTCTTCCTCGTGTTTCAATTCATTCAAAAGCAAGATAGTAACCAATTAGAGTTAATGGCAGAAACAAAGGTAGATCAACAGTTAAAAGATGATAAAATTACAGTTGGTGATTTACCAAAAGAACCAAAGAAAGATTCCTTTATTACAGCAAAAAATAAGGAATTTCAAGAAGAGGATATCCGTGCCTTAAAAAACCAAACAGTTAGTTTACAAGATGGAAACACAATTGTAAGTAAATTAAAGGAACCATTACTAAATGCAAAGACACTGTCTAAAGATAAATATAGTGATTTCTTGAAAAATTATGTGCTAGATGGTCAGAAATATGAGTTTGGTAAGGCAGAAGCAACAAAAGTATATTTTTTTCAAAAGTATAAAGATAAACCTATCTTTTATAATGATCATGGGATGATTGTTGTGGATGTAAATGAGAAAGGTGAATTTGTTTCATATACACAAACAATGTTAACTGATTTAAAAGAGATGGGCGAGAATGAGAAAGCAAAAGAACAAGAGATTATTACAGCTCAAACAGCTTTAGAAAATTTATTCTTTAAGATTGAAATAAAACAAAATACGCATTTTAAAGAAGCACAGATTGGATATGCAACTCTTGTTACATCTACTGCTTCTAATATACAAGTGCTTGCTCCAACATGGAATTTAAAAACAGATCGGAAAGTAGATTATTTTGTAAATGCTATTGAGGGACAAGTTATTGAGTTAGGGAAAGAAAAGGAAAATGAAAAAGAAAAAATAATGGAGTGAGCAGAAATGAGTTTGCATTTTAGTGTACTTGCAAGTGGCAGTACAGGAAATGCGCTATATGTAGGAACTGATAAACAGAAATTGCTCGTTGATGCAGGCTTGAGCGGGAAAGCGACAGAAGCTTTATTTCGGCAAGCTGAATTGGATATTCAAGATATATCAGGCATTCTTGTAACTCATGAGCATAGTGATCATATTAAAGGTCTTGGTGTGTTAGCACGTAAATATCAGTTACCTGTGTATGCAAATGAAAAAACGTGGAATGCTATGGAACATTTAATTGGTAATATTCCAACGGACCAAAAATTTGTTTTCTCCATTGGCGATGTGAAAACATTTGGAGATATTGAAGTGGAATCATTTGGCGTTTCTCATGATGCGGCAGAGCCGATGTTTTATGCATTTCATCATAATGGTAGGAAATTAGCTCTTATTACAGATACAGGGTATGTGAGCGACCGCATGAAAGGTATCATTAAAGGCGCAAATGCCTTTGTATTTGAAAGTAATCATGATGTTGAAATGCTTCGTATGGGACGCTATCCATGGAGTATAAAACGACGTATTTTAAGTGATGTAGGTCACGTTTCTAATGAAGATGCTGCACTTGCAATGACTGATGTTATCACAGATGAGACGAAACATATTTATTTAGCGCATTTGAGTTTAGATAATAATATGAAAGAACTAGCACGTATGTCTGTTGCGCAGGTGCTAGAAGAGAAAGGTTTTGCGGTTGGGGAAGCATTTGATATACATGATACGGATCCAAAGGCACCAACGAAAATTCAATACGTATAATTCTTGGTTTTAGTAAACAATAAAGGAGAATATAGTTGTTTTCGGGAGGATTGGTGAACAAGTATGTCCTTTATTGATGAAGAAGAATTTCGTATGAAACGAACTGGTAAAAAGAAGCACAAAGGTATCGTTATTTCTAGTATAGCAGGAACAATTGTTGGGGCTTCATTGTTTGCATTTGGAGCCCCTTTATTTTCTGATTCTGGTTCACAAACAATGGAGCAAGCGGAAGCAAGCGAAGGTACACCATCGCAAACAAATACAATGCGAGTAGGGCATTCGGGATTTGTAGATGCTGTTGATCGTGCCTCTGAGGCCGTTGTTGGAATTATTAACATACAACGTGATAATTTTTCAGAAGCAGATGCGGAAGCAGGGACAGGATCAGGTGTGATTTATAAGAAAACAAATGGTCATGCTCATATTGTAACAAATCATCATGTTGTCGCAGGGGCAAATCGTATTGAGGTGAGCCTAAGCGACGGTAAAAAAGTACCTGGTAAAGTATTAGGTAGTGATGTAGTTACAGATTTAGCGGTTTTAGAAATAGATGCGAAACATGTAAAGAAAGTCATTGAGATAGGAGATTCAAACACAGTCCGTCGTGGGGAAGCGGTAATTGCAATTGGAAACCCACTTGGATTACAATTCTCAGGAACTGTTACGCAAGGGATTATTTCTGCAAATGAGAGAATTGTTCCTGTAGACTTAGATCAGGATGGGCACTATGACTGGCAAGTTGAAGTATTGCAAACAGATGCAGCTATTAACCCAGGGAATAGTGGCGGTGCACTGGTAAATGCGGCAGGACAATTAATTGGAATCAATTCGATGAAAATTGCAGCGAAAGAAGTAGAGGGAATTGGACTTGCTATTCCAGTTACAAGAGCAGTTCCTGTTATGAATGAGCTTGAAAAGCATGGAAAAGTAAGACGACCGTATGTTGGGGTTGAACTTAGATCTTTAAATGAAATTCCGAATTATTATTGGTCTGAAACGTTGCATTTACCAGGTAGTGTAGCAGCGGGTGTTTGTATTTTAGATGTGAAAAGCCCATCGCCTGGTGCAAATGCAGGACTTCGGGAACATGATGTAATTGTGGCTGTTGACGGAAAGCAAATAAACGATATTATCGGATTCCGAACGGTATTATATAATAAAAAAATTGACGATAAAATGACTCTGACATTTTATCGTGGTACAAAACGAGCAACAACAACGGTGAAATTAAGTAGTCAAAATTATTAAGAAAACAGGAGGATAGTCCTCCTGTTTTCTATTGTGGAATAGTGAGGTGAAAAAATATGAAGTTACCTTGTTGTTTAGAACATGTAGAATTAGCATTAGATATCATTGTGGATGAGTGTGAAGTGGCGCCAGTTATCAACAATGTGGATAATTCAAAGAAAGAAGAAGAAACATGTGAATTTTGTCAAAACAAGGCGACATATGTTGTATCGAACGCAGATTCCCACACAATATGTGGGTAGTTATTGTGGATATGTGGATAAGTTTTGTGGATAACGTGTTTGTAAGGTGGGGAATACGTGTGAATATCTCGATTATTTCGATTGGAAAATTAAAAGAAAAATATTTAAAACAAGGTATTGCAGAATACTTAAAACGACTTTCTGCGTACGCAAAAGTAGAAGTGATTGAATTACCGGATGAAAAGGCGCCGGAAAATTTAAGTGAAGCAGAAATGTTAATTGTAAAAGAAAAGGAAGGTATACGCATACTAGATAAAATTTCAGATGATACGCATGTGATTGCATTAGCAATTGAAGGAAAACAAAAATCATCAGAAGAATTTGCAGAGGGATTAGATCGTCTTGCTACATATGGAAAAAGTAAAATAGCATTTGTTATTGGGGGATCACTAGGGCTTAGTTCGGAAGTGATGAAGCGCTCTAACGAATCACTTTCATTCTCAAAAATGACATTACCGCATCAGCTGATGAGATTGGTGCTTTTAGAACAAGTATATCGGGCGTTTCGGATTAATCGTGGTGAACCGTATCACAAATAAAAGGAACTACCTGTTAGGTATGGTGTAACGATGAGGATAATTTGATATATGGAAAAATATTTTGCATTAAAGTTTTTACAACATTGTGGTTATCCATTAGATCATTACTATTACGCAGGCCATTGGAAAAAATCCCCGATGGTCTTTTTAATGCTTCGTAATAACTGAACAAATCATTGTTTAGGTTGTAGTGGAATAAGTACAATACAATTATGTTCTTTTAAACAGAGGAAATGGTAAAATTAGTTTCCTAGAATAAGTATGTTTCTATTTATAAAAAATTGTGCTGTAATATTGATAGAACAATTTTTCATCTTGTTCTAAGCAGTTAAAGAAGTGGGGAATTGAGGTTGAAAAAATTCAAAAAATTTTATTTAGAGATTACGAGTGTATGTAATCTTGCATGTAGCTTTTGTCCGCCAACAGAACGACAGAAGCAATTTCTTTCTGTGGAGGATTTTTCTAAGAGATTAGACCAAATTAAACCTCATACAGACTACATTTATTTACATGTAAAAGGTGAGCCGTTGCTCCATCCTAAAATAGACCAATTGCTAGACTTAAGTCATGAAAAAGGGTTTAAAGTTAATATTACAACCAATGGAACGTTAATTAATAAAAAGAGGCATAAATTATTAAATAAACCTGCACTAAGACAGATGAATTTCTCGCTTCATAGTTTTGACGGTCATCCAGGATCTGAAGATAAAGAAGGGTATGTAAGAAGCATCCTTTCCTTTATTAGAGAAGCAACAAGTCAATCAGAATTAATTGTTTCGCTGAGGCTATGGAATCTTACACAAGACAATAAGACGAATCTGGAAATACAAAGAAACAGACAGTTATTAGAAATTATTGAGAAAGAATTTGATTTACCATATAAAATTGAAGAGAAGATTTCACCAGGAAGTGGTGTGAAGCTTGCGGATCGCATCTTCATTAACCAAGATTACGAATTCCAATGGCCGGCCTTGCATGAAGAAGAGGACGATAGAAGGGGCTTCTGTCATGGTCTTCGAAATCAAGCAGGAATTTTAGCAAACGGAACTGTTATTCCTTGTTGTTTAGATGGTGAGGGAATTATTAACCTTGGAAATATTAATGAGGCCTCATTCTCTGAGATTATTGAAAGAGATAGAGCACAAAATATTGTAGATGGATTCTCACGTAGAGTAGCAGTGGAGGAACTATGTAGAAAGTGTGGATACCGTAAGAGATTTGGAAAATAGATCGAATAAGAAAAAAATGAGCAAGTACAAAATAAAGTACTTTGCTCATTTTTTATATAATAATCAATATTTATTACATTTTTAATATACTTTATCACCATTAAAGATTGAGTTTTTCACGACAACATAATCCACAGTACGAATTGCATCTAATTTCGTTCCACCAGCATAAGAAATAGAAGATTGAAGATCTTGCTCCATTTCAATCAATGTGTCTTCTAAAGATCCTTTATGTTCGACAAACATTTTTTTGCCTTCTACGTTTTTCTTTTCGCCTTTTTGGAATTCTGAAGCTGAACCAAAGTATTCTTTGTAAAGCTTTCCATCTTTTTCAATTGTTTCGCCTGGAGATTCTTCATGACCAGCAAATAATGAACCGATCATAACCATAGTCGCACCAAATTTAATGGATTTCGCTACATCACCATGAGTACGAATACCACCGTCAGCAATAATTGGTTTGCTTGCAGCTTTTGCACACCAGCGAAGGGCAGCTAATTGCCAGCCGCCAGTTCCGAAGCCTGTTTTAATTTTCGTAATGCATACTTTACCAGGCCCGATTCCTACTTTTGTTGCATCAGCACCAGCATTTTCTAATTCTCTTACTGCTTCTGGAGTTCCAACATTTCCTGCAATAACAAAGCTTTCAGGTAAATGTTGTTTAATATGTTGAATCATTTTTATTACCGCATTGGAATGACCATGTGCGATATCTATCGTAATATATTCAGGACAAAGCTGCTCAGCAGCTAATTGTTGTACAAATTCATATTCTTCTTCTTTAACGCCAACACTAATGGATGCGATTAATCCACGTGAGTGCATATCTCTAATGAAAGAGATACGTTTTTCTGGCTCAAAACGATGCATGATATAGAAATATTTATTTTCAGCTAAATATACAGCGATCTTTTCATCTATAATTGTTTGCATATTTGCAGGTACGACAGGTAATTTAAATGTATGTTTTCCTAAAGTGACACTTGTATCACACTCTGAACGGCTATTTACTATACATTTTGCAGGAATTAATTGAATATCTTCATAGTCGAATACTTTTTCCACGAATTACACCCCTAAATACGAATATTTTATTTTGAATATCAAAAAATGTTCGTCCAAAGGATAATGTACATTATTTTTTTTATTAAGTCAAAGGTTTTAATATTTATTTATTAAATATAGGGGTGAAATTTAGAAATATCGTAAGTAATACCGAATTAAATTACTATATTGTTTTTATATTGTTCGTTTTTTAAAAAACTATATTATAAAAAACAATTGGTAATACCGAAAAAATATTTCAAAATATAATAACGGAATAACAAAAAAGAAGGGTATGAAAAATAACCTTCTTTTTTGTTATTTATTATCTTCAAGAGATTGATATTTCTTTTTTAATTCTTTTAAATCATTTACCAATTGATCCCCAATTATAGGAGCGAGGTCTTCGTATATAGGAGATAGTGTTTTTTCCCATTCTTTCCTTTCTACATCAGTTAGTCTGTGAATTTGGATGGATGAATTTTGTTTAATAAGTTCAAGTTGCTTTTCATTCATTTGAATGGATTGATGATTGTTCCATTCGGTGGTTTCTTTTATTGCTTCAAGTAATATTTGCTTCGTTTTTTCTGTTTGTTGATTCCATGTTTTTTGATCCATCATGACAACATAGCCTAAATACCCATGATTACTAATTGTCAAATAGTTTTGAACGTTATAAAATTTTTTAGAGTAGATATTTGATATTGTATTTTCTTCGCCATCAACTTTTCCGGTTTCTATTAATTTATATGTAGAATTAAATGAATCTTGATGTGCATCAACTTTTAATAAATCAAATTGGGATTGGATCACATCACTTTGCATAATGCGAAAGGATTGTCCCTGTATATCTTTAGGTGTATGAATAGGCCCTTTATTTGAAGTAATTTGCTTAAAGCCATTTGACCAATGGGCAAGCCCTTTAATTTTATCTTTCTGTAAGGAGTGAAGTAACTGATCCCCAATTTTTCCGTTTAAGCCTTCTTGAATGGCTTCATAACTTGGAAAAGCAAATGGCAGATCTAGTACGCCCCATTCGTGAGACAGTATTCCAAGTTTTGAGGTAGAAGGGGCGATAAAATGAACTTGTCCAGCTTTTAAAGCACGTATTTCTTCTATATCAGAATAGAGGCTCCCGTTTGGGAAAATTTCTATTTTTATATTTCCGTTTGATTTCTCGTTAACAAGCTCAGCAAATTTACTAGCCGCAAGTCCTTTAGGTGTGTTTTCTGCTACAACATGACTAAATTTGAAAACAATTTGTTTGTTTAGTCCTTCTTGATCATCGTCATAAGCAAGTTTATCTTTGGAAAAAAGACTGTGAAATCCTACAAATAAAGCGCTAGTAATTAAAACAATAAAAAGGAGTATAAAGGTAGCAATTTTTTTCATTTTAAACCTCCTCGTAGGTCGTTATTGTAAGCATACCGAGAAGATTTTTATTCGTAAAGATGCTTTTAGGGGAAAGGGGGACGGACAGTGAAACAATTGCCTATACGCTGGAAAATTACGATTTTATCCTATGCAGTAGTTATTTTTTCATTACTTATAGGTGGAATTATTATCATTGCAAATATTCAACAAAAGGAAGAAAAAGAATTAAGAATTAGATCTATGAATACGGCGCGGACGGTAGCAGAGCTGTCAGATGTAAAGAAATCACTTCAGGAAACAAAAGGGTGGTTTACATTGAATCCAGCTATTGAAAATATTCGAGTGATTAATGAAACAGACTACATCGTAGTAATGAATATGGGGCGAATTCGATATTCTCATCCTGTAAAAGAAATGATTGGGAGGCCATCAAAAGGAACGGATGAAGAACCAGCATTTGCGGAGCATATTTACTTTTCAAAGGCAAAAGGAGAGATAGGTACTGTAATTCGTGCTTTTATGCCTATTAAGGATCAGAATTTAAATCAAATTGGTGTTGTTGTTGTAGGGAACAAAATACCAAACTTTTGGGAAATTATGCTTGGATTAGTAGAAGAGATTATTTTTATTGTTATATTAACTTTAATATTTGGTTTGATTGGTTCATTGATGCTTGCTAATCATATTAAAAAACAGATGTTTCAGTTAGAACCTTATGAAATTAAACGAATGTTAGAAGAACGAACAGCAACCTTTCATTCAATTAATGAGGGTGTGATTGCAATTGATAATCAAGAAATTATTACTATTTTTAATGAAAAAGCAAAGCAAGTTTTTCAGGTAAATGGGAATGTTGTAGGGAAGCCTATTCGTGCAGTTTTAAAGGATACGAGACTGCCAGAAATCGTGGAGAGGAATCGGGCAGTATATAATGAAGAGATAAAAGTAAGTGGAAAGGTAATTTTAAGTAATCGCATACCAATCAAGAAAGATGATGAATTAATTGGAGCTGTGGCAATCTTTCAAGATCGTACTGAAGTTACAAAACTTGCAGAGGAATTAACAGGAGTGAAAACCTTTGTTGAGGCACTTCGAGTACAAAGCCATGAGCATATGAATAAACTTCATACAATAGCAGGTTTAATACAACTTGGTAAAGCAGATAAGGCATTACAACTTGCTTTCCACACTTCAGAAGAACAAGGAAGTGTAACAAATTTTTTAAATGAAACGATAAAAAATGATGCGATCGCAGGTCTCCTTTTGAGCAAGATAAGCCGTGGCAAGGAATTAGGGATACAAGTTGTAATTGATCAAAATAGTTATTTAGAAGCATTTCCTTATCAATTAGATCAACATGATTTGGTTGTATTACTAGGTAACTTAATTGAAAATGCGTTTGGATCATTTGAACAAACGGATGTAGAGAATAAAAGAATTGATATTAGTATTGAACAGTCTGAAGATGTATGTGCGATATTGATTGAGGATAATGGATGCGGAATAAAAGGGGAGCATTTACCAAAAGTGTATGAGAAAGGATTTACTGTAAATAAAATTAGCGGGACAGGTTATGGACTTTTTCTAGTAAAACAAATCGTTGAAAAGGGAAGAGGAGAAATTAGCATTTCATCTTTTCAAGGTGAAGGAACTTCTTTTATCATTACTTTTCCAATGGAGATGGGAGCGGAATTGTATGAAATGTAAAGAGGAAATTAAAGTACTATTGGTGGAAGACGATCCGATGGTTCAGGAAGTAAATAAAGAATTTATTAGAAGCGTAAAGGGATTTCACGTAGTAGCTGTTGCTAACAATGGTGAGGAGGGCATCCATCTCGTCCAAAAAATGAATCCAGATCTCGTTATTTTAGATATTTTTATGCCGAAAAGGGATGGTATAAAAGTATTACAGGAATTTCGAAAACAAGAGTTAGAAACAGATGTAATTGTTGTTTCAGCTGCAAAAGATAGGGAAACAATTAAACTCATGCTTCAAAATGGGGCGATGGATTATATTATTAAGCCTTTTAAGTTATACAGAATTCAGCAAGCTTTAGAAAAGTATCGGCAATATAGAATGAGCCTGAAGGAATCTGGGGTGATTTCACAGGAGCAGCTTGATTTATTATTATATGCTGGAAGTTCTAAGAAAACAGCAAGCAATTTGCCAAAGGGATTAAATGAATTTACATTAAATGAAATTGAGGCTTATGTAAAAAAACAAGATGAACCTCGTTCTGCAGAAGAAGTAGCCAGTGCGATCGGGATAGCTAGGGTTACGGCTCGGCGTTACTTAGATTATTTGGAAAAAGAGGGATTCATTCGTTTGGCAGTACAATATGGAGGGGTTGGAAGACCAATTAATCGTTATGTGTATCGTGAAGTGAAAAAGTGAGACCAAAATGACCAAAATATTCGTTATGACCATAAACTTCTCACCTTACATTGAAAACGCTATCATTATGTAAAACATAAGGATGGGAAAGTTTTCAAAAAAAGGGAGGAGAAATGAAGGTGAAACGACTATTTAAAAATTTAACCTTTCAAGTATTAACAGCTATTGTGCTAGGTGTATTAGTCGGGCTCATGTGGCCAAGTGTTGGAAAGGAAATGAAGCCGATAGGTGATACATTTATTAATGCTGTAAAAATGGTAATTGCACCAATTATTTTTTTAACAATTGTACTTGGTATTGCCAAAATGGGGGATATGAAGAAGGTTGGTAAGGTCGGTGGAAAAGCTTTTATTTACTTTGAGGTTGTGACAACATTCGCACTTGTTGTTGGATTAATCGTTGTAAATGTTATGAAACCAGGTTCAGGTCTTAACTTTAATGAACTTGCCAAAGGAGACGTATCTAAATATACACAAGGCGGAGGACAGGGTATTAATTGGATTGACTTTGTTACTCACATCGTCCCTTCTAATATGGTTGATGCGTTTGCTAAGGGTGATATTTTACAAGTGTTATTCTTTTCAATTCTCTTTGGGGTAGGTTTAGCTGCGCTTGGCGAAAAAGGAAATTCGGTGATTGATTTCTTAGACAAACTTTCACACGTATTCTTTAAAATTATTGGCTATGTAATGAAAGCCGCTCCACTTGGTGCATTTGGAGCAATGGCTTATACAATTGGTCATTTTGGACTGGCTTCACTCGTACCACTTGGAAAATTGATGATGTCAGTATATATTACGATGTTCTTATTCGTGTTTGTTGTTTTAAATATTATTTGCAAGATATACGGATTTAGCTTATGGAATTATTTGAAGTTTATTCGAGATGAAATATTAATTGTACTAGGAACAAGCTCTTCGGAATCCGTACTTCCGAGAATGATGAACAAGATGGAGAGATATGGCTGTTCAAAATCTGTTGTTGGTCTTGTTATTCCGACGGGTTACTCTTTTAACCTTGATGGTACATCTATTTATTTATCCATGGCAGTTGTCTTTTTAGCACAAGTATTTGGTGTCGATTTAACAGTCGGGCAGCAAATTACGATTATTTTAGTACTTATGTTAACGTCTAAAGGCGCTGCTGGCGTAACAGGAAGCGGATTTATTGTGTTAGCATCTACGTTAGCGGCACTAAAGGTTATTCCTTTAGAAGGATTAGCATTGCTTCTTGGTGTCGATCGTTTTATGAGTGAGGGAAGAGCCATTGTGAACTTAATTGGCAATGGAATTGCTACAATCGTTGTTGCAAAGAGTGAAAATGAATTTGATGAAACGAAGCATGCAGAGGCAGTTTCCAATATGAAAGTGTTAAAAGAGACAAAGGAAGCTGTATAAATCCATATAGAACATAAAAGCAGACTTTATTTTGAGTCTGCTTTTTCATTTTGTGGAGAATCGCTTTTCCACAGATTATTTTTATTAGGAAATAATAGAATATGTTATAATTTAGTAGGACTTTTTTAGGATTACAAGAGAATTAATATTTATTTTATTAGGTAAATAATGTTAGGGTTGAACAGGTGAGGAAGAAGGTTGTGACTTTTCAGGCTAACCTTCATTTTGAGTTTGAATCATCATAATGTAATGGAGGTTATAGATGTGAGTCGTTTAGTTTATATGGATTGGTTACGTGTATTAGCAACAATTGCAGTTGTTACAATTCACGTTGCTGCTGGTTCCGTATCTACATTGGATCAAAATAAGCTTTCCGGTTGGATGGCTGGTAATTTTTATGAATCGTTATCACGTGCTAGTGTTCCTATTTTTGTTATGATTAGTGGTGCCCTACTATTGAGAGGGAACAAGGAAATTTCAATTTTAGAATTCTTACAAAAACGTGCAAGTAAGGTAATTATTCCTTTTGTAGGTTGGAGTGCTTTATTTTATTTGTATGGTGCCTATGCTGGATATTTCCCTGCTTCTTTAAAACAGGGAATAAAGTATTTCTTAACAAATCAAATTGGTGGGCATTTATGGTTCCTGTATATGATTGTAGGGATTTATTTAATTACACCGTTATTAAAGATATTAGTTAAAAATGCTAAAAAGAGAGACATACAATACTTTTTAATTTTATGGTTGTATACATCAGTTATTTTAAACTTGATGAAGTATTATTATCCTATTAATTTCAATATAGAGTTATATTTTGTAACAAATTATGTAGGTTATTTCCTACTTGGTTACTATTTATCTCATTACGAAATTACGAAGAAATGGAGAAATATCTCTTATCTTGGGGGCTGTCTAGGCTTTATTGGTACATTCTTCATTACGTATTACTATACAGTACAAGCAAGTGGGCAGTTGGACCAGTTCTGGTATGGATATTTTGCGCCAAACGTTTTACTTATGGCAATTGGATTATTTGTATTTTTCCGATATGCTTTTCAAAGCTCAGAAAGAAAGTTACCATTTCTATTACGTGGTATAAACCAAGCAAGTCTTGGGATTTATATTCTTCACTTTTTCCTATTAAACAATTATTTATATAAAGTTTTTCCTAAAGTAAATGAACATGCACATACAATATTAGCAATACCTATTAATGTAATTATTACAATTGGTCTTAGTATGTTAATAACATTAGTATTGCAACGAATTCCAGTTGTAAAAAAACTGGTACCATAATGATATCCTTTTCTTTAGATTTTATATGAGTATTGTCGTTAAATTAGCAGGCTTAAAATTAAGTCTGCTTTTTATTTTTATCAAATGATAAGCAGAGATTTCGATTAGGGAAATAATTGCAGTATAATGAAATATAGGTAATGACAAATATAATATTTAGATTATGGTTAAATAATAAATAAATGAAAATACATAACAAAATGAGGTTAGTACATGAGCGGAAAAAGTTTTAAAGAGTATGCATTAAGTAAAGAAATTATAAGAGCACTTACTAGTTTGAAATATGAGAAGCCAACAGAAGTGCAAGGAAAAGTAATTCCAGTTGCATTAGAAAAGAAAGATCTTGTCGTGAAATCGCAAACTGGAAGTGGGAAGACGGCTTCTTTTGGGATTCCGCTTTGTGAAATGGTCAAATGGGAAGAAAATAAGCCGCAAGCATTAATACTTACACCAACGAGGGAGCTTGCTGTGCAAGTGAAAGAGGATATTACGAATATAGGAAGGTTTAAACGAATTAAGGCAACAGCTGTTTACGGAAAATCCCCGTTTGCACGACAAAAATTAGAATTAAAGCAAAAAACACATATTGTTGTCGGAACTCCTGGGCGCATGTTAGATCATATTGAGAAAGGTACCCTACGCTTAGAGAAACTAAAGTATTTAGTGATTGATGAAGCAGATGAAATGTTAAATATGGGCTTTATCGATCAAGTAGAAGCAATTATTGATGAATTACCTACAAATCGGATGACAATGTTATTTTCTGCGACATTACCAGAGGACGTTGAGAATTTATCACACACATATATGAAATCGCCAATCAATATTGAGATAAAGGCATCTGGCATTACGACAGATAGAATTGAACATAGGCTTTTAGAGGTGAGAGAAGACGAGAAGTTTTCGCTTCTGAAGGATATCACAACTGTTGAAAATCCAGATAGCTGTATTATTTTCTGCCGTACACAAGAAAATGTAGATCATGTATTTAGACAGTTAAAACGTTCTGGCTACCCTTGTGATAAACTTCACGGCGGTATGATACAAGAAGATCGCTTTGCAGTAATGAATGATTTTAAAAGAGGGAAATTCCGTTACCTAGTAGCGACAGATGTGGCAGCGCGAGGAATTGATATTGAAAATATTACCCACGTCATGAACTATGATATTCCATTAGAAAAAGAAAATTATGTACACCGGACAGGAAGGACGGGACGTGCTGGTAATAGTGGGAAAGCAATTACATTTGTAACGCCACATGAAGAGAGATTTCTAGCAGAAATTGAAGAATATATTGGTTTTGAAATTCAAAAAATAGAAGCTCCGTCAAAAGAGAGTGTTACAAAGAAAAAGGCAGCCTTTGAAGGGAAAATAAACACGAAACCAATTATGAAAAAAGAGAAAAGTGCAGGCTTAAATAAAGATATTATGAAGTTGTACTTTAATGGTGGAAAGAAAAAGAAGATTCGTGCGGTAGATTTTGTCGGTACGATTGCTAAAATTCCAGGTATCACAGCGGATGATATAGGAATTATTACGATACAAGATAATGTTTCTTATGTTGATATACTAAATGGTAAAGGTCCACTTGTTTTAAAAGTAATGAAAAACACAACGATAAAAGGTAAGCAGTTAAAGGTTCATGAGGCAATTAAGTAAAAGAACTACCCATCCGAACAGGTGGGTAGTTTTTTATGGTTAAGATTCTTTCAAATCATCAACTAATTTCTCTGCCAAACGTCTGTACATATTGCTCATTGTTACAAATGAAGTTAGTAGTAAAAATTTTTCTAACTCTTTATCTTCACATGAAGCAGCAGTTTTCACTTCAGCTACTCGGTTATCTACATCCCTTTTAAAATTTTCGACATTTGTTTCTGTAAGTTCAAGGTAATCCGTATAGAGGGTATCTAGCTCGAAAGCATCCTCGTTCATTAGTCTCTCATTTAGGTTCGCCAAAGAACTTTTAATATCATTAATTGAGAGAGCTCCTTTTAATTGATAAATTAAACTAATTAAAATCATATGTTCTCTTGAGTATTTCTTATTTTTTATAGGGATGAATAATTTTCCCTTTGCGTAGTTATTAATCATCGTTTTTGTAAGTACTTTTTCATCTTCTGTTCGTGTTGTATCACCGTAGTTATTTTCAAATAATTGAACCACTTGATCTACGTATAAATCTATATTAGGGATATCTTCAAGTGTAATATTTTTTTCTAAATGTAGTGTTTCGAGTAAGTTCTGTATGTTTTCCATATAAACCCTCACCTTTATAAGAATAATGTACAATTTATCTTTAAATATGGTATTACGAAACAAATAAAATGTAAATGTTGACCTCTAGGTGAATTGTGTATATAATTACACGTAGTTATCAAAACTACATGCAATTATATAAGGGGTTGTTAATGTGAATGCTTATGTAAGAGAACCGGTTAATGCGTTTACCCATCTAGGAGGCGCTATTTTATCATTTATTGCTTTGCTAGCTATGCTTGTTAAGGTCTCTGTAAAAATGCCATCTGTTTCTACAATTTCAGCAGTTATTCTATTTGGAGTAGGAATGATGGTACTTTATGCGGCTTCGACCGTGTACCACAGTGTTGTAGCAAGCGAACGTGTTATTTATTTCTTTAGAAAACTGGATCATTCGATGATTTTCATCTTAATTGCAGGCACATATGCACCTTTTTGTTTAATTACATTAGAATATGCAAATGGTTTATTATTATTTGGGCTAGTGTATGCAACCGCTTTGTGTGGTATTATTTTTAAAATGTTTTGGTTCAACTGTCCAAGATGGTTATCAACGGCAATTTATCTTATGATGGGATGGTTAATTGTTTTATTTTTCCCACCATTATCAGAAAATCTAAGTATAGAGGGTATTTTGTTTTTAGTACTTGGTGGTGTATTTTACACGATTGGTGGATTTATTTATGGAGCTAAACCAAAATGGTTAGAATTTAAATATATGGGGCATCATGAGATTTTTCATATTTTTGTGTTATTAGGTAGTCTTGCTCACTTTGTATGTGTATACTGTTATGTAATTTAAGAAACAAATGAATATATTCTATTTATATAGTGGCTACATATCATGCGGTATGTGGTCTTTTTTTATCCCGCATTAACGGGCAGTAATACTCCCACCTCAAAATTCGGCGGGAGCACAGAAGTTAGGTGGGAGTATTACTGCCCGTAAAACCCCCACTGATTAAAGTTTCACTTTATGGGAGCGGGAAGCGATACAATTAGAAACAACCTAAAATTAGGATGTTTCTAATTGTGTGTAATCATTTATGGACGGAATAAAGGGTTGCTTTCATAAAGCCAAATGAGTTGTTCATTCACGTGCTAATACACTTGTTGAATGAACAATTTGTTTAGGAACGTTATTTCACCTTCCGTAAAAAATAAATTTAAAATGCTTTATGATAGAGGTGGTATGCCTTGTACAATGCATATGATTTATTCTCTTTCTTTTTAACAGAAATAGGTTTTGACTGTAATTCTAGAATTTTCCTCGTTTATTTTTTGAAGTAATACTGTTATGAGGATGTTATCGTTTTCAAGATAAGTATATAGTAGGATAGGGGAATCTATTTGTTTCATCGAAAGAGATACATTTTATTGAAAACGTTTTAAATGTTGCTGGATTTTGCTTATATTTTGTATTACTTCAACTTTAGAGGTGGGAAGTCTGACTTATTTTTCGCGAAATATAGAGGAACAAGTTATTGATATATTATTTTGATTTTATGTATTCCGTTCTAAATGAGAAGAAGAATACTACTAATATAATTTTATGATATGAGGAGGACAGTTTGTGAAAAGGAATGACTTTTCACATCAAAATATATGGGTTATGTTGGGTTATTACTTTCAGGTGCAGCGCTATTTTTAAATAGCCTTGTTATATTAGGAAAAGCAGAAGAAAAAAGTGCGGGTGTTTTCAACTTGTTTGTAGGGGTGCTACAAATTGTAATTCCGTTTTATCTCATTATGATTTCCGATCAAAGCAATTGGACTGTGTATTCATATGCAGCCACTTTCTTATTTGGCTTAACTTATCTGTATGTAGGTATCACATTTATTACAGGAATGAGTGGTAACGGACTAGGATGGTTTTGTTTATGGGTAGCCATTGTTGCATTATTCTATATGGTTGTATCGTTTGTTCAATTTAACGATATCGTTAATGCACTGACTTGGTTTATGTGGGCACTTCTTTGGTATTTATTCTTTGTATTAAATGTACAAAAAAAGAATATAAACCAATATCTTGGAAGGATAGCATTTGTACAATCATGGGTAACACTTACGCTTCCTTCGCTTCTTTATTTTATGGGAATATGGGGAACACCGGTGGTATATCAGGCATGTGTTTATGTGTCAGTACTTTCTATTTTATATTTTTGTTATTGTATTTTTAAATATCGAGTACGATAATTGCTGTAGTTGGAGAAGCAGAGAATCTGTATGGAGATTCTCTGCTTTTTTATATATGTGAACAAGTATAATAAGGGTATCACTTAGTAATTCAGTCATCATAAGAAATTAAAATAATTAGGGAATGGTGAATATGAAAAAGGTATTAGTACTAGGTGGAACTAGATTTTTTGGAAAGCGATTAGTTGAAAGTCTTCTGGAAGCCGGAAATAATGTGACAATTGCAACGCGAGGAATGATGAAAGATTCGTTTGGTATTGCTGTTAAAAGGATTGTTGTAGATCGAGAAGATGAAGGGGCACTTCAAGAAGTGTTAGTAGGGGAAAGTTATGAAGTTGTATATGATAACCTATGCTATAGCCCTAATACAGCAAGAATTATAGGAAATGTACTGCATAATAAAGTAAAGAAGTATATCGTTATATCCTCAATGGCTGTATATGAACCGGCGCAATCTTTAAAAGAAGAGGATTTCAATCCGTATCAGTATCCGATTGTTTACGGAGATAGGAAAGATTTTTCTTACAGTGAAGGAAAAAGATTAGCAGAGGCTGTTTTATTTAAATATGCAACATTTCCTGTAATTGCAGTACGTTTTCCGGTTGTCATTGGTGAAAATGATTATACAAAGAGACTGCAATTTTATGTTGAAAATATCGTAAAGAAAACGCCTTTTGTAGTAGAGGATATAGAAGGAGAAATGTCTTTTATCCATGAAAAAGAGGCAGGAGAGTTTCTAGCTTGGCTTAGTACGATAGAGGTAAGTGGCCCAATTAACGCATGTAGTAATGGTGTTATTTCCATGAGAGAAGTTATTGATTTTGTAGAAGGAAATACAGGGATGGATGCTTATATTGAAGCTAAAGGAGAAAACATAGCCCCGTATAATGGAATGACAAATTGTACGATAGATAATACGAGAGCGAGAGAGCTAGGGTTTCAGTTTAGAGAATTAAAGGTAGATATACATAATATATTGAGAAATTATATTGAAGTAATTTGATGGTTATTTATAAATCCCCCAGTGGCAATCTGGGGGATTTTGGAGGATTTCGACGATACTACTTTTACATTACCAAATTTACCTTATACGTATAATTAATGTTTTTGCGATTGAATTGCTTGTAAATACTTTTCATTTACTCGATCCCAGTTGACCGTGTTCCACCAATTTGTAACAAACTCTGGACGACGGTTTTGATACTTTAAGTAATAGGCGTGTTCCCATACATCAATTACGAGCAATGGGATTTTTCCTTCTTGCAAGGGTGTATCTTGATTTGGTGTGCTCATGACAGAAAGCTCCTCACCATCAAGTACAAGCCATCCATATCCACTTCCAAAACGGCTAATTGCTGCTTTGGAAAGCTGGTCTTTTAAGTTGTCAAAGGTATTGAAATAATAATCAATTACTTTTGCAACGTCTCCATTAGGTTCGCCTCCACCTTTCGGACTCATCACTTCCCAAAAAAGACTATGACAGTAGTGCCCACCACCATTATTTCTTACAGCAGTAACAATATCTGATGGAAGGGTGTTTAAATTACATAATAATTTTTCTAAAGATTTGTTCTGCAATTCTTTATAACCTTCCAAAGCTGTATTTAAATTTTTTACATACGTGGCGTGATGCTTCTCATGATGAAGTGCCAAAGTATCACTATCAATATAGGGCTCTAGCTCGTCATAGTCATATGAGAGCTTAGGCAAATGAAATGAAGACATATAGTTCACCTCCTTTCAACCGAAAGTTGCATTAGGTAAAAATAATTTACCTAACTCAAAAATACACTCGTTTTTTTAAGAAGTCAATAAAAAACATATAATTCTATTAATTTTCTGAAAATAAGAGTTCTAGTAAAGAACAGGAACTTTCTTGATTTCGTTTGTTACTACATTTTTTTTGCTTATACTGTAAAGTAGTAGTGTCTTGTTGAAATAAAAGGAGATCGCTTATGAACAAAAGGAAAGCATTAATAGATGAAGCAAGAGAATTTATTATAACTTGCTATCAAGAGCTTGGTAGAGAAGAGCGAATAGACGGGCGTCTCAACCAAATTGTATCGGAAATAGAACAAACGGGGACGTATGAGCACACCTTTGATGAGCTTGTTCATGGTGCACGCATGGCCTGGAGAAACAGTAATCGATGTATCGGAAGATTGTTTTGGAATAAAATGCACATACTAGATGCTCGCGAAGTGAATGATGAGGAGGGTGTATATCAGGCACTTATTCATCATATTCGCTATGCAACAAATAACGGGAAAATTAAACCGACAATTACAATTTTTAAGCAGTATAGAAATGAATATGATAATATTCGTATTTATAATCATCAATTGATTCGTTATGCGGGATATGAAACAGAAGTAGGAGTAATCGGAGACTCGCATTCTTCTTCATTTACAGCGTTCTGTCAGGAGCTTGGTTGGAAGGGTGAAGGTACGAATTTTGATGTATTACCACTTGTATTTTCTGTTGATGGAAAAGAACCCGTATATAACGAAATTCCTAAAGAAGAAGTAAAAGAAGTGAATATTGAACATCCAGAATACCCATTTTCATCTCTTGGAGCGAAGTGGTATGGGGTACCGATGATTTCAGATATGTGCTTAGAAATTGGTGGAATTTCTTATACGGCGGCTCCTTTCAATGGTTGGTATATGGGAACTGAGATTGGGGCTCGTAATTTGGCGGATCATGATCGTTATAATTTCCTTCCTGCTGTTGCAGAAATTATGAACTTGGATATATCTAGAAATAGTACGCTATGGAAAGATAAAGCATTAGTCGAGTTAAATATAGCTGTTTTACACTCCTTCAAAAAGCAAGGGGTAAGTATTGTCGATCATCATACAGCAGCACAGCAATTTGCACAATTTGAAAAGCAAGAAGCTGCTTGCGGCCGCGTTGTGACGGGGAATTGGGTCTGGCTTATTCCACCGTTGTCACCGGCGACAACTCATATTTATCATAAACCTTATCCAAACGATATTCTTACTCCAAATTTCTTTCATAAATAATAAAAAAGCATTGAAATAAGAGATTTCAATGCTTTTTTATTTGATTGAGTCTAGTCTAGTACTTTTCCGTTTGTTTCTGGAACGCACACTAGCATGGTGATAAGTCTAATTGGATAGATAATGTAATACCCCGAGTGAATTTCTAATTTCCTTCTCAACCTTACAGGGCTGTGTTAAAGGACTGTAATGATATGATCTTAGTTTTAGTATGCTTCTATTTTATGGTCAAATTTATATGAATGAAAAGGTTGAATACGATTCACCTGAACTTGTATATAAACAATGGGCAAGGCCCTCGAATATGATAATAAATTATAAGGTGATTTGTTTAGGGTGGATGGAAAATTATGGGTTGGAGAAGTTTAACAGTTACGGGAGCATGGTTTCAAGCTGGTGGAAATATTATATCAGCCATTGGAGGTACAAGAGCATTTATTGGGGAGGAAGATGTAGAGGATGCATTAACGATTGTTGGGGAATCGGTGCAAGCAATTGGGGGTGTCTTGCAAGGGCTGGAACAAACGGAAGATACAGAAGGGAAAACTGAGAATAAAGAAGACACCAAACAACCAAATGGATCATTCAAGAAAACGGAAAATGAAGATGAAAGCATTGAAAAATCCAACGATTCCATAGAGGAAACAGGGACTGAAATGCAGCTGAGCGAGAAATTAGGTTGTTCATTGGGAAGAACAAGTGCTTTCGTACAAGCATTAGGGAATACTTCCGATGTAATTGGAACGGCCCTTAATCTAGAGAATGAAGAGAAGGAAAATGATTATTTAATTATAGCTGGGAATAGTTTGCAGTCTTTCGGTGCTTTTTTAGCAGTCGTTGATGAACTTAGGGATACTCAGAATATTCAATGGTTAGGGGTTATCGGTAACTCATTACAAACAGTAGGAGCAGGATTACAAGCATTTCAAGCTTTATATAATGTATTGGAAGAAGAAGAGATGGAAAAAAAGAATGAAAATGATAAGGAAAGTAGTAATAATCAGAAGAATGAAGAGGAAAAGAAAGAGAACAAAGTTGATGAACAATTAATAGGGCTAATTGGGAGCTGGGTACAGGCAACTGGAGCGGTACTTGGTGCGATTGGAGAAACAATAGAGCCTGAGGATTGATGAAGGGATGTTTTCAAAGTAAAGAAAACATCCTATTTTTATATAATTTTAGTTTCGTTGGTTTATTCATCCTTGACTCTTACTCCATTATTTTCCGATAATAAAACTAACTAAACAAATAAAGGATGAATCACAGATGCTAGATTTAGTACTTATGATGATCGAACGTGTTGGACTAATTGTTATATTAGGTTTTTTACTTTCGCATATTAAAACATTTCGACGTCTTCTTCATAAACAAGACGGGTATACAGACAAGCTCATGCTTATTTGTATTTTTTCATCATTTACAATTGTAAGCAATTATACAGGGATTGAAATTGCAGGTAATACAATTATGAATGAAAATTGGCTACAAGGTGTCTCTTCATCGAGTACGATTGCCAATACGCGTATTATGGGAGTTGGAATTAGTGGTTTATTAGGTGGACCTATTATTGGGATTGGCGTTGGATTCATTGCTGGCATTCACCGCTATATGCTTGGTGGGACAACGGCAATTAGTTGTGCGGTTTCGTCTATCTTAGCAGGTTTTATTACTGGTTATATTGGTCGTATTTTTCAAAAGCATAATCGTACCGTTACACCTAAATTTTCGGCTATTTTAAGTGTTCTTATTGTATCTTTAGAAATGGTAATGATTCTGTTTATTGTAGAAGATGGACTTAATATTGTGAAAACGATTGCAATCCCGATGATTCTCGTGAATAGTTTCGGTAGTTTTATTTTACTTTCTATGGTGCAAGCCATTTTGCGCCAAGAAGAAAATGCAAAGGCTTTACAAACTCATAAAGTACTGCGGATTGCAGATAAGACACTACCGTACTTCCGTCAAGGCTTAACAGAAGAATCTTGTAAGCATGTGGCACAAATTATCCATCGTTTTACAGGGACAGATGCGGTATCCTTAACAGATACAGAAAAAATATTAGCACATGTTGGGTTAGCAGCAGATCACCACATTCCCTCTCATAGTTTAATTACGGGATTATCGAAAGAAGTATTAAAAACAGGGAAAATAATGAAAGCGAAATCACGAGAGGTTATTAATTGTCAACATGAGGGATGTCCATTGCAAGCAGCGGTAGTAATCCCATTAACATCACATGGGAATACAATTGGAACATTAAAGCTTTATTTTAAAAATCCAAATCAGTTAAGTCGTGTGGAAGAAGAATTAGCAGAAGGATTAGCGAAAATTTTTTCGACACAGCTTGAATTAGGAGAAGCAGAATTGCAAGGTAAACTGCTTCAAGACGCAGAAATAAAGGCATTACAGGCACAAATTAATCCGCATTTTCTATTTAATGCAATTAATACGGTGTCAGCCTTATGCCGTACAGATGTAGAAAAAGCAAGAAAGCTCTTATTACAACTTAGCGTTTATTTTCGTTGCAATTTACAGGGGGCACGTCAGTTGCTTATTCCATTAGAGCAAGAACTAAATCATGTACATGCATATTTATCATTAGAGCAAGCGAGATTTCCAAATAAATATGAGGTAAAAACGTACATCGGAGAAGGGTTACAGACAATTTTACTTCCACCATTTGTATTGCAATTGTTAGTAGAAAATGCACTGCGCCATGCTTTTCCAAAGAAACAACCGATTTGCCAAGTAGAGGTTCATGCACATGCTAAGGGAGATATGATTCATTTTCAAGTGAAGGATAATGGTAAGGGAATTGAAGAGGAGCGTCTAGAACAATTGGGAAAAGCGGTTGTGTCATCAAAAAAAGGGACTGGCACAGCTTTATATAATATTAATCAACGGTTAATGGGACTGTTTGGGAAAGAAACAATTCTTCATATTAAGAGTGAAGTAGGAACAGGGACAGAGATTTCATTTACAATACCGATTCAAAACATAGGGGAGGAAGAAGGCAGTGTTAAAGGTATTAGTGGTTGACGATGAAATGTTAGCGCGGGATGAATTGAAATATTTATTACAGCGTACGAAAGAAGTTGACGTAATTGATGAAGCCGATTGCGTGGAAGATGCATTAGAAAAGTTAATGGGGAACAAGCCAGACCTTGTCTTTTTAGATATTCAGCTTTCAGATGATAACGGATTTGAGATTGCGAATATATTAAAGAAAATGAAGAATCCACCGGCCATTGTTTTTGCAACAGCGTACGATCAATATGCGCTGCAAGCATTTGAAGTGGATGCATTAGATTATATTTTAAAGCCGTTTGATGAAGAGCGGATTGCACAGACACTGAAAAAATATAAGAAGCGCAAGCAGGGTGAAACGGAGAAAAAACAGGATGTAAAAGCTCCAGATGTTACGACGGGGATGTATAAGCTTGCCCTGCCAATAGAAGAGTCCATTGTACTTGTGAATATTGAGGATATTGTTTATGTAGGGCTTGTGGACGGAAAGGTGACTGTAAAGACGATTCGAGAAACATATGCAACCCATGATACACTTGTTATTTTAGAAAAGAAGTTACCACAAACGATGTTTATGCGTGTTCATCGCAGTTTTATTGTGAATATCAATCATATTTCAGAAGTACAGCCATGGTTTAATTCCACGTATAACTTAATTATGAAAGATAGTTCGAAAGTGCCAGTAAGTCGCACGTATGCCAAGGAACTTAAAAAGCTGCTTCGTATTTAAGAAGCAGCTTTTGTATTTCATCCTGTTATTTTTGTAACTAATTCTGTATATTTGACGCCCTGATATGCAAGCGCTTACTTAATCGTTTGCATCATATACAATAAAGGTACCAAATCGAAAGAGGTGGCCAAAATGAGTACAAAAAAAGTATATAGTTTCTTATCACAAGCATTTGTTTTCTCAGCTATTATGTTGGTTTCTCATATTATTGCAACGCACTTACCAATTCCAATGCCTTCATCAGTAATCGGATTAGTTATTTTGTTTAGCCTATTATGCTTAAAGGTCATTAAATTGGAGCAGGTTGAATCACTTGGAACAGCGTTAACAGGTATTATCGGATTTCTTTTCGTACCATCTGGTATTTCCGTTATTAACTCTCTTGGTGTAATGGGACAATATTTTGTACAAATCATAACTGTAATCGTTGTGGCAACAATTATTTTACTAGCAGTAACTGGTTTATTTGCACAATTTATTCTAGGTAAAGAAGAAAAAGAAACAACAGATACAAAACAATTAGATGTTGCACATAAAGGACGCAAACATGGAAAAGTTGCGTAACGATTAGACCAAACAAGGTTAGGAGGTAATGAACATGGCAAGCACAATGACTCCATATTTCGGAATTGTCGTTTCATTAATCGCATACGGAATCGGAACATTCTTATTTAAACATTCAAAAGGATTCTTCTTATTCACACCATTGTTTGTAGCAATGGTACTTGGGATTGTCTTTTTAAAGGTTGGTAACTTTACATTTGAAGAATATAATACTGGCGGTAAAATGATTAGTTTCTTCTTAGAGCCAGCAACAATTGCTTTTGCAATTCCGTTATACAAACAAGTTGATAAGTTAAAAAAATATTGGTGGCAAATTTTATCTGCTATCGTTGTTGGATCTGTTTGTTCAGTAATTGTCGTGTTCATTGTTGCTAAAGCAATTGGATTAGATACATCTGTAATGAATTCTATGTTACCACAAGCAGCAACAACGGCAATTGCTTTACCAATATCCGGAAGTATTGGTGGTATTCCAGCAATTACATCTTTTGCAGTTATCTTTAACGCAGTTATTGTATATGCGCTTGGCGCTTTATTCTTAAAAACATTTAGAGTGAAAAATCCAATTGCTAAAGGATTAGCACTTGGTACTGCAGGACATGCACTGGGCGTTGCAGTTGGAATTGAAATGGGTGAAGTAGAAGCAGCGATGGCAAGTATTGCAGTAACAGTCGTTGGGGTTGTAACAGTAGTTGTTATTCCGATGTTTATGCCATTTATCAGTTAACAGAATATGTTTGGTAAAAAATATAAAAGCAAGCTATTCGTAGGACAGATTTCTACTGATAGCTTGCTTTTTGTGTTACAGTAATGGTAAGACCTATTTTAATATGGGAAGAAAGGAGATTTTCCTTAAATCTTCATTAATACTTTATAGAATACGTTCTGAAAAGGAACATTGTATTGTAAAATAGAAAGGTAACATCATGTATCCCGAGCTTAAATCTAGCGAAAGCAAAGAAATAGGTAGAGGATATTCATAAACGTCAAATTTGTGTGGGAGATAAAGAAAACCCACTTTGTAAAGTTTCACTTTATAGGACAGGAGAGATCACTCGTCAATTATGCAAATGAAAAACCTGTTTCAAAGCAAAGGATTTCAGAGGTTACTTGTATTACTCTTGCTAGCTCTTATGTTATATGGGCTAAAAAGCATGTTCAATTTAATTTTAATTACGTTTATTCTTACGTATTTAATGGATCGATTCCAAAAGTTTATTTCTCGAAAATTGAATCATTTCATGCCAATTAATCGAAAGATTATTATAGCATTCTTATATGTAATGTTAGTTGGTGGAATTTCCATCACGTTATTTAAATATTTACCAGTATTGACGGTGCAAATCTCACAATTGATCTACCAGTTCAATGTGTTTCTTAAAAATCCACCAGATAATGAGATTATAAAGGCTTCAATTAATGCAATTAACCATATGGAGCTTTCAAAATATGTAGGGCAAGGTGTAGATATTCTTTATAAATCTATTGCCAATGTTGGAAAATTTGGTTTGCAATTTTTACTCTCTCTTATTTTGAGTTTATTCTTCTTGTTGGAGAAAGCTCGTATTGTGGCCTTTACCGCTAAATTTAAAGAGAGTAGACTGGCTATTTTTTATAATGAAATTGAATACTTTGGGAAGAAATTCGCTCGTTCGTTTGGAAAGGTAATTGAAGCGCAGTTTTTAATTGCAATTGTTAATTGTATTTTATCAGTAATTGCACTATGGATTTTAGGATTTCCACAATTACTTGGTTTAGCGTTAATGATTTTCTTACTCGGTTTGATTCCAGTAGCTGGTGTAATCATTTCGCTCGTTCCACTTTGTATGATTGCTTATAATATTGGTAGTATTACGTATGTAGTTTATATTTTAATAATTGTTACTGTTATTCATGCACTTGAAAGTTATGTTTTAAATCCTAAATTTATGTCACAAAAAACAAATTTACCGATTTTCTATACATTTATGGTATTAATTTTCTCAGAACACTTTTTAGGTGTATGGGGACTAATTATTGGTATTCCGGTCTTCATGTTCCTTTTAGATGTGTTAGATGTGACGAGTGATGAAAAAGAGCTTGCCGAAAAATAGAGAGAAAGAAAAAGCATCGGGCGCCGATGCTTTTTCTTTTATAACTTCCATATATATATGCAATACTGTAAGAAGAATGAAAGAATAGGGGTGAAGTAAATAAATGGCTGTAAATGAAAATATAGAACTTGCTACGTTTGCTGGAGGATGTTTTTGGTGTATGGTTTCACCATTCGAAGAGATGGAAGGTATCATTAAGGTTGTTTCAGGTTATACAGGTGGGCATAAAGAGAACCCAACATATAAGGAAGTATGCTCAGAAACGACAGGGCATTATGAAGCAGTACAAATTACATTTGATGCGAATAAAATGCCTTATGGAAAGTTGTTAGATATTTATTGGAGACAGATTGACCCGACAGATATTGGTGGTCAATTTCATGATCGTGGACAGTCTTATGAAACGGTAATTTTTTATCATAATGAGAAGCAACGTGAACAAGCGGAAGCTTCAAAAACAGCACTTGCTGAGAGCGGGCGTTTTTCAAAACCAATTGCAACAAAAATTCTTCCTGCTGCTATTTTCTTTCCTGCTGAAGAGTATCACCAGGGATATCATAAGAAAAATTCTTTTCGCTATGAACTATATCGTCAAGGATCAGGACGGGATGCCTTTATTAAAAAACATTGGCCGAAAGATAACGCACACTTAAAAGAACGATTAACAGATATGCAATTTTATGTAACACAAGAAAATGGTACAGAGCCGCCTTTTCAAAATGAATATTGGAATCATAAAGAGGAAGGTATCTACGTGGATATTGTATCTGGAGAACCACTCTTTACTTCTTTAGATAAATTTGATAGTGGATGTGGTTGGCCAAGTTTTACGAAGCCGGTTATGTCAGCTAGTGTAAAAGAGAAAATGGATGTTAGTCACAATATGACGCGTACGGAAGTAAGAAGTAAGGAAGGAGATTCTCATCTTGGTCACGTATTCCCCGATGGACCAGGCCCAAATGGCCTTCGCTATTGTATTAATTCAGCGGCACTTCGCTTTATTTCGAAAGAGGAATTAGAGAAAGAAGGCTATGGAGATTTTCTAATTTTGTTTAATAATAAAAAATAACCTCGCATGCAGCGAGGTTATTTCTTTATTCTACGATTTTCTTTTTCTTTTTAAACTTGCTGAGTACTTCATACACAATTGGAACGATAAGTAGTGTTAATAATGTTGAACTTGTTAATCCACCAATTACGGTTACTCCAAGGCCTTTAGAAATTAATCCACTGCCTTCAAATCCTAGTGCAAGTGGGATAAGAGCGCCAATTGTTGCGATTGCAGTCATTAGAATTGGACGTAAGCGAGTTGCACCAGCTTCTAATAAAGCTTCGCGTGTCGATAGACCTTCATTTTCTTTATGAATTACACGGTCGATAAGAACAATCGCGTTCGTTACAACGATACCAATCAACATAAGAGCCCCAATCATTGCTGATACACTTAATGTCTCACCTGAAATTAGTAAGGCAACAAGGGCGCCGATAATTGTAAATGGTAGTGAGAATAAAATTGCGAATGGCGCAAGAGCACCGCCAAATGTAACAACAAGAACGAAGTATACAATGGCAATTGCAGCTAACATTGCTAATCCAAGTTGCTGGAATGATTCTTGGATATCTTTTGTTACACCGCCCATAGAAACATCTACACCAGAAGGAAGATCCATTTTATCGACTTCTTTCTGAATAGCAGCGGATGCTTTCGAAACATCATCGGATGTTAATTTAGCAGTTACTTCTGCATAAACACGACCATCACGATGAGTTACTGTATTAGATGTTTCACCTTCTTTTACAGTCATAACATCTTTTACAGCCACCTCATTTCCAAGTGGTGTTGTAATTTTACGATTTGTTAAATCATCAATTGTTTGATAATCATGTTTTTCAGCTTCTACATATACGTTAACATCTTTACCGTCTTTTTTGATTGTAGTAAGAACAGGGCGATCATGTGGATTAGAAAGACCCATTCCAATCTGAGCAGCAGTTAGACCCATTTTACTTAGTTTTTCTTGATCTGCGACTAATGTGTATTCTACATATGTTTTTGCAAGACTAGAGTCGATATTTTTCAAGTCTTTTTCTTTCTTCATGATATTTTGAATATCTTTTACGACAGGTTTGATATCTTCTGAGCTATCTCCATATACATACAGCTTAATTTCATTGCTACCGCCACTAGCTCCAAAGTCTTGGTTTTTCCATTCACCTTTTCCTGTCATCTTTTGTAAATCTTTAATAACTTGTTCTTTTTCTTTATCAAAGTTTTTTGTGTCATTATTATATTGAACAAAGAACATAGCTTGATTTGTGTTACCTGGGCTCATTGGGTTTTCTCCGCCCAATGAGAACTGAATTGTTTTTACATCCTTCTTATCCTGTAAGTGCTTTTCAGCTTTTGTTGCTATTTTTTCAACATCCTCTAAAGTTTGCCCAGGTTCAGGATTATACGTTGCAATAATCATTTTTTCTTCTTCAGATGGTAAGAAGCTAACACCGATAATCGGTACAAGTGCAAGGCTACCTACTAATAGAAGAACAGCGATGCTAGATGTAATGATTTTATGGTTTAATGCCCAACCAAGTATACGCTTATAGATATTTGCTAATTTACTTGGTTTTTCTTCATGATGAATTTGTTTTTCTCTCATACTTTCTTTTTTAAATAAAGAATGAGCTAACATTGGTACAATTGTAATTGCTACAAGTAGTGAAGCCAATAGTGCGAATACAATCGTTAAAGCAAATGGTAAGAACATTTCACCGATCATACCTTTTACAAGTCCAAGGGGTAAGAAGACGGCAATTGTTACGATTGTAGAAGACATAATTGGAACAAACATCTCTTTTGTTGCTTCACGGATTAAGTCCATGCCTTTTAATTTTTCGCCGGATAAGGACATGCGCCTATAAATATTTTCAATAACAACGATTGAATCGTCGACAACACGCCCGATTGCGACGGTCATTGCTCCAAGTGTCATCATATTAAGTGTAATATCCATCTGTTTTAGTAATAAAACAGCGATTAGTAAGGAGAGTGGTATAGAAACGACAGAAATCAATGTTGTTCGGATATTGCGTAAGAACAACATAATAATGACAATAGCAAAGATAGCACCGAAGATTGCTTTGCTAAGCATAGTATCAACTGATTTTTCAATTGGTGCACCTTGGTCAAATGTTGAGATGATTTCTAAGTCTTTATATTTCTTCTCAAATTCCTTAACTTGGTCTTTGACTGCGTTTACGACATCAACAGTGTTTGCATCAGCAGATTTAACAATTTGAATACCAATTGCTTCTTTTCCATTTGTACGGGAAATAGATTCTGCCTTCCCAACTTCTTTAATATCAGCAATTTCTTCTAATGTAACAGTTGGGATACCATCAGATATCGCTGGATTCATTTGAGGTGCTTGAGCTTCTGCACCTGGATTACCTTGACTATTTGCTCCTGAAGGAACAGCAGGGATCTTCATTTCTTTTAAAGCTTTGATTGTTGTAATGTTTCCATCTACAACAACTGATTTCTCAGTATCTTTGAATGTATATAGGCCAAGTGGTAAAGATACATCAGAGCCTTTAATCATATTTTTAACTGTATCTTCACTTAAACCTAATTCTTTCATCTTATCTTTTTTAAAGACAAGTTGTACTTCATCTACTTGTTGTCCTGAAATTTGAACAGATGCAACGCCATCAAGGCCTTTTAATCCTGGGACAATATTTTTTTCAACTTTTTCAGTTAAGGTAGCTAAAGATTCATCTTTACTCGCTACACTTAATGAAATAACAGGAAAGGCATTAAAGTTTACTCGAGAAACTTTTGGGTCTTTTACGCCCTCTGGTAATTTTACATTTGCAAGTGCTTCTTTAATCTCGGTTTCAGCTTTCTCCATATTCTTATCAAAGTCATACTCTACTTGAATAGAAGAGGCATTTTGATAAGAGGAAGAACTGACAACATTGACTCCGCTCAAATTTTGCAGTTGCTGTTCCATCGGTTTTGATACCTTATCAGCTACTTCCGCTGGTGTAGCACCAGGATAAACCGTTGTTACTGTTACAACAGGTGTTGTAATGTCAGGGATTGTTTCGAGCTTCATATTAAGCCCAGAATAAATTCCTGCCACGGTAACGAGGATGGTTAATAGCCAAACTGCGAACTTGTTTTTTAACGAAAAGTTAATGATTTTGTTCATGTTTGCGCTCCCTTTTAACGTATATTGACCAACTGGTCAGTCTAATACATAATATAACTGACTGGGTGGTCAGTCGTCAATGAAAAGGGATGGTATAATAAAGTTAAGTTGAAAATTTATGATGCGAGATTAAATTAGGAGAGAAACTATGAAAGAAAAAGAACGTTTAATTATAGAAATGGCAATGAAGT
This sequence comes from Bacillus sp. TL12, assembly GCF_022625245.1. Taxonomy (NCBI): domain Bacteria; kingdom Bacillati; phylum Bacillota; class Bacilli; order Caryophanales; family Bacillaceae; genus Bacillus; species Bacillus sp. TL12. The sequence continues at coordinate 110,044 of NZ_JAJJBY010000009.1, read as the reverse complement.
TATTTGCAACGAAAGGTGTAAACGCAACATCGGTGCAAGAGATTGTAACAGCGTGCGGGATATCGAAGGGAGCATTTTATTTATATTTTAAATCAAAGGATGAGTTGCTTTTAGCGACACTCAGGTATTATTATGACAAAATCCATAAGAAGATGATGGATCTTGACAACGAATCGTTATTACCACGTGAAAAATTTGAAAAACAATTATATTGTCAGTTTAGTGATGTACAACAGCATAAGGAATTTATTATTATGCATGCAAGGGAAAGCGCAATTCCTTTTAATAAAGAAGTAGAAGCATTTATGATGAGAATGAAACTAGAGTCACATGCATTTTATCGAAATAGTTTATTATCAATTTATGGCGAACAGGTTACTCCATATCTTTTAGATCTGGTTATTATGGTAGAAGGGATATGTAGAGGTTATTTAGAGCTAATTATTTTAAACGCAGCTGAAATAGATTTATTCCATGTTTCATCATTTATTTTAAAGAGAATGGATGATCTTGTGGAGGGCCTTGTACAATCTAAGGATATACCTGTTTTACATGAAGAAAAGCTGGGGCAATTCTTTTGTAGTTCAGAGCTTATTAAAGAGCAGGTGAAAGAGCAGTTTTTACAGGAGATTGTTACATTCAAACGCACCCTAGCAGATCAATTAGAAAATGACGAATTGCTAGTTACATTAGATGTTTTGGAAGCTGAAATGAGAGTGCCAAATCCAAGAATCCCAGTTATTCAAGGAATGCTGGCTAATTTAAAATCTTATGATGACTTGAGGGATTTTCGGTTGAGACTAGCTGGGTACTATCATATAAAAGTTATGTAAGAGAGAAGAATATATTCATAATAAAAAAGGGATCTTAGTAGATCCCCTTTTTATTAGCTGTTAGATTGTGCCCATTCTTCTACGTTCCAAACTTTTGTTATCCAATCTTGGTAGAAGTCTGGTTCGTGACATACAAGAATAATGGTCCCTTTGTATGCCTTCATTGCCTTTTTCAGTTCTTCTTTTGCTGTAACATCAAGATGATTTGTTGGCTCATCGAATAGTAGCCAGTTACTCTCTTCACCCATTAGCTTACATAAACGAACTTTTGCTTGCTCTCCACCGCTTAATTGGCTTAATGGACGAGAAATATGCTCGTTTTTCAAACCACATCGTGCTAACATTGCACGAACTTGGTGCTGATCTAGACTTGGGAATGTATTCCAGACATCATCGATTGGCGTTAAATTCTCAGCTTTTACTTCTTGTTCGAAGTATGCTGGTTCTAAGAAATCACCAAGGCTTGTTTTCCCGCTTAATGGTTTAATTTTACCTAGGATTGTTTTTAATAATGTTGATTTACCAACACCATTACATCCAACAATAGCGATCTTTTCTCCACGCTCAATTGTCATCGTTAGTTTTGGTAATAATGCATGTGTGTATCCAATTTCTACATCTTCACCTTCAAAGACAAAGCGACTGCTTGCGCGACATTCTTTGAAAGAAAATTCGGGTTTAATTGCTGTTTCTGGGCGATCGATACGCTCCATGCGATCGAGTTGCTTTTGACGACTCTTTGCACGACCTGTTGTAGAATAACGGGCTTTGTTTTTGGCGATAAAATCTTCTTGTTTTTTAATGAATTCTTGTTGTTTTTGATAAGCGTTTAAATGTTGATTTTTATTGATTTCAGCTAGCTCTAGGAATTTTTCATATGTCGCTGTGTAACGCGTCATTTTTGAGAATTCTAGATGGAAAATAACATCGACACATTTGTTCATAAATTCCGTATCATGGGAAATTAAAAGGAACGCATGTGGATATTCTTTCAGGTAATTTGTTAACCATTGAATATGTTCAACATCTAAATAGTTGGTAGGCTCATCCAGTAATAGTACTTCTGGTTGTTCAAGTAATAATTTGGCAAGTAATACTTTTGTACGCTGCCCACCACTTAATGCAGAAACATCACGGTCTAATCCAATTGCATCAATTCCAAGACCACGTGCAGCCTCTTCAATTTTAATATCTAGTAAGTAGAAGCCACCTGCTTCAAGTGCATCTTGTATTTCTGCCATTTGGTCTAGAAGTTCTTCCAATTCTTCTGGTGTAGCCGTTCCCATTTTTTCTGTAATAATATTGAGTGCTTTTTCTTTTTCAAATAAAGGTAAGAATGCATCTGTTAATACGTCACGAATCGTTCTGCCTGGTGTTAAAATTGTATGTTGGTCTAAATACCCATAGTGTGTACCAGGTGTCCATTCTACGCGTCCCTCATCATGGATAAGCTGTCCAGTAATGATATTCATAAATGTTGATTTACCAACGCCGTTTGCGCCAACTAATCCAACATGTTCTCCTGCCAATAAACGCATTGATACGTCCTTAAATAGTGTGCGGTCACCAAATGTATGACCTAAATTTTCAACTGTTAATAAGCTCATAGTGTCCTCCGTCCATTTCAAAATAGTATCTTGAATCATGATACTAAATTCTTAGAGATAATACCATCCTTTCAAAATGTATATTTTTTCAAAAATAGGATTGTTTTTTTCTGGAAAAGGGATATAATGTAATTGAACAGCGGTTAATTAAATTGTGAGGTATGAGAGATGTCGCCAAGAAGGGCAGTTAAACAAGAATTAACAAGAGAAATGATTATGAATGCAGCGAGGGATTTATTTATAAAATTAGGCTATCAGCATACTTCCATGCGTAAAATTGCAGCAGAATTAGGATATAGTCATGGTTCGATTTATTATCATTTTAAGAATAAAGCAGAGCTTTTTTATGCGATGATTGAACAAGATTTTCAATTATTAAATGAAACACTAGATGAAATTAATGCTCTAAATTTAAAACAGGAAGAGCAATTAAAAGCAGTTTTATTTGGATTTATTGAATTTGGTTTACGAAATCAAAGTCATTATGAAATCATGTTCTTGATTAAAGATGATGAATTAAAAGAATGTTTAGCAGATGGACCAAATGTTAGTTATGAGAAGTTCGCTTCTGTTATATCTTCTTTATGTAAAGGAAATATAAATGCAATGACAGTATGGTCTGTTTTTTTATCATTACATGGATTTGTTGCGCATTATTGTGGAAGTGGTCAAACGTTTGAAGATGTACAAGATTTAGCTAAAGTGCATGTGAATTTTATTGCAAAGTCACTTCTTAATTAAGTGATTTTCTTTTTAACATTAATTGAACAGTGGTTAATTAAAGGGGGATATGATGATGAAAAAGGCGTTAGTATTGGGAGCATCTGGAGCAATGGGGTATGCAATTACAAAGGAGCTATGTGGGAGAGGGATTGATGTAATTGCCTTTGCAAGAAATAAGGGAAAGCTAGAAAACTTGTTTTGCGGGGAAGAAAGAATACAAATAGTAGCAGGAGATGTATGTAAGCAAGAAAATATAATGGAAGCTGCTAAAGGTGTAGATGTTATATTTCATGCTGTAAATATTCCGTATACAGATTGGGGGATAAAGCAGCCAGAGTTACTAACAAATATATTAGAAACGACGAAGCGCCACGGTGCTAAATTAGCGATGGTAGATAATATTTATGCGTATGGAAAACAAGGAAGAGGGAAGGTAACGGAAGAAGCTGTAAAGAATCCACATACAAAGAAGGGGAAAATTCGTTTACAGCTTGAATTGATGGCGAAGCAAGCAGAGGTGCCGGTACTTATTGCTCATTTTCCAGACTTTTATGGACCAAATGCGGAAAGCACACTCGTTCATCATACACTGCAAGGTGTTCTTGCAAATAAAATATCTAGTTTTGTTGGGGATAAGAAGCTTGCTAGGGAATATATTTTTACACCGGATGGAGCTAAAGCTATTGTTGAATTAGCATTACGTGATGATGCATATGGGCAAAATTGGAATATACCAGGATCAGGTGTAATTACAGGGGAAGAAATGATTAGGCATATAAGAGAATTAACTGGATATACAAAACCTATAATGACTGTAAAAAAACGTATGATCGGAATGATTGGCCTATTTGATAAACAAATGAAAGAGTTTGTAGAAATGTTATATTTGACAGAAGAACCGGTTGTATTAAGTGGAGAAAAGTATGAGAGGTATGTCGGTAAAGTGCCAAAGACATCTTACCGTGAGGGACTAAAGGAGACGATTTCGTTTTTAGAGAGAGAAACTAGATAAAGTGGAATTTTAATCAGTGGGGACTCGATTCCCCACTAATTATCAGCCCTCACCAATCGAGCTGCCCGTTAATGCAGGATAAAAAAGAAGAGCAAACTGTTCTAATATTGAACGGTTGCTCTTCTTTTTCTTCTATTTAAAATACCCTCGAACGATTCCTTTTAAACGATTTGCATGGAATTTACGTTTGTCGTTCGAAATATTTTGTGTCATACGGAATGTAGCGGCTGCAACCGCGCGTAAAAAGTAAGGGAAGCCATAATGTAAACGAATTACTCTTCCGAAACCACCGGCATAGGAAATAGCCCTTTTTAATGATTGCTCATTAATCACTTCTTCTTTTACTGGATGGTATACGAATAGGTCTTTTCTAAATAGTCCTGTATATCCATTTTTCATACCGCGCAGTACGAAATCAGTTTCTTCACCAGCTCCGTAAATTGTTCCAGATCCAACACCTAAATCTTCATCAAATGTACCAACATCTTGTACAAATTGTTTCGTAAAGAATAGTGTGAAAGATGGCCCCATGAATCCATATTTATTATTTAAAATAATATCTGTTTCTGGCGCATGTACTAATGAGCCTGTCCCTTCAACATTTGTAGTATTCGTTGATATGAACTGAATATCCTTATCGTCATTAAATGTTTCTAGGATGCTTTCTAACACATTTGTTTCATAGATACAATCATCATCTGGGAAAGAAATAATATCGCCATCTGCTACTTTTAATCCTGTATTACGGGCACGGGATAATCCTTTAATAGGTGTATAAATATAATTAATAGCGAATTTCTCCTTGTAGTCTTCAAAGAGATCAGAAATAGGTGTATCATTTTGGTCAACTACAATGAGTTCGAAATTTTTATATGTTTGTTTTTCTAACGACTTTAGTAGATCAATAATATCATCACGTCTGCCGCAAGTGGCCATGATTAAAGAAAATTTCAATTATAACAGCTCCTTAAAGAGGGTTCATTTGTTTATATTTAGAAAAGAGTTTGTACGTTTGTGTTATATTGCATTAAGCTCGTTTGAATCTTGCTTTTATTTTGTCTAACAACATAAAGAGAATCTCATCTTTTGCTAGGAATAGGATAAGTGCATAAGCTAATCCGCATGCTAACATTGTGACGATAACTTGTAGAATTTGTCCTGAAATTACCGTATTCACTAAGAATGCTATTGGTAAAAACGTTAGTGAATAGAACAGATATTTTAGCTTTTGCATATCGAATAATGTGTAATTTACTTTCAATTTCTTTTTTATATAAATATATTCCAATACAGTCAATGTACAGTTAGCAATCGTTGTTGTAATAATTGCTGTTGTTGGTGTAAGGATACGGAAAAATACGAGTACGAAATTTAATACAAGGTTGATAAAACCGCAAATGAATAAAAAGCGTACTAAAATACTTTCTTTCTTTTTCACATAAATAATTTGGTTGGATAAAATAGATTCAATTCCTACTGAAATCATATAGAATGCGAAAACCATTAATGTGTCACCAGCAGCAGCATACTCTTTTCCACCGTAAATAATAACAGCTCCGTGAGCGATAAGCATTAAACCAATAGCAGCTGGGAATAACGTAATGAAATATACTTTTGAAATTTTATTTAGTAAGGATTCATATTCTCCTTCAGTTGCATTGCCTGATAAATAAGAAAGCCTTGGAATTGTAACTTGTACAACACTTAACATAAGTGTGTTAATAATGGTCATGATTTGAAAGGCCATTACGTAGAAAGCAACTGCAGCTTTTCCGGAATATTCCCCTAAAACAAGGCGATCTAGCTGTGTGTAGAGAATATTAGCATTTGAAAAAATAACAACTAAAAATAAAGGTTTTAAATGTGGAACAATTGTTAAATTGGAAAAATCAAACTTAACTTGGCGCTTCACATATATAAAACTAATAAAATGGTTTAAAAATGTTGATAAAACTAACAAACCGGCAAATTGCTTATAGTCATCTGCTCCATGAATAAAAGTGAAAAGAAGCACAACATAAATCAGACGAACAATAACGGTTTTTTTCGTAATGAAATCATAATTCTCATGCGCTTCATTAAACCATTCTACATAGAATAAATTAGCAATGAAATTAAATCCGAAAATGAGAAGTACAGGAAATAAATCTTGGTTCCCATAGCCAATATAGCTAAAGAGTGAAAATGCTATTAAAGCCAGAATACTTGTTGTAACGTTAATTACATATAAACTCGTGAACAATTGTGCAACTTTCTTCTTATCATTTTTTACTAAGCTGATTTCACGCAATCCATATTGATATACACCAAATACAGCAAAAATGAAAAAATAATTAAAAATCGTTTCAGCAAAGTTAACAGTTCCCATTGATTCGGCACCGAGCATCCTGTATGCGTAAGGTCCTACTAGAATTGGGAGAATAATATTAAAGGTATTCAGCAATATTTTATAGAAAATATTTGAGACAAGTGACTTTTGCATAATTTCACCTTTCCACATAAATGAAAGTTAAATACGTATCTTTCATGATCATTGTATTAATTATTGAAATAGATTCCTTCTGCATGTTCTATAGGAAGTAATTCAATATTAGAAGCAGAGTTAGAAGAATCCCAATCTGCATTTTTAATCATATAATTTGGTCCATAATTGTCTGTTAAATACTGCTCATAATTACTAGGAACAGCAAATGTTTCACCTTTAAACGGGATTGTTCCCATATCTGTAAATGTAGAGATTGCCCTCTTTGTTTTCCAACCAGTTGAAACACGATATGTTTCATGATTTGTAAACGTTACATTTTTGCTACCTTCAAAGAAATAATACCATACTTTATCATCAGCTTCTTTAAAGTAGTAGAAAATATCTACATATACACCATGATAAACATATGTTTCCTCTACAGTTTTTCCATCAATCATAAATGCTCGTTCTTTTATAAAGCCTCTTTGTTTCATTTGGTCTTCAATAGCTTGCCTCATATTTTCATCTACGTAAAAAGCTCCAACATCAATATCATCATCATGACCGATGAAGTCTTTTTCACGTACAGCGCCTAATAAAGTACCATAATCTAGCCAGAATGTATGACCTGCAGCTTCAAAAGCTTCTTGCATTAGAATCAGTGATTTTAATCCATACTGTTCCATATTTGCTCTTCTAATACGAAGTGTTTTATTTTGAGAATAGTTTTGGATAACAGGGATTGATTTGATTTTGCTATAAAGTGGGTTGTTTTTAATCCGTTGTATAAGTTTCAAGAGATGTCCTCCACATTAAATAAATTGATATTAGTAGTCAATAACTACGGATATAAGTGTACCGCATATAAACTTTGTAAATCAACTATTGGTTAATTAGGGGAATAGATGAATAAATGCCCCAAGTCCACTTGGGGCATTTATGTTATCTATATTTTAAATTAGAAAGTGATTGTATTATACGTACAATTCCATAGGAAGCGATTAGACATATGATTGGTATTACGAAATACCCGTATCGGTTAATAGGTAAGAATATATTGGAAGCTGCTACATAGATAATCAAGCTAGCGACCAATAACATAAAACGTTTATGTTTAAAAGAGTTTAACATAAACAATAAGGAGCTTAGCGCAGCGATAACGATTAAAAATTGATGATATATTTTGATCATTGGATAGATGGAATAATTATCTACCCAAGATGGTGTTTTGAATAATTCAATTGTTTTCCCAACAGTAAACCATGAGAACCAATAAGTAAAGTCAGTAGTAAAACCTTGCTTAATGAGCTCTTTTGCATAAACAGTTGTATCTGTATATCCTGCAGCAATCATATCTTGACCAATATCGGCGGATCTAAAGAATGGATTTGCGCCAGCTAGTAATGGGTTACCGCCTTGTGTTGAAAATAAGATGAACTCATGTAAAGAAATCCAGTTTCTTAATACCCAGGAACCAATAATGAAGAAGGGACCAATACACCATAGTAGACCGATTTTGATAGATTCCCAAATTCCATAGGTGTAAATGACAACAATGATTGGGATAAGAAGCATAGGAGCTGGATTCGGACGGAACATTAATAGAATAGCGACTACAATTCCAAACCAAACATGGTATTTTGTTTTATTGTATTTCCAACATAGTATGAAAACATATATAGATAAACATAACAGAAACATTGAAGGTGGTTCTGTTAAAAGCATGCGGAAATATTGGTAAATACTAAAGTAACAAGCATACAACCCAGCTGCAATAATGCCGTATAATTTTCTTTCAAATAACTCTTTTCCAATTAAATAAAGAATGAGTATAGTGAGTAAATCAAATATTAAGTTAAATCCAGTAGCTACATAATAATATGGGATATGTGTTATCTTTGATATAATCATAGCCCCGGCAAGCAGTAAAGGTTGCGCTGGTGTAACATAAGCGTTTTTTGCTGGTGGATCGCTTGGTTCGAGATAAACGAATCCAAAAATACCATGTTCTAAAAGTTGCTTAGCCGTTAAAGTATAATTATAAGCGTCGACTGCACCAAAATTTTCGTTAACAATTATTTTTGCGTCTACACCAGGTTGCTTTATTAAGCAAAAAATATGTAATATTAGTGATAATGTTAAAATTATATATAATGATTTAGGGAATTTACTTAAGTACATTCGCAATATGATTCACTTCCTGTCCTTTAAAATGATTCTCAAAGTTAAATTATAGATTATTTTTGAAAATATGGCTAGCTTTTCCAAAGTTCAAGAATGCTAAAGTACGAGGGAGAGTTTTTATATCCGTTTAATTATAGACTTATGTGTAGTAGTTATATGGACACAAATACGCTGTACACTTACAATGGTATTTAGGAATTTGTAAGGATGGTTTGCTCAAAATGTTTTTTATTCCACATAAATGAAATTAAAAAGTGGATAAAATATTGATGAAAGGATATGTAAGGAAGCAGTGTATTTTAAGTTTTAAACAATAGAACTAGAAGATGATACCGTGTACTACATAAAGCGACATTTTCTTTGTTAGCATTTTGAACAGTTTAATTTGATTATATGCATATCATAAGTTGAAGGAGTAGAATTCATTTGTTCAAGAAATATACAGAAAAAAGGTATTTTCTACCATTATTAGGTATTCTTTTTTTAGGATTCTTATTAAGGTGGACTGTTTTAGTTAAATATGGAGTAAATTTAAATATTGTTAGTGATGATGTAGGGTATCAGGCTAGCGCGATGCGTCTATTAGAGAGTGGAATGCTTACATACCATAAGGCAGATCAACCAACTATTCATATCATGCCAGGGCAATCATTTCTACTTGCCACAATCTTTTTCATATTTGGTAAGGCGAAATTAGGTATATTTGTAGCCAAAATGACAATGATTTCATTTGGGATCCTAAGTATTTTTATGACTTTTCTGATTGGAAAGCGTATATTTAATCCTGCTGTTGGATTAATAGGTGCATTTTTATTAGCGATATATCCACCTGAAATAGTGATAGATAACTTAACATTGACGGAGAGTCCATTTTTATTTTTATCATTGGGCCTTCTTTATTGGAGTTTGAAATTAGCTGATAGTCATTCAATGAAAGATTTTCTTATACTTTTATTGTTTTACTTCTTAGCGTTATTTTTCCGTGTTCAAATTGCAATCTATCCAATTTTCTTATTCGGTTATTTAGTAATAAAGAGATATCCGTTTAAAATTATGATGAAGCAGCTGCTTGTTAGTATAGTAGCGTTATTCTTAGTGCTTGGTCCTTGGTGGGTGCGAAACTATATCCAATTTGATAAATTTATTCCGTTGACTGCTGGTTCTGGAAATCCAATGTTGTTAGGTACATATCAAGGTGAAGGATATCCAGGAGGAAAAAGTATAGAAGAGATTGAAAAAGAAATATTTAGTGAAAATCCAGATATCGAAGCGCATAAATGGATGGAGATGGAACAAAAAATAGCAACCGAACGTATGAAAACTTGGTGGGAAACAGATAAAAAATCTATGTTAAAAAGCTATTTAATTTTAAAACCACAAATCTTTTGGGATATTCCATACTATTATCCATACCATCAAATTTATATTTTTGATATTGATGGAAAAGATATGAAAGTGATTTATGATTATATTAAGGTAATGTTCGTAATTTGTACGATTATCACATTTTTATTGGTTACTTCTAAGTGGAAAGAATGTGTATTCTTACTAGCGTTAATTGTTCTTCAAACATATTTTAATTGCTTGTATTTTGCTTATAATCGATATGCGTTGCCTCTTATGCCGTTACTATTTATTATGATAGGAATGGGTGTGACGTCATCATTTATGGCTATAAGGAATTTAGGTAAAAATCTATTATCTAAGTAGTACTGAAATATAAAATTAGAATATATATGATCCTTTATTAAAGAGGAATTATTAGTAGACTTGCCATATAAGAAAGAGCCTCTTGGCTATTTCATTCTCTGAATGTACGATATATACTTACTTTAGGACGTATTGAAAGAAAATATATATGAAAAACCCCCAAAAAAATGAACTTTTAAAAGTCTTTTTTTTGGGGGTTTTGTAAAATAAACTCTTTTAAAATTTATTTTGCTTGCTCTTTTTCTTTTATTAATTCTTGTTTTAATAAAGCATACTCTTGCGTTAATGTTACAAGTTGGTGATGTTGTTTTGATAATTTTCGAGTTAAATCAAAAATTAGGATGAAACAAAACAGCAAGCCAAACAAGAATAAAATAGATGGTGGATATTCTACTTTCAGTAGGTTCCCAATCCAATTTATAATTCTATCAGTAGAACTTAAGATAGCCATGGATATACAAACAAAGATCCATAGAATTGAGTATTTTGTTTCTAAAGCTCCTTTACGGATGGAGTTAATAATAACCAAAAACATCAAAAGAATAAAGATAAATGAAAAGGTAACTATTGACATATATGATCAGCCTTTCACAATTTTTTGCATTAATATAGCGAGACTTACTTTAATCATGTAATATGCAGATTTTAAAGGAGTAATAGACGATTGTCCGCCCTGTCTTTCTTGCATATTTACAGAAATCTCGTTAATGCGTAAGCCTTTTTTCTTTAAGTGGATTAAAACTTCTGGTTCTGGGTAATCCTTTGGATAGTTATAAGAAAAGATTTCAATTACCTTTCGGTTAATTGCACGATAACCAGATGTTGGATCCATAAATGTTTGTCTTGTTAGTAATTTTAATAAGGCCGTAAAGTAAAAAATGCCAATTCTACGCGAGATGCTACCTTTATAAGCCGTTTTTTCGGTAAAACGTGAACCAAGTACCATATCGCACTTATCTTCAGCGATAGGTTTAATAATTTTGTATAAGTCCTCAGGATTATGTTGACCATCTGCATCAAATTGAATCGCGATGTCGTATCCATTCACATCCGCATATTTATAACCAGTTTGTACAGCAGAACCGATTCCTAAATTGTATGGTAAATTTACAATGTTAACTGGGAATTCTTTTACAATTTCTGCTGTTCGGTCGCGTGAACCATCATTAATAACACAAATATCTAATTGTGTGAAATGTTCTTTCAGTTCTAATAGCCTCGTTAATGTATCTCCAATTGCTTCTTCTTCATTATAAGCAGGAATAATAATCAGCGTTTTCGGTATTGAAATTGGTACTTCAACAGACATTTTTGCACCATCCTTAATATAAAATGATTAATGAGATTAAATGAAACAAGCTAATTTAAGCACACTTTACTTAATATACCATTAAAATTATAACAAAATAAAGGACAAGATATGTAATTTTTGTAAATAGAAAAGTTAGACTATGCATTCTTTTGAAAAAAATAACGAATATAGTCAGACTATATTCGCTAAGGGATATCAATTTTTGGAATTTTAACTTATACACTCCAAGGTTTATTCAATGTTAATACATCAGCCATTTCTCTACTTTTTGCACGGTTATCTTTTCTACTTTGTGCACGTTCTTTCCCTGTTTTGTATAACCAATGTTCTTCTTCTGTTTCTGGTAGCACCTGTGGTACAGAAGATGGCTTTCCATCTTTTAGTGCAACGAATGTAATGAAACAAGTTGCAGCAATGCGGCGTTCTCCTTCTAATAAAGTCTCTGCAACGACTTTCACAAATACCTCCATAGAGGATCTCCCGGTATAGCAAACGAATGCCTCATAGCAAACGGAATCCGTTTGGTGGATTGGAGTTAAAAAGTCAACGGAATCAATGGAAGCTGTTACGCAATGTTTCCGGCTATGTCTTGCTGCTGCGATAGATGCGATGCTATCAATTTCCGCTAATAATTTTCCGCCAAATAATGTTTGATGGTTGTTTAAATCGTTTGGAAAAACACGCGTTGTTTTAATTGCTTTTGATTCTCTCATAAATTTCTTATCCATATAATCGACTCCTATTTATGTTTTCAATCAGAGTGGCATACCTGTTTACTGTATAAAAAAGGTTCGTGTCTTCTATTGAATGTAATTTGCTATTTAAACAATTGATATTCGATAAACAGTGTACTTTATTAAAATAGAATAATATTGCATTTCTATTCGTATAACTGAAAGAAAATTTATTTTGTATAGGTTGTAGTGTAAAAGAGGTTTCGCTTACATTGCAAGTGAAAAAGTTACTGCTATATTTTTGTCATATAAATTTTTTAACTGTCATGTGTCCATTCATGATAGAATCGTTGTGTTATGAATGGAAATAGAGGTGCAATATACATATGAATCATATACAAACAGGGTTTTCATCTTTTTTTAGTAAAATGATTATTGGAACTATGCTTGCCTTTTTTGTTTATTCCTGCTGGAACGCCTTCGAGGGAAGTAAGCAGTTTTTAGGAGGAAGCGCTACGAGTTTAACGATTGTGCTCTCGATTTTTGTTATACTGCTGTTGCTTCTCTCGTCTATTTTGCAATATCGCTTTACGGATAAGCAGTTTCTCATTTTTCTAATGAGTATGACGGTGCTTATTCGACTTGGAGCAGTTCTCTTTTTTGATGCTCCAGTTATAGGAGATATGAGAGCTATGTATGAGACTGCAAAACAAGTTGCACTGGGAAGCAGTAATATAACTCTTGTTAGTCAAATACCTTTCATTATATATGAGTCAGTATTAATTCGTGTGTTTGGCGATGCTACATTTGTTTTGCAATTATGTAATGTTTTATATTGCGCAGGAACAGCATTTTTCATTTATCGAATTGCGGCAATTTTATTTCAAGAAGAGTGTGGCCGGATTGCGGCGGTGTTTTACTCACTATATTTGCCCAATATTCTTTCTTGTTCATTATTAACAGGGGAATCACTCTCTATATTTTTATTTTACTTTGCGAGTTACATATTGCTGCATAAAGGGTTGAGTCATTCTTACACATGGGCATGTGCTGCGATACTATTTGCTCTTAGTAATATGATGTATCCAGTAGGGGTATTTATACTTATTTTAGTAATTATGTATGTCTTACTAGTGGAAGTATTCCGAAGTGCAGATAAACAAAATGTATTGTTAAAACTAATCGGGGTTTTGGCTGTATTTTATGCTACTCATTTTGGTATCAACTATGGGATTCAAGCAATGGGAATAAAACAGTATACCATTTCTAATGATGCGTATATGCAATCGGTTTTAATTGGGGAAGGGCGTAATAAACAAGAAACGGTTCAAGCAAAAAGCATGAAAGAACGCCTAAATCAAAATGTAAGTGAGTTAGAAACAGAACGGTTAGCTGTCGTTAAGCCAAGTGCAGATCAGCTATCTTCAGGAGGAATGAATGGGGCATTGCTAAAAGTTGAAAAACTCATCTTTATAGCTGTAACTTTATTTATGTCAATTGCGCTTTTACATTTTCTTATTCAGAAACAAAAGAGCGAAGGTTATATGTTTCTACTATTACTTATAACTGGATATATTGGCATGAAACTTTTAAATAAGGATATGGTACATAGTAATTTAACTATACCAAGTTTATTCATTCTACAAAGTTTAGGTGTCTATATGTTGTCATTCTATTGTCAAAAGCTATTTTTCAAAAAATAGAATACTCCCTTTTAGAGCAGGATATTTTTATTCTGTATCTTTCGGGGATATACTGAGGTATATGAGAAAAGAAGACTCACGATTTTTTAAGTGGTGAGTTTTCTATTTAGGCATAAATAAAGAGAATTCGCTTTGAATTCTCTTAATGACTTTTACCTCGCATTAACGAGCAGTAAGACTCTCACCTCAAAATTCGGCAAAAGCAAAGAAGTTAGGTGGGAGTCTTACTGCCCGTAAAAGCCCGATTGGTGAGGGCTAATAATCAGTGGGGAATAAAGAAAACCCCGACTGATTAAAGTTTCACTTTATTAGCATTTGCCTTTGCATGACTTTTAAAGAAGACTGGAAAATGCACATTATATATAACAGTGACTACACGTATGATGAATGTTACTAGTAAACAAATATAAAAGGCTAATACGTTTGCACCCATTTCATACGTAATTAGGAAACTAATTGCGCCTAAGATAGAAGCAATCGCATAGATCTCCTTACGGAATACATAGGGAATATCTTGAGCGCAAATATCACGCAAAATCCCTCCGCCAATACCTGTAATAACACCCATCGAAACAACTAAGAAGGAAGCATCGACGTGATGTGACATGGCAGCATTTGCGCCAATAGCAGTAAACACGCCTAAACCGACAGCATCTGAAAGCATAATGACAACTTGAAGTTTATTAATACGTTCAAAAAACATACAAGTAAAGAGGGTTGCTAGTACGCTGACAAAAAAGTAAATCGGTTGTACAAATGCAACGGGAGGTAGGTTACCAATCATAATATCACGAATAATTCCGCCACCAAGTGCAGTAGCTACAGCTAAACAAAGGACACCAAATAAATCTAAATCTTTCTTTAAACCAACTAATGTACCAGAAATGGCAGCGGCGATAATGCCGAGAAACGTAAATATTTCGATTAATAACATGGCTCTAATCCCTTCCTCTTAAAGATGTTCCAGAGCAAAATATACACTAAAGTTTTAGAAATAACAATTACTTTTCGTTACATGTAGAAAAAAAGAAAAAACGAGGAAAGAAAGCGTTTGAAAATACGGGATATGTAACATATAAGGAAGAGGTTTATTATCTATTATCTATATAGATAGTAATTGAAAATAGCAAGTGGTTAACTGAAAAATTATGTTATAATAAATATTTGAGACGAGTTAAAGGTTTATTGTAAATTGTATAAAGTGAGATAAGGTTATGATAGTTATGGGGGTTCGAGATGTTAGAAAATAATAGTTTAGGTAATAAATTTGGAAATTTTTTATTGATTTTCATTATGTTACAGCCAGTTTTAGACTTACTCACATCATTTTGCATCATGGTTTTGAAAATTGATACAACAATTGGAGTTATTACGCGTTTATTAGTAATGGCTCTTGGTGGAATCTATATTTTGCTTCAAGCAAAAGAAAAAGAAAATCGTAAATATATCATCTATTTAATAGTAGTAGGTATTGTTTTTGCTATAGGTTTAGTAAATAATAAACTTGTCAAAAGCCCTATTATGTTGGGAGAAGAAGTTAAATTCATAGCAAAATCGTTATACCCATTAATTATGCTTACTTGTTACATTTTTGTATTTAAATCATTAAGAGAAAAAACAAATACGTATTCCAAAATGCGTAACTATATTGTGTATGCAACGTTAATTATAAATAGTATCATGGTTATTTCTATTGCGACAGGAACGGATTATAACAGCTACGAATGGGTGAAGCTCGGTTCACGAGGTTGGTTCTATGCAGGAAATGAATTAGGAGCCATTTTAGCAGTTATATGTCCAATTGTTGTCCTATACTCAATTGAAAAAACAACAAGCATAGCGAAGAGTTATTTTTGGATTCCTTCTATTTTAATTATCTTCTCATTATTTGCTGTTGGTACAAAGGTTGGTTTTGGAGCAATTTTTGGTACAATGGTTGTTGCTGTGTTCATGTGCTATGTTCAAGCATTCCTGCAGCGTAAAGATAGAAAGAAGAAGCCATATTTATTGAATGGTATTCTAGCAACTGTCGTTTTTGCTGGAGTATTAGCGTATACACCATTTTCACCATTCTTAAAAAATATAGGACTTCACTTCCAAATTTTTGAGCAAAAACAAGAAGTGAAAAAAGCGGAAGAAAAGAAAGAAGAAAAGAAACAACATAAGCCTCCTGTTACAAAAGAGGAACAAGAAAAAGAAATAGCAAAAGAAAAAGAAATAGAGAAAAAAGAAGAAACACAAGCAATGATTTTCAGCGGACGTGAGATATTTGAGAAAATGTATAAAGACTATTATGCAGAAGCTCCAACATCTCAAAAACTATTAGGAATGGGGTATTCCGGTAACTTTAAAGAGGATCAGGGTCCGAAACTAATTGAACGAGATTTTCATGATTGGTTCTATTCATTTGGAATTGTTGGTTTCGCTCTACTTTTAATCCCATTCTTATACTTCGGTGTGAAAATTCTTCTCGTATTAGTAACTAGGTTTAAGGATGTATTTACAGTCAAATACGGATTATTAGCAACTGCATTAGGTTTAGCGCTGGGTATCGCATTTATAGCGGGACATGTATTAACGGCGCCTGGAGTAAGTATTTATTTTGCTGTAATCTTTGCATATTTAATTGTTGATTTAGAAATTGAATGATAGAAAAATAAAAGCTAGCGTCACGTTAGCTTTTATTTTTTGTTATAGTAATTATAAGAGAACATAAAGATGGAGGAAGAAAGAGATGAAAGTGTTGCATATGAATGCTGGAGCAGAAGAAGGTGGCGGGAAAACTCACATTATTTCACTTTTGTCGCAATTTCCAAAAGATGAAGTTGAACTACTTGTGTTTGAAGAAGGTGCAATTGCTAGAGAAGCAAGAGAGCTTGGAATTAAAGTGCACGTTTTTTCCCAATCATCTCGTTATGACATATCGATTCTTTCCAAAATACGTACGTTTATTAACGAAGAACGCTTTGATATTGTACATACACATGGCGCGCGCGCGAACTTTTATCTTTCTCTTCTAAAAAGGAAGATACGTGCAAAATGGGTAACAACAGTTCATAGTGATCCAACTCTTGATTTTATGAAGCGCGGTTTAAAAGGTTGGATTTTTACAAAGTTAAATTTGCGGTCTTATAAGAAAGTTGATTTATTTTTTGCAATTACGGAACGTTTTAAGAAAAATACAGTAGCACTTGGTGTGCCAGAAGATAAAATTTGTACCGTTTATAACGGGATTGAGTATGATGACATTCCAACAAAGTCGTATAATATGAAGGATGAATTAGGTGTACAAGAAGGGACATTTATTGCTATTCAAGTAGCCCGTCTTCATCCTGTAAAAGGACATAATATTTTATTTGATGCTTTGCAAAAACTAACAATTCCTAACATAAAGGTATTATTAGTTGGAGATGGCCCAATTGAAACAGAATTGAAAGAGACAGTAAGGCAGAAAGGCTTAGAAGATAAAGTAATGTTTTTAGGGTATCGTTCGGATGTTAAAGAATTATATGCATCCGCTCATATTAATTTATTAACTTCTTATAGTGAAAGCTTCCCACTTGTATTATTAGAAGCAGCAAATCAACGTTTAACATCTATTGCAACAAATGTTGGTGATATGGAAGAATTGATTGTTGATCATACATATGGATGGATTGTACCAATTGGTGATGTGCATGCATTAGCAAGTGCATTAGAGGAAAGCTATAAGAAATGGATGAATGGTGAATTAGCATCGATGGGTGAACGTTTATATGAGCATGCTTCTTCTCATTTCTCATTACGAAATCTATATGAAGATACTCATAAAGCATATAAAAAACTTTTATTGAAATAGAGAGGATTATAATTATGGCAGTACAAACAGTTGATATTTTAGGTGTCCCTTTCTCTACGATGACAATGGAAGAGACAATTCAATATATCATGAAGCAGTTAGAATTAGAACAAACTCATACATTTCAAGTTGTAACAGCGAATCCGGAAATTGTAATGTGTGCGAAAAAAGATCCAAGTTTTCATCAAACACTTTTGAAAACAGATTTAATCACACCAGATGGTATTGGAGTTGTAAAAGCAAGCGGCATGCTAGGCACACCATTAAAAGAGCGCGTAGCAGGTTTTGATTTAATGAGTGATTTATTTGGGACGTTGTCGAAAGAGAATAAATCCGTATCTGTTTTTTTACTTGGAGCAAAACCGCATGTTGTGAAAGGTGCTGCTGATCATTTAACAAAAACATATTCAGCTGTATCTATTGTGGGAACACAAGATGGATATTTCAAACCAGAAGATGAAGAAGATATTATTTCTCGTATTCAAGAAGCAAAGCCAGATCTATTGCTTGTAGCACTTGGATTCCCAAGACAAGAAAACTTTATACAAAATAATAAACATCGTTTGCAAGCAAAGGTAGCTGTTGGTGTAGGTGGTAGTTTGGACGTTTGGGCAGGAGAAGTAAAACGTGCACCAAAATGGATTCAAGCAATTCATTTAGAATGGTTTTACCGTCTATGTAGTAATCCGACGCGTTGGCGTCGTCAGCTTGTATTAGCTGAATTTCTAAAAGCAGTGATGCGTTCGAAAAAGTAGCGAAATATCGCTGCTTTTTTTTATTTTTGAAAGTTGAATATGTGGCATTCTTAAACCTCACTTTATCCCGCTATTTTAGGGCTAATCATCAGTAAAACCCTACTAATGGAAGCTCCACTTTATGGGAAGATTAAAAAGGAACCTTTAAGTAAAAATAGGAATGAAATTATTTTACTTATACAATACACACATGTAAAATGATGTGTAAAGACACCTGTGTAAGGAGGACTTCTTGTGGGGAATGTAAAAGAAATTTCAAAGCGCAAGCTTCTTGGAATAGCGGGGCTAGGCTGGCTATTTGATGCAATGGATGTGGGTATGCTTTCATTTGTCATCGTTGCACTGCAAAAAGAATGGGGACTAAGTAGTGAAGAGATGGGCTGGATAGGAAGTGTCAATTCTATTGGGATGGCTGTCGGTGCACTCATATTTGGGATACTAGCGGATAAGATGGGAAGGAAATCGGTCTTTATTATAACGTTATTATTATTTTCTATCGGTAGCGGCTTAACGGCATTAACAACAACATTGACTATGTTTCTCATATTGCGCTTTTTAATCGGTATGGGTCTTGGCGGGGAATTACCAGTCGCTTCGACGCTTGTATCTGAAAGTGTTGAAGCTCATGAACGTGGAAAAATTGTTGTATTACTAGAAAGTTTTTGGGCTAGTGGTTGGTTAATTGCAGCTTTAATTTCTTATTTTGTCATTCCAAACTACGGTTGGCAAATAGCGATGGTATTAAGTGCAATCCCAGCTTTTTATGCGCTATATTTACGATGGAATTTACCGGATTCACCAAGGTTTGAAAAGGTTGAGGAAAAACAATCTGTTATTGTGAATATAAAAGCGGTTTGGTCTGGAGAATACAGAAAAGCAACGATTATGCTATGGGTTTTATGGTTCTGTGTGGTCTTTTCTTATTATGGCATGTTCCTTTGGCTGCCAAGTGTGATGGTTTTAAAAGGATTTAGTTTAATAAAAAGTTTCCAGTATGTGTTAATTATGACGTTAGCACAGCTTCCAGGGTATTTTACTGCTGCATGGTTTATTGAACGCCTCGGCCGTAAATTTGTGTTAGTTACGTATTTAATTGGCACGGCATGTAGTGCTTACGTCTTTGGAGTAGCTGAATCACTCACGACATTGTTAGTAGCAGGAATGCTATTGTCCTTCTTTAATCTAGGAGCATGGGGTGCACTATATGCATATACACCTGAGCAGTATCCGACAGTGATTCGCGGTACTGGGGCTGGTATGGCTGCGGCATTTGGTCGTATTGGTGGTATTCTCGGTCCGTTGTTAGTAGGTTACCTTGTTGCTTCTCAAGCTTCTCTCTCTTTGATCTTTACAATCTTTTGCAGTTCCATTTTAATAGGTATGCTTGCAGTGGTTGTACTTGGACAGGAAACGAAGCAACAAGAATTAGTATAACAAAGGAAGGAGGTCCAAAAGACTTCCTTCCTTTGTTTTTTGAGAAAAAGGGTAGCTTATTAAATAGAAAATATGCATAGAAAAAGGGATTATTTCGTACTAAAGCGAATGTATACAACAAGACATATGGACAAAACAATTAGGTGGTTGGGCAGATGAAAATTTTACTTATCATGGAAGAGACAGAAAATAGAAATCGATTAATAGAGACATTTACAGAAAGTATGCGAAATATAGAGTGCTTTGAAGCAAGAACAGGAATGGAGTCTTTACAAGTAGCCAAAAAGCATATTCCTGATTTTGTTTTTTTAGATACAAAATTAAAGGATGGCACAGGGTTCGAATTCTCTAGCTTATTAAAGCAATTAAGTAGCGATACAAAGTTTATTTTTATGGGTGAGAATATAGAAGAGGCGATAACTGCCTTTCGCTTTCAAGCGTTTTATTATTTACTACGACCTTTTCATGCAGAAGATTTACAATTTCTTTTGCATAGACTAGAACAAGAAAAAGGAAAGAGTATAAAAAATCATTTGCGCAAACTTCCGATTGAAAGTCATGAAGGAATTACGTATCTTTTCCCAGAGGATATTGTATATGTAAGTAAAAATAAAGAGAATAAAACCGTCTCGATATACACAACAAATAATCAGTATATTTCAACATACACACTCCAAGAATTAGAAAATAAATTAACAGCATATGATTTTTTGCGCGTTCATAAAAGTTATTTAATAAATGTTATGTATGTTCAAGAACTAAAGCCTTATTATAACGGAACTTATAATCTTTATTTAGAAAGGTATGATGAGCAGCCAATTCCTGTTAGTCGAAATTATGTAAAACGACTTCGAAATAAAATTGAACTATGACAAGTCATAGGTGAATTTCAACATGTTAACATAAGAATCCTTCATGATAAGGAGGATTTAACTAAAATATTCAGAAAATTTAGTACAATCTCCACTAAGAAGTAGTATAGGGGGGATTGTATGTGAAGGCATTTAAGTCAATTTTACTTTGGGGTGTAATCGCAGCAATAGGAGCAGCTGGATTTGGTGTAATTGCTTTATCACAAGGCGAAACGATTAATGCTGTATGGTTATTAGTCGCAGCAGTTTCTGTATATGCGATTGTGTATCGTTTCTATAGTAGATTTATCGCACGAAAAGTATTTGAACTAGATAATAATCGACAAACACCTGCTGAGACGCTAAATGATGGGAAGGATTATGTTCCAACAAATAAATGGGTATTATTTGGACATCACTTTGCGGCAATTGCTGGAGCGGGCCCACTAGTAGGTCCAATTTTAGCAGCGCAGATGGGATATTTACCGGGAACAATTTGGATTATTGTTGGGGTTGTAATTGCTGGAGCAGTACAAGATTTTGTTATTTTATTTGCTTCAATGAGACGTAATGGAAAATCATTAGGTGAAATGATTAAAGATGAGATTGGTCCTGTAACAGGATTGATCGCGATGATTGGTATTTTAGGTATTATGATTATTTTATTAGCGGTATTAGCTTTAGTAGTTGTGAAAGCGCTTGTTGGTAGCCCTTGGGGAATGTTTACAATCGCAGCGACAATTCCAATCGCTATTTTAATGGGTGTTTATATGCGTTACATTCGTCCTGGACGAGTTGGGGAAGGATCCGTTATCGGTATTATTTTACTTCTTTTATCTCTTGTAGGAGGACAGTATGTAGCTGAGAATCCTACACTCGCAAGTATGTTTACTTTTAGTGGTGAAACAATTGCAATTATGCTTATTGTATACGGTTTTATTGCGTCTGCATTACCGGTGTGGATGCTCTTAGCTCCACGTGATTATTTAAGTACCTTTTTAAAAGTGGGTACGATTGTTGGGCTAGCAATTGGGATCCTCATTGTAGCACCAGACCTACAAATGCCAGCTGTGTCCAAGTTTATTGACGGAACAGGACCGGTGTTTTCTGGAAATCTATTTCCGTTTTTATTTATTACAATTGCATGCGGGGCTGTATCAGGGTTCCATGCTTTAGTTTCTTCTGGTACGACGCCAAAGATGATCGAAAGGGAAGGACATGCTCAGCCAATTGGTTACGGAGCGATGTTAATGGAATCGTTCGTCGCAGCGATGGCTATGATTGCAGCTTGTGTATTAACACCAGGGACATATTTTGCAATTAACAGTCCAGCAGCTCTTATCGGGACCGATGTATCACAAGCAGCTCAAGTGATTTCTTCTTGGGGATTCACAATTACACCAAATGAATTAAAAGAGCTGGCTGTAAACGTTGGTGAACAAACGATATTATCTCGTACAGGAGGAGCACCAACATTAGCAATTGGTATGGCCTACATCTTTTCACAAGTAATCGGTGGAACTGCGATGATGGCGTTCTGGTATCACTTTGCTATTTTATTTGAAGCATTATTTATTTTAACTACAATTGATGCTGGTACACGTGTAGGACGATTTATGATCCAAGATATTTTAGGACACGTATATAAACCGTTTGCGAAAACAGATTCTACACTGGCTAATGTGATTGCAACAACGTTATGTGTGTTAGGGTGGGGATATTTCTTATACCAAGGTGTAGTTGATCCGCTCGGTGGTATTAATACATTATGGCCACTCTTTGGAATTGCTAACCAAATGTTAGCGGGAATTGCGTTATTACTTGGAACAACAATATTATTCAAAATGGGGAAAAAGGCATATGTTTGGGTTACCCTTATTCCGACTGTCGGTTTGCTAATTGTGACAATGACAGCCGGCTATCAAAAATTATTCCATGAGAATCCGAAAATTGGATTTTTATCGCATGCAAAAGTATTCCAAAATGCTTTAGATGAAGGGAAAATACTAGCACCGGCCAAAAATGTGGCACAAATGAAGCAAATTATTTTCAATGATTATGTCGATGCTGCGCTTTGTGGAATTTTCATGTTAGTTGTAATAGCAGTTCTTATTTCAGCTATTCGTATATGGATTAAAGTGTTGCAAAATAAAGCAACACCATTAAATGAAGCACCATATATTCCAAGAGATGAAAGTGAGTCGAGAAATTATGCTTAAAAAATTTGGGAAGGTGTGGAGGGCACGTAAGCAATTTATTAGTTTGCTTGTTGGAGTGCCGAGTTATGAAACGTATGTTACTCATATGAAACAACACCATCCAGAAGAACCGCTTCTATGTCGAAAGCAATTTTTTGCAGAAGCACAAGAAGCTAGATTCAATGCGAAGGGCGGAAAAATATCAAGATGTTGTTGAAGAGAAAGAGCGATTCGTCGCTCTTTTTTACCTTTTTTGTTGTTTCACGTGGAACAACAAAAAAGGTAAAAAATTTCGGGATTATAGAGATAAAGTGAAACTTTAATCAGTGGGGGTTTTCTTCATCCCCCACTGATTATTAGTTGAACCAATCGGGCTTTTACGGGCAGTTGATCCCCCACCTATCTTCCTCGTTTCTCTCTGAATCTTGAGGTGAGGGTCTTACTGCCCGTTAATGCGGGATAAATTAGCATCATAAAAAACAAGCTATCCATGGATAGCTTGTTTTTTTATTTCTTATACAAGTTCTTTTCCAGCAGCAAATTTACGATATGCGCCGTGATGTGTTGGTCCGATGTATTCGTTTAATTTGAAAGAGTGACGAATCGCAGCTGTGATAAACTCTTTTGCGATTGCTACAGCTTCTTTTACAGATTTACCTTTTGCAAGTTCTGCTGTAATTGCTGCAGAATATGTACAACCTGCGCCATGTGTATTTGTTGTATCAATTTTCTCTGATTCTAGAAGATCGAATGTTTCTCCATCGTATAATACGTCGATTGCAGTTTCTGTACCGAGTTTGCTACCGCCTTTAATGAGTACGTATTTTGCACCTAGAGCATGGATTTTTTTCGCAGCTTCTTTCATGTCTTCAAGGGAATTAATTTTTACACCGCTTAATTGGTATGCTTCAAATAAGTTTGGTGTAACAACTAATGCTTTTGGAACAAGTACATCGCGTAAGCAGTCATTTGTTTCCGGATGCAATGCTTCATCTGCACCTTTACAAACCATAACTGGGTCTACTACTACATTTTGTAGATTATGCTTTTCGATTGTTTCAGCAACCATTTCAATAATTTCAACTGATCCAAGCATACCTGTTTTTAAAGCATCAACACCGACACCTTCAATTGTTGTTTCTAATTGTGGTTTTAGTGTAGAAGCTGGAATAGGGAATACGTTGTGTGCCCAGCCGTTATGCGGATCCATCGTTACGATTGTTGTAAGAGACGTCATTCCGTATACACCAAGTTCTTGGAATGTTTTTAAATCCGCTTGTATACCAGCGCCACCGCTTGTGTCAGAACCAGCGATTGTAAGTGCTTTGTTTAATGTCATTGTGAAAGCCCCCTCAGGTGATATAATGAAAACTACATTTTTAACCATTATATCAATGTTACGAATAAGTACAAAGTGAAAAAGTAACTAGATTTTTTGAGAATACATTGAGTTTGATACAATGAAGAAAGAAAATATTATATGTAGGAGAAAATTTATGTTTCAAGGAAATCGTATAAGCGAACTAGCTATATTAAAAGAAATTGCAGAAACATTAAATACATCTAATGATACATATCATGTGTTGCAAGCGGTATTAGAGAAGTTATTGCATGTAACAGGATTAACAACAGGGTGGATTTTTCTTGCTGATGAAAATGGTAGGTATACAAAGTTAATTGATTATCATTTACCAGCAGCCCTTTCTTTTCAAAATAAAAGGCCAATGTGTGAAGGAGAATGTTGGTGTTTGCGTCGGTTTGTAGAAGGAAAATTAGAGCGAGCTGTTAATATTATTGAATGTAAACGAATTAACAACGCGGTTGAAAATAATTGGGGTGACACTGAGGGGATCCTTCATCATGCAACTGTTCCTTTAAAAGCTGGTGGAGAAGATTTTGGAGTTTTAAATGTCGCAAGTCCAGGGAAAATACATTTTTCTGAAGAAGAACTTATGCTGTTGCAATCGGTTGCTCTGCAAATTGGAACAGCTTTAAAAAGAACGAAACTATATGAAAATGAAAAGAAAAGGGCTCATTATTATGTGAAACTAGAGCGTTTTATTCAGGAACTAAGAAAAATTCATAAATTAAGTATATTGCCAGAAGAAGTTGTGAAACAAGTGGGAGATGTATTTCTATGGGAGCAAGTTGCATTTTTTATAAAAGAGGAAAAGCTTTCTATGCGAGCTTTCTATAAGAAGCATACAGTACAAGAGGATTTTGGTTTAGAGAGGGCAGCAAAGGAAGCGATAGAAAAGAATCGACCTATTTTAATGAAAAGACAAGTGGAAAATAGCGTTCATCCTAACGGTTCTATTCTTGCAGCTCCAATACATATTCGAAATCATGTGTTCGGTGTTTTATGTGTGAGTTTAAACAAGGGTGAGTTTGATACAAATGCCATAGATATTCTTCAAGCGTTAACGAATCATATTTCATTAATGATTGAGAATTTACGATTAAATGAACAGCGCCGTGAACTTGTCAGAATGGAAGAACGTAATCGTTTGGCAAGGGACTTGCACGACTCAGTTTCACAAAAACTATTTTCATTAACCTTCATGACGAAGGGCGCAGAAGCTGTTTTAAAGGGACAAAATGAAACGGTAGATCAATCTCTGCATGAGATGAGAGAGTTAGCACAAGGTGCTTTAAAAGAAATGCGGACACTCATTTGGCAACTTCGTCCAGCAGGATTGGAAAAAGGTTTGTTTCCAGCTTTAAAGCAATATGGTGAAAATTTAGGTTTGAAAATACGTGAACAAGTTACAGGTGTGCGCGATTTACCACGTGTAGTGGAAGAAACGCTATGGCGAATTGGGCAAGAGGCGTTAAATAATGTGAGTAAACATGCGGGAGTAACAGAGGCGACAATTTATTTGAAAGTAGCGGAGAAGGAAGTGTCTTTAGAGATAGTTGATTATGGGATTGGTTTTATAGAAAAAGATATAAAAGAGAAAAAGTCGCTCGGTATGACAACAATGCGTGAACGCGCAGAGTTAATTGGCGGATGTATTACGATTGTAAGTGAGAAAAAACGAACGAGTATAAAAGTTATCGTACCATTATAATGCCATGTGAAAATGAGGGGAATTCGTGAAGATAAAAGTATTATTAGTTGATGATCATACAGTTGTTTTAAAAGGATTAGCATTCTTCTTAAGCACGCAAGAAGATTTGGAGCTAGTTGGAGAAGCTAATAACGGAAAAGAAGCGCTAATGAAAGTAGAAGAGGTGCAGCCAGATGTTGTACTAATGGACTTATATATGCCAGAGATGGATGGTATTGAAGCAACCGCGTGTATAAAAAAAGAGTATCCAAATGTAAAAGTGCTCGTATTAACTAGTTTTTCGGATCAAGCACATGTTTTACCAGCTTTAAAAGCTGGCGCAAGTGGATACATTTTAAAGGATGTCGAGCCGGATCAACTTGTGGAAGCCATCCGTAGTGCATATAAAGGAAATATTCAGCTTCATCCTGATATTGCAAGTACACTTCTTTCTCAACCGTTGCCGCAAGAAGAGAAACAGGAGTTATCAAATATTCATGTAGATGTACTAACGGCAAGGGAGAATGAAGTGTTGCAACTCTTAGCAAAAGGGATGAGTAATAAGGAAATTGCATCTGTTTTAGTTATTACCGAAAAAACAGTAAAAGCGCATGTAAGTAGTATTTTAAGTAAATTAAATCTATCGGATCGTACACAAGCTGCTTTATATGCAGTGAAAAATGGAATTGTATAAGACAAAAGTCGTAGGACTTAGTTCGCCTTTAGGAGGCGGACTTTTTTTATGGAAAGATACGTCTATGTGAGGAAGAAATTGTTGGAATGAGAGGATAGAATATATTTGTAAGCAACAACAATTACAAGGGATTATCCCTTTTAGCGAGTAAATAATAAACAACGTAAGAGTGAGTACTAGGAGGAAAATAAAACATGACAACAGTTTTATTCGTAAAGGCTAACAACCGCCCAGCAGACCAAGCAGTTAGCGTGAAATTATATGAAACATTTTTAGCGAGCTATAAAGAATCACATCCAAATGATACAGTAGTAGAACTTGATTTATACAAAGAGGAATTACCGTATGTAGGCGTAGATATGATTAATGGTACATTTAAAGCTAGTAAAGGATTTGACTTAACAGCAGAAGAAGCAAAAGCAGTAGCTGTTGCTGATAAATATTTAGATCAATTCCTTGCAGCTGATAAAGTAGTGTTTGGTTTCCCATTATGGAACTTAACAATTCCAGCGGTACTTCACACATATATCGATTACTTAAACCGTGCTGGTAAAACATTTAAATATACATCAGAAGGCCCTGTAGGTCTTATCGGTGATAAGAAAGTTGCACTATTAAATGCACGTGGTGGCGTATATTCTGAAGGACCAGCAGCTAATGTAGAAATGGCTGTTAAATATGTAGCAAGCATGATGGGCTTCTTCGGTGTAACAAATATGGAAACAGTTATCATTGAAGGTCATAATCAATTCCCAGATAAAGCAGAAGAGATTATTGCAGAAGGTCTTGAAAAAGCTGTGAAAGTAGCAAGCTCGTTTTAATTAAAAATATAATCGTCACTCAAACATGGCAAGTACCCTTGCAGTATCAACGCTTTTAAGACGTTGGTACTGCTTTTTTATTGTCGATTAAGCTCATCTGCCAACTGTTGTAATTGCTCTCGATCCTGTATGAAATACATTCTTCCTTCTTTTTTTAACCAATTTTGCTGACAAAACTGTTTTAATACATACAAGAGGTGCCGATAACTAACGTTTAAGTATTCAGAGGCCTCTGTATGTTTTTCGAGATAACAATCGTTTTGTTCCGTTAACAGAATGAAGGCCGCTAATCGATTTTCTAAAGGATAGTTATAATTTTTCGCATATTGTTCAGTTCGAGTAATTGTTTTTTCTCCAATAAATTTGCATAGCTGTTGTAAGAAGTGTGCGTCTTGTAATAGGAGATGCTGACAATCTTTAAGAGGGAGAGCTAAACAGATACAAGGTTCTATAGCTTCAATCCCTTTTGTTACAGACTCAATTCCAATTAATCCTAATTCTCCAATAAACGAGGGAGCTTTTACAAAATTAATTAAGGAAGTTTTTCCATTTTGATGATTCATATATATTTTTGCTTTTCCGGAAATTAGGTAATAAAGATATGGTAATTCTTCTCCTTCGTTGCAAATCAGTTCTTTCTTTTGAAAAGAATGAACTTCTATATATGGAAAAATATCAAATGAAAAGAACGTTTGAAAGTTGAAGTGCTGTACATAATTGTAAATTTCATCTCTTTTTTTTTCGATTTTCATTTTTTCACCTCTCATTTAGTATGAGATATCTCCTATTCTTTTTACAAGTGGAAGTGATACGATTTATTTGAGAACAAAAGAAAAAGCGTATTTTTATAGAGGCAAGGGAGAGAAGCAACATGAAGAAATATCAAACATTACTATTTGATGTAGACGATACATTACTAGATTTTAAAGCGGCTCAGAGAACAGCGTTACATTTACTTTTTGAGGAACAAAAAATACCTTTAACTGATGAAATTACAAAGCATTATAAAATAATAAATCAAGGACTGTGGAAATCCTTTGAAGAGGGGAAAATAGATCGAGATGAGGTAGTAAATACTCGATTTTCAATTTTATTTAAGGAGTATGGCCAAGAAGTAGATGGCCTTTTGTTTGAACAGAATTATCGAAGATATTTAGAAGAAGGGAATCAGCTCATTGATGGAGCTTTTGAATTCATAACAAATCTCCAAAGCGAATATGACTTATATATTGTTACAAATGGTGTTTCTAAAACACAGGAGAAATGTTTACGTAATTCAGGATTACATTCACTCTTTAAGGATATTTTTGTTTCGGAAGACACGGGCTCTCAAAAGCCAATGAAGGAATACTTCGATTATGTTTTTGCACGAATTCCTAATTTTTCTGTGGAGAAAGGGTTAATTATCGGTGATTCCTTAAGTGCAGATATTAAAGGAGGACAGCTAGCTGGACTAGATACTTGTTGGTTTAATGCTGAAAAAAAGTTAAATGATAGTGGGATAGTTCCGACTTATGAAATACAAACCTTTGATGAGCTATATGAAATTTTAAAAGGATAGTTTAAAAAGAATTTTTATTTGTAAAAATAAACACTCTTTACTCAAAAAGCAAGTACCATTACTTTTATAGTGACGGTACTTGCTTTTCATTTGTTTATTTCATTATTTGGTATTTTCAAGAGCTGTTTGTTTATCCTCACTACTGTTAGGAAGTGGGAATAAATTACCAATCATTGCAGCTCCAAGCATCGGTAATAGTAAATTGATTGGGAAAAACATAAGTAATAATACGGTAATAGCAATTGGTTTTCGAAGTGCATAGCTTGAAATTGCTGTTGTCACGGTTGCTACAGCAGCAATTGGGTCTACTGGTATGACTGTGGCCATAGCATATCCAATACTTGCACCAGCAAATATAATCGGAAAAATGTGTCCTCCGCGCCAACCCGTATTTAAACAAACTGCCGTTATACATAATTTTAAAACGCCTGAAAGAAGTAACACCCAAAATGATAATTCTGTCCATTCATGTACGAGTTCTTTTAATTGATGTTCTCCTGAAAACATTGTATATGGGAGATAAGTTCCAGCAATCCCTAAAAGAATACCGCCAATAATCCCTAATGTTACCTTATATTCTTTAAAAGGATGTACTATTTTCTCCAATGTATGTTCTATCTTGAAATAAAAATAGCCTACACTAGCTCCTATACAAGCAAGTGGTAAAAAGGAAACCCACTCACGAAGTGAAAAAGATCCCTCTTCAAAGTTAACGATAAAAGATCCTCGATTATCAAACTTACTAAGCAATAAATAAATAGAAAAACCAGCAAAAGTAGTAGCAGCATATACAATAGCCTTTTTTCCTTTAGAAACTTCAGCAAGTCGTTCATTCTCATTTTCGTTTGGTGCTAAATAGCCGAATAACGGTGCATTAAAAATAACACTTAAAGTAGCACCAATCCCAATTTCTGTTAGCCCCTGCATTCCTTTTACAGCAAAGTGAAAGCGATCGCCAACCCATGTACAAAGCCCACCTATAATCCCAACAAGTGCTGCTTCGGGGCCTAAGCTTGCTCCAAATGTTAAAACAATAATGGCTGTTAATGTAGCCTTATGTACAAAGCGGTATTCAATTCTACCCGTTTTCTTATATTCAACCATTACCTCTGGCATTAAACGCGGGTATGTACCAAAGTATTTTTGTGATAGTCCAA
This sequence comes from Bacillus sp. TL12, assembly GCF_022625245.1. Classification (NCBI taxonomy): domain Bacteria; kingdom Bacillati; phylum Bacillota; class Bacilli; order Caryophanales; family Bacillaceae; genus Bacillus; species Bacillus sp. TL12. The sequence goes on along the minus strand of NZ_JAJJBY010000009.1, from coordinate 79,463 downwards.
TAAGAATACCACCGATTGTTGTTATACAAACTGTGTAATAGGATGGTAATGCGAATTCTTTCGGTAAATACTCCCATACGAAATGAATTCCAGCATTGGTGACAACTAAAAATAACCATACTGTAGTACCAACAATAGAACCTAGAAACATACCGTACACAATAAGTAAATAGTGCACGTCTCTTCTAATTGTCATTTTGTAAGCCTCCTTATTGTACGTGATGATGAAAAAATTAGAAATTATAATATGAAAACGATTGGATAGTTCATGCGATATGTCTATTATTTTGGAAGGAAAATGACTTAGTCATAAATGTATTGTGTGCATATAAAAAAACGGATGTAGATAAAAACATATAACTCTTTTATTTTACATAGTTAGCAATGGCTTTAAAAGTTATTCTTTTTCTTTAGAGGGAACGATTCGTGCTGATATATTAAGTTTGAATTGTAAGAATAAACGATTAAAATGTTAATAAAATTTATTGTAAAAATTCAGAAAAATAATTGACATTAGGAAATAATTGCTATAAAATCAACGGTAATTGCATAGTCTTATCAAGAAAAGGTGGAGGGACAGGCCCTATGAAACCTTGGCAACAGCCGCATAGCGGAATTGTGCCAAATCCTGCAGGTAATAAATCCTGAGAGATAAGAAAGAGACTTTAGAGCGTGTTTTCAAACTGCTTCTTTCTTATTCAGGAAAGAAGCAGTTTTTTTATTTTCTATAAAAGAAAGGAGTATGAGAGATGGGAGAATCATGGGGAAAAGGAACCATTTGTGTGCAAGGTGGCTATTCACCGAAAAATGGTGAACCGCGTGTTTTACCGCTTTATCAAAGTACGACGTACAAATACGATACGTCTGATGATTTAGCAGCACTCTTTAATTTAGAGGCAGAAGGCTATATTTATACGCGTATTGGGAATCCGACACTAGCAGCATTTGAACAAAAGTTATCCGATTTAGAAGGCGGCGTTGGAGCTGTTGCGACAGCTTCTGGTCAAGCGGCCATTATGCTTGCTGTTTTAAATATTTGTAGTAGTGGTGATCATTTACTTTGTTCTTCAACCGTTTATGGGGGAACATTTAATTTATTTGGGGTAAGTTTACGTAAATTGGGGATTGATGTTACGTTCTTTAATCCGAACTCATCTGCTGATGAGATTGTGGCACTTGCAAATGACAAAACAAAGCTGATTTATGCAGAGTCTCTTGGAAATCCAGCGATGAATGTTTTAAATTTTAAAGAGTTTTCAGCAGCGGCGAAAGAACTAAAAGTACCTTTTATCGTGGACAATACTTTGGCGACACCATATTTGTGCCAAGCGTTTGAACATGGGGCAAATATTATTGTTCATTCTACAACGAAATATATTGATGGCCATGCAAGCTCATTAGGCGGGATTGTTATCGATGGCGGAAATTTTGATTGGACAAATGGAAAGTATCCAGAGCTTGTCGAACCAGACCCAAGTTATCACGGTGTAAGTTATGTGCAGAACTTTGGGCAGGCGGCATATATTGTGAAAGCCCGCGTTCAATTATTAAGAGACTATGGCAACTGTATGAGCCCATTCAATGCGTATATTAGCAATATTGGTTTAGAAACATTGCATTTACGAATGGAGCGTCATAGTGAAAATGCTCTTGCAGTTGCGAAGTGGCTTGCTAATCATGATCGTATTGAATGGGTGAATTATCCGGGATTAGAAAGTAATGAAAATTATCCGCTAGCACAAAAGTATTTAGAAAAAGGTGCAAGTGGTGTTTTAACATTTGGAATTAAAGGCGGATTAGAATCTGCGAAAGAGGTTATTGCAAATGTGAAGTTAGCAACGCTTGTAACGCATGTAGCAGATGCGAGAACATGTGTGATTCATCCTGCTAGTACAACGCATAGACAGTTAAATGAAGAAGAACAGCGTTTAGCAGGTGTTACATCTGATTTAATTCGCCTATCAGTCGGTATAGAAGATGTTTCTGATATTATTGCGGACCTAGAGGAAGCATTAGTTGGAGGCAAAGCACATGCCGATCATTGTTGATAAGGATTTACCAGCTCGTAAAGTATTGCAAAAAGAGAATATTTTTGTCATGACAAAAGAACGAGCTGAAACACAAGATATACGTGCTTTAAAAATTGCAATTTTGAATTTAATGCCAACAAAACAAGAAACAGAAGCGCAATTGCTCAGATTACTCGGTAATACTCCACTTCAATTAGACGTGCATTTGCTCCATATGGAGTCTCATGTATCCCGTAATGTAGCGCAAGATCATTTAACAAGTTTTTATAAAACGTTTCGCGATATTGAGGGAGAAAAATTTGACGGTCTCATTATTACAGGAGCGCCGGTTGAAACACTTCCTTTTGAAGAGGTAGATTATTGGGAAGAACTTGGGCGTATTATGGAATATTCAAAAACAAATGTAACATCTACGCTGCATATTTGTTGGGGAGCGCAAGCTGGTTTGTATTATCACTATGGAATTCCGAAATATCCGCTTGAAGAAAAGATGTTTGGTGTATTTGAACATGAAGTACGTGAGCAACATGTGAAATTATTACAAGGATTCGATGAGCTCTTTTTTGCACCACATTCACGTCATACGGAAGTACACGCATCTGATATTGAAAAAGTACAAGAGTTGAAATTACTAGTAACATCAGAAGAAGCGGGTGTACACCTTGTTATGGGGCAAGATGGAAAGCATGTTTTTGCTCTTGGTCATAGTGAATACAGCTGCGATACATTAAAAGAGGAATATGAACGTGATAAACAAAAAGGGCTAGATATTAAGGTTCCGAAAAACTATTTTAAACATAATAACCCAGCTGAAAAGCCACTCATAAGATGGCGCAGTCATGGAAATTTATTATTTTCAAATTGGTTAAATTATTATGTGTATCAAGAAACCCCTTATATTTTGTAAGATGATCATTATATAACACGTGGCAACGCTTTCTTTGTAAGGATTATCTTATATTTTTCTAAATGTTCAAAATACATTGTTTTTCATAATTTTACCTTATATAATGGCATCTAAATACAATTCTTTAGAGGGGTGGACAGTATCATGAATGAAATTCAAGTGGGCTTATTAGGCCTTGGAACAGTTGGCAGCGGTGTGGTTCGTATTATTACGGATCATCAAGATCGATTGATGCACCAAGTTGGTTGCCCAGTGAAAGTAACAAAGGTATTAGTGCAAAATATTGAGAAAGAGAGAGAGGTCCAAGTCCCCTCTACTTTATTAACGAAAAATGTAAATGAAATTATAGATAATCCTGATATCGATGTTGTCATTGAAGTGATGGGCGGCATACAGGAAGCAAAATCCTATATTTTAAAAGCTTTGAACAATGGTAAACATGTTGTTACTGCTAATAAAGATTTAATGGCATTGCACGGGGCGGAATTACTGACAGTAGCAAAGGAAAATCAAGCTGATTTATTTTATGAAGCGAGCGTAGCTGGAGGGATTCCAATCCTACGCAGCATTGTAGAAGGGCTTTCCTCGGATCTTATTACGAAAGTGATGGGAATCGTGAACGGAACAACAAACTTTATTCTGACAAAAATGTCTGACGAAGGGAGAGCATACGACGACGTGTTAAACGAAGCGCAACAGCTTGGATTTGCAGAAGCAGATCCAACATCAGACGTAGAAGGTTTAGATGCAGCAAGAAAAATGACGATTTTGGCTACTCTTGGTTTTTCTACAAATGTAGAACTTGGAGATGTGAAGGTGAAAGGGATTACTTCTATTACAGAGGAAGATATTGCGTATAGTAAAAGCTTAGGATACACAATTAAATTAATTGGGCTTGCAAAGCGCGATGGTGAAAAGTTAGAGGTAACAGTTGAACCAACGTTACTTCCGAATACACATCCTCTTGCAGCTGTTCAAAATGAATATAACGCCGTATATGTGTATGGTGAAGCGGTAGGGGAAACGATGTTTTACGGGCCTGGTGCAGGAAGTTTACCAACAGCGACAGCGGTTGTTTCTGACTTAGTCGCGGTAATGCAAAATGTACGCCTTGGTGTGACTGGGAATAGTGCGGTTTCTCCTCAGTATGCGAAGGCATTAAAAGAGCCTGATGAAATTTTTGTGAAAAAGTTTTTAAGATTACATGTAAAAGATGAAATTGGTGTGTTCGCAAAAATCACATCTTTATTTTCCGAACGCGGTGTTAGCTTTGAAAAGATTATTCAAATGCCACTTAGTGAGAAAGGAAAGGCTGAGGTTGTTATCGTAACGCATCGTGCATCACTTGCAGACTATGAATATATTTTACATACACTGGGCACATACGAAGAAGTAGATTGTGTAAAAGCAAACTACCGAATCGAAGGAGATGCTAAGTAATGTGGAAAGGTTTGCTTGCTGAGTATAAGGAGTTTTTGCCTATTACGGAAAAAACACCGCCCTTAACATTGCATGAAGGCAATACACCACTTGTTTTACTAGAAAATCTTTCAAAGCAGTGGGGCGCAACAATTTATGGGAAAATAGAAGGAGCGAATCCGAGCGGATCCTTTAAGGATCGCGGCATGGTAATGGCGGTAGCTAAAGCAAAAGAGGCGGGAAGCGGAGCAATCATCTGCGCTTCTACGGGTAATACAGCTGCATCTGCAGCAGCATATGCAGCTAGGGCAGGATTGTCATGTATTGTTATTATTCCAAATGGGAAGATTGCATACGGTAAATTAGCGCAAGCTGTCATGTATGGTGCCGAGATTATCAGTATTGATGGGAATTTCGATCATGCTTTGCAAGTTGTACGTAAGCTAAGCAGCTCATCGCCGATTACACTTGTAAATTCTGTTAATCCATACCGGATTGAAGGGCAAAAAACAGCTGCATTTGAGATTTGTGATGCGCTTGGGAAAGCACCAGATATTCTAGCAATTCCAGTCGGTAATGCGGGAAATATTACAGCGTATTGGAAAGGATTCAAAGAGTATCATGAAAGACTTGGTACGGGTCTGCCAGAGATGCATGGCTTTGAAGCGGAAGGAGCAGCGGCGATTGTACGTGGACATAAGATTGAAGAACCAGAAACAATTGCAACAGCGATTCGAATTGGGAATCCAGCAAGTTGGGAGCAAGCTGTCCTCGCTGCAGAACACTCTCAAGGTAAAATCGACGAAGTAACAGATCGTGAAATTCTTGAGGCATATGAATGGCTAGCCAAGTACGAAGGAATCTTTGCAGAACCTGCTTCATGTGCTTCTCTCGCAGGTGTTTATAAACACCTGCAAAGCGGTGAAATTGCAAAAGGGAGCCAAATTGTAGCCGTATTAACAGGTAACGGTTTGAAAGATCCAAATATCGCCATTGATACGAAGAAAATTCAGCCAGTTGTGTTACCAAATGATGAGAAAGTTATCTTTGATTATATTCAGGGAGCTGTCTTTCAATGAAATAGATGAAGTCTATTGAGCGTGATGCTCAATAGGCTTTTTTATGTTAAGAACCTTTGTGCCAATCTGAATAAATGCTTGAATAATCCATCCTGTTGTAAATGAAAGGATAATTGTACCAAAATAAATAGGACCGTCTAATAAAAAGCTGCATGTTAAAAATAAAAAGGCTAACGAAATTTCTGTCTTGCGAAATGTCCACTTTTTCTTTTCAGCCATGGTTAAGACGAATGCTTCTTGCGGTGCAGCACAGAGCTGTGTTGATACATAAATGCCAATTCCAGCACCAACAAATAGATTTCCACAAATAAGTGTTATATATTTTGGAAGAGAGCGGATAGAATTCATAATGACATCGATAGAACCAATCCAATCAACAAAAACAGAAATAAGAACCATAGTAACAATTGTTCCTATTGTAATCTGCTTTTTATTTAAAAACAGCACAATAAGCGTAAAAGCTAAGTTAATCATAAAAATCCAGAAGCCAATACTTACTCCAAAATTTTGATATAATGCAATGAAAAATGAATCATAAGGACTAAGGCCGAATGAAGTAATCGTTGTCATCATGTTAATTCCAAGAGATAGAATGAGTAGCCCGCTAATAAAAAATATATAGTCTAGTTTTAGACGTATCATATGTTTCAAATCCTTTCCGAATGTACTTGCTAGGAAAGGATATATTGTGGAAAGCTTACCAGGTCAAGAGAGAATTTTTCGATGAGGTTTATTTAAATGATGGGAAGGGGAAGAAGTAAGATGACAAATATAAAAAAGATTGCTGAGATTGCTGGTGTATCAGTTTCAACGGTTTCACGAGTATTAAATAATCATCCGTATGTAAGTGATAAAAAGAGAAAAGAAATTTTAGCAATTATTGAGGAATTAAATTACACACAAAACGTGAATGCGATTCATTTAGTGAAAGGAAAAACGAATGTAATTGGTGTTTTATTGCCGCATGTAAATGATCAATATTATAGTGCGATTATTGAGGGGATATCGAAAGAAACTGCAAAGAATAATTATCATATGATGCTTTGTCAGACGAATTATAGTGAAGAACGGGAACTTGAAATTTTGCAGATGTTAAAAATGAAAAAGCTTGATGGAGTCATTATATGTTCCCGGACAAATGATAAGGAAAAGCTCGAGGAGTATACGAAATTTGGGCCAATTGTAGTGTGTGAAGAAATAGATTCGAATTTCATCTCGAGCGTACATATTGATTATTATAAAGTGTTTTCACAAGGAATGAAAAGCTTGATAGATGCTGGTCATACTTGTATTGGATATTGTATTGGAAGAGACAATAGCATTAATAGTCAAAGAAGAAAACAAGCGTACGAGGATGCACTGCAACATATTTCTATTACACCTGCAGATAACTGGAAATTTAAAGGGTGTTTTAAGGTGGATGACGGGCGTAATGTAATAAGGGAATGGATGCGGATGTCTGTAAAGCCGACAGCATTCCTTATTTCTTGTAACCATATTGCAGCAGGGATGGTAACAGAAGCAAAGAAACATAGGATTCGTGTTCCGGAAGATTTAGCTATTATTGGGTGTGACGATCAAGAAGTAGCAGATGTATTAGGAATTACAACGATTGCTCATTCTAGTAAAGCAGTTGGTGCAAAAGCATTTGAAATACTATATGAGAAGATAAAAGATGAAAAAATAGATGTGAAGAGCATTGAACTCTTGCCGCAATTGACTATTCGTGAAACTACCTAAATTATAGAAGAGATGAAAATCGCTTTTCAAATGGGCGTTTGGTATAATATGGGCAATCTACCAGGCTAAAAGGGGTTTTGATATGAGATCAAAATTAGTAAAAGGACTTTTACTCATTACAATTGCATCTTTTTGTTTATTTGCATATGGCTTTATTGCGGGTATTAATGATGCATTAAATCCGAAAGCTTCAAATTTAACTACGAAGACAGAACAAAAACAAGTGAAAGGGAAACAAAACCCAGGAACATTACAAGTTGTCAGCTTAGGTGATTCTTTAACTCGCGGCGTTGGTGATAAAGAGGGAATCGGCTATGTGGGTCGAGTAAAAGAAAGTCTACAAAAGGATTATAAACAAAAGGTTGCGTTAACGAATTTAGCTGTTAGTGGTGCGAAGATGCCAAATTTGTTAAAGCAAATAGAGAGCAGTGGTGCTCAGTACTCAATTAAGCAAGCGGATCTTATTGTTTTAACAATTGGAGGAAATGATTTATTTCCAGGATGGGAATCACTTGGAAAGATAGATCTAGAAACATATCGCCCTAATACAGAAACATTTCAAAATCAGGCGAAGCAAATTTTAGCCGAAATCCGAAAGCTAAATTCAGATAGCCCGATTTTTTGGCTTGGTTTATACAATCCTTTTGAGGATGTAGAGGATTTAAAAGGTTCTTCATCCATCGTTGTAGATTGGAATGCATCTTTAGAGAAATTAGCAATAGATAATAAAAATGTATATATAACGCCAACGTTTGATCTGTTTCAAAACAGAGGGAAAGAATTATTATACTCAGATCATTTCCATCCAAACGAAACAGGCTACTCATACATGGCAACTCGCTTGTTACAAAATGTTGTAAGTAAGCTGCAGCTAGATGGAGGAGAGGCGAAATGACGATAATACTTTCAGTGCGGGATGTGAAAAAGGTAATTGGAAAAAAAACGCTTGTTGAAAACATTTCATTTGATGTGAAACAAGGAGAAGTGTTTGGATTCTTAGGTCCAAATGGAGCTGGGAAAACAACAACAATTCGGATGCTAGTAGGGCTTATTAAAGCAACTGAAGGTGAGATTACGATCGGTGGCTATCATATTAAAGAGAACTTTCGGGAAGCGATGCGGCAAATTGGGAGTATCGTGGAAAACCCAGAACTTTATACATATTTAACAGGATGGGAAAACTTAAAGCAATTTGCACGGATGCTTGGCGGTATATCAGATGGACGTATTTTAGAAATTGCAAAAATGGTTCATTTGGATGAACGTATCCATGATAAAGTGAAAACGTATTCTCTTGGTATGAAGCAGCGCCTCGGCATTGCTCAGGCTCTTCTTGGAAATCCGAAACTCCTTATACTAGATGAACCGACAAATGGCCTAGACCCAGCTGGTATAAGAGAGATGAGGGAGTTTATACATAAGCTTGTGAAAGAAGAAAATATGAGCGTCTTTATTTCAAGTCACTTGTTAAGTGAAGTGCAAATGATATGTGATCGTGTTGCTATTATTCATAAAGGGAAAATGATTACAGTTGCACCAATTGAAGAGTTAATTAAAACTGCGAGCGATCGTGTTGAGTGGATTGTTACACCGATTGCAAAGGCAAAGGATATGTTAGAAGCGGCAGAAGAAGTAAGAGAAATTAGTGTAGACAATGAACGTTTACTTTGCCGGATGGACATTTCAACAATTAGTACTTGGAATAAACGTTTTGTAGAAAAAGGAATAGATGTACATAGCGTGAAGGAACTTGTGTTTACGTTAGAAGATTTATTCATTGAACTCACAAGGAGTGAGCAGCATGCGTGAATTTGCAAATCTTGTTTTAAATGAATCAGAAAAAATCTATCGAAAGAAACGTATTTTTGTCGTTATGCTCATATTGGCAATTTTAATTCCTTTGTTTGTGTATGCACAGTATCGTGAAGTGCAAACAACGCAAAAACGCCTTGGTACGAGCGATTGGAAAGTAGCGCTTCAGCAGCAAATTGTTGATTCACAAAATCGTTTAAATAATTCAAGGTTGCCAGAAGAATGGCGGGATTGGCTGAAAGTACGAGTCGAGCAACAACAATATTACTTAGACCATGATATTAATCCGACTGCACCGGGGGCACCGACATTTGTACGAGCATTCATTGAACAGGGGATTACATTATTTATTCCGCTTCTTGTAATGATTGTTGCAATTGACATTGTATCGGGAGAACGAAGTGATGGAACGATGAAGATGCTTCTAACACGGCCGATTCGGCGCTGGAAAATCCTTCTCAGTAAATATGTGACGATGTTATTATTTATTTCACTTATATTGCTCCTGGTCGGGATTTTTTCCTATGCATTATCAGGTGTTGTTTTCGGATATGCTGGGTGGAATTTACCGGTATTGACAGGATTTGGAATTGATAAAGAAACATTGAATACGAATTTTGTCCATCTTATTCCGCAGTGGCAATACATTTTAATGGCTTACGGACTGGCGTGGTTTGTGGCAATTGTTGTGGGAACAATATCCTTTATGGTTTCGGTGTTAATTCGCAATACACCAGCTGGTATGGGAGTCATGCTGGCAGCATTAATTGCAGGTGGTATCTTAAGCTCTTTCGCAACGTCTTGGGAAGGGGCAAAATATATTTTTAGTGTGAATTTATCACTAACAGATTACTTATCAGGAAAGTTACCAGCATTGCAAGGTCTATCGATGAGCTTCTCATTGATGAATTTAACTGTTTGGGCAATAGCTTCTCTTATCGTTTCGTTTGTAGTCTTTACAAAGCAAGACATGGTGAATTAAGTGAAGAGGAAGTGAAGAGATGGAACATATTTTAAAGAATGATTGGGAGCCGTTACTTGCACCAGAATTCGAGAAACCATACTATCAGAAACTAAGGCAGTTTTTAAAAGAAGAATATAGCACGCATGTAGTATATCCAAATGCCAATGATATTTTTAATGCATTGCATTATACAAGTTATGGGGATACGAAGGTTGTAATTTTAGGACAAGATCCATATCATGGGCCAGATCAAGCGCATGGGCTAAGTTTTTCTGTACAACCTGGTGTGAAAACACCACCATCACTGCAAAATATGTACAAAGAACTGCATGCAGACCTTGGTTGTGAAATTCCGAATAACGGTTATTTAGTGAAATGGGCAGAGCAAGGTGTGTTATTACTTAATGCGGTGTTAACTGTCAGACAAGGGGAAGCAAATTCTCATAAAGGAAAAGGGTGGGAGCATTTCACTGATCGCGTAATTGAGCTTTTAAATGAACGAGATAAACCAGTGATTTTTATACTGTGGGGACGCCATGCACAGGCAAAGAAAAAGCTGATTACAAATGAAAATCATCATATTATTGAATCTGTACATCCAAGTCCTTTATCAGCAAGACGCGGTTTCTTTGGAAGTAAACCATTTTCGAAAGTGAATGATATCTTATCTAGTATGAATGGGAAAGAAATTGATTGGCAAATTCCAAACCTTTAAAAAAGGTAGCTAACAGGATAATTGTTAGCTACCTTTTTACTTATTGTGGTTCATTTTTTAATTTTGCATCTAGTACGAACGTACCAAATGGGATAACGGAAGCAATGAATGCACCTAAAGCCCATAAGATCGACTTACGATGTACGATTGTTACTTGAATCACTGCAAAGATGAATAGGATAAATAGTACGCCGTGAGCCATACCTGTAATTTTAACGGCTGCTGGAAAATCCGCGAAGTATTTTAGCGGCATTGCTACGAATAATAATAGTAGGAAGGAAATCCCCTCGACTAATCCAATTGCTCTTAATCTTCCGATTGGTGTAGATAACATGAAACAGCCTCCTTATAATATGAGCTTGTATATAGTAAATTTGTATTCTAATTCAAAGTAAAATAGTCTATTTTGTTTCATTATATACAAAAACAAAGTTTACACTACGGGAATGTTGTAAAGTTCAAAATATCTTCACAAAGCTACTTACATTTAAATAAAAACCCCTTTGAAGTGTTTGACTTCAAAGGGATTTTGTGAATGGATTTATATAAGTACAAATTAAAGTACAGACAAAAATCCTCTCTTTTTAGGTGAGGAGAGAGGATCCGCCCATGCATAGAAACGGACAGTACCTTTTTTAGCCCCATGCCAAGTGAAAACAAAAGGAGAAAGAGAGCGTAAGTCACTTTTTGTTTTCAAAGCAGTCATATATATGTGAAAATCAAACCCATATTGGAAGTTTGATTTTATATAAATGCGAATTGAAGTACAGACAAAAACCCTCTCTTTTTAGGTGGGGAGAGAGGGAGTGTAAGTTACCTTTTGATTTCATAGTAGCAATGTGTATGTTGAAAAATTTATATATTAAACTAGAACTTCAGTTTTAAGTACAAATTTCTCTACAACTTTAGCAACGCCGTCATTCATATTTGTATCTGTTACGTAGTTTGCAATTTCTTTAATATCATCTGGAGCATTTCCCATCGCAACGCCAAGACCAGCGAACTCAATCATTGCTTGGTCATTATAGCTATCACCCATTGCGATTACTTCCTCGCGCTTAATACCAAGCTGTTGAATTAATTGGTTTAAGCTTGTTCCTTTTGTAACACCAGCCTCTGTGAACTCTAAGAAAAACGGCTTAGAACGCATTACACTTAGTTTACCTTCTAATTGTTTTTGTAGTTTCTTTTCTACTTCAATAAGGCGCTCAGCTTCTTTATTCATTAATACTTTTACAACAGGTTCTTGCACGGCTGCAGTAAAACTATCTACTTGAATAATTGGCATGCCTGTCAATTGGCCTTCGATTTCAGTATATGGATTATTCTCTTCTGTAATGATATCATCACCGATATACGTATGAATCCAAACGTCTTCATTTTTACTGATTTCATATAGACTGTGAACGGTTTCAGGAGATAGTGTACTACTGAATAGTTCTTCATCTGTTTTACAGTTAATAATTTTAGCACCATTAAATGATAGGATAAAACTACCGTATTCTTCTAAACGAAGTTCCTTAGCAATATGGCGCATACCAAATGTTGGACGGCCAGAAGCGAGTACAACCTTTACTCCTTGCTCTTGGGCTGTCATTAAAGCTTGTTTTGTACGCTCTGAAATTGTATGGTCATCGCGTAGTAAAGTATCATCTAAATCTAAAACAATCATTTTATAAGACATATAGAAATTTCCTTTCTTTGTTGAAATAATGATTAGTATTGTTAGAAATTCATTCTAGCAAAATAATGAGAAATAAATAGTAAGATATCGAACCTCTTTGAAGATATATAAATGCAAATTGAAAAATATAGAAACCCACTTTTTTTAGGTGGAAGAGAGAATCCGCTCATGGATAGAAGCGGACAGAGCCCTTTTTAGCCCCATGCCATGTGAAAACACAAGGAGAAAATGAGAGCAGGGCTTTTTTTGATTTCCGAGCCGTAATTTCTATGTTGAAAAATCAAAATCGATTTATATGGTGAAGTGAATTACTGTATTGTTAGTATATATTATCATGGGCGTATTGCCTATGATAATTCTATCATATCTTTCGAGAGAACTCCCACCTCTAAACAATGGAAGTTTTCCAATTTATGATGGCTGTTTTTCCTTTGAACGGGAAAATAGCATTTCAAGTAAAATAGCTATGACAGAACCGAGTACAAGGCCGTTGCTTAAAAATGATGCTAAAAATGGGGGAAGAGTCGAAAATGCTTGTGAGGGTACAAACATAACCCCAATTCCTGTAAAAAGTGAAAGACCAGCAACGCGGAATAGGCGCTCTCTATCCTCTACAGTATCGTATTCTTGAAAAGCAAGACCAATCATACTTGCAAATACAGGATAGATGGCTGCATATCCAACAGCGACAGGAATAGCTACGAAGAACGAAGTGATTTTTGGAAATATGCTAATTACAATAATAAAACCTGATCCTAGCATAAAAGGAAGTCGTTTATAAATATTTGTTGTAGCAATAAACCCGGCAGAACCTGAAATAGCGACTGGACCGATTGCTGAGAATAAGCCGCCTAGCAATTGGTTAATCCCTGTTATAATACCAGCATGTTTAAATCGATTTTGTATGGCTCCTTCCTCATATTTAGAAATAACCTTTTGTACAACACGAATGCTCGCTAACATATTTGTTAGAAGTAACAGTGTGACAAAGATAACGGTAATTGCCATATTCCATTCAATACGAGGGTATCCAAATATGAATAGAGATGGAAGGCGAATGATATCTGTTACCGGTGTAACAGGATTAGATAAACCGAAGCATGCAAATAAAATCCACCCGAAGACAATGCTGAAAAGAACAGAGTATTGTCCGATAACAGGTAGCTTCATCATGAAAAAAGATAGTAAAATAACAATGAGTGAAAGGATGAATACGTTTGGTTGTACTTCAGCATGTTGTCCATCGAGACCGAACATTCCTTTTAGGAAAGAACCGCTGAGTTGGGCAACGAGAAGGAATAAATATGTTCCGATTACGGTTGGTGTGAAATAACGAACAAGCTTATCAATAAGTCCCAAAACACTAAGAATAATACAGATAATGCCGCTTAAAAGAAATGCGTATTGCAGGACTCGAAGGGTTTCGCTATTTGATCCGAATAATACGACACCTAAGCTTGCATATAGCGAGAAGATTCCCCACCAAAGGCCAGCGGGACCTTCTTGAATAGGGAGTCTATGACCAAATATAGCTTGCAAAAGGCCAGCGAAACCAAGAACAAACAATGTTCGTTGCACAAAAGCGATAGCTTCGGCACCTTCAAGCCCGTAGTTGGCAGCAACGCTAATTGGTACAATCAGGCTTCCTGCTAAAATAAATAATGCCCACTGCAAGGCAGAAAGAAATGTTTTCATCATATCAACCTCTTTCATAGATTCCGCTTCTAGTATATACGTATTTTATTTACTATGGCAAAGGTTGTAGGTAGAGAAAAGAGTTGAAGAAGAGTATGAATGCAAAAAGGCAATTATGCATCGCCGTTATATGTATGTGTTTTGTTGTCATCCTTGGAACAATTGGATTTATGATAATAGAAGAAATTAGTTTGTTTCAAGCCTTTTGGATGACAATGATTACAGTGTTAACAGTTGGATATGGAGATGCAGTTCCGTTAAAACAGGCAGGGAAGATTTTTGCGCTTCTTATTATTCCTGTTGGAGTAGGAATTGTTACATATGCAATTGGGGTAGTAGCAGCAATGATTATTGAGGGGAATTTATTTCATGCAGTACGGAGGAAGAAGATGGACAAACAAATAGCAGAGTTACAGGGCCATATTATCGTATGTGGTTGTGGTAGAGTAGGGCTTCAAGTCGTACATGAGTTACAAGAGAAAAAGATTCCGTTTGTAGTCGTCGATAAGGAAGAATCAGTGCTAGAGAAGGAAAAGCTTTTATACATACATGGCGATGCTACTGAGGATCACGTATTACATAAGGCAGGGATTACAAGAGCTGCTGGTTTAGTAGCAATTGTTGCAAACGATGCTGAAAATGTGTTTATTACATTAACAGCACGAGGATTAAATAATAAGATTAAAATTATAGCTAGAGCCGAAAAGCCAGAAACAGAAGAGAAAATGCGCCGTGCAGGTGCAAATAAAGTGATCAATCCATCTAGTATGGCTGGCATCCATATTGCAAAAGGAATTGCCAATCCATTAACAGTTAATTATATTGATACAGTGCTATATGGAACAGAACAAGCCTTTGCAATAGAAGAAGTGCAAATTGGAAAAGAGTCTGTTTTAGCTGAGAAAACATTGCTGGGAAGCGATGTAAGAAATAAGCTCGATGTTACGATTTTAGCGATTTTACGTGATGGAAATATTATCCATAATCCAACAGGGCAGGAAAAATTGCAAGAACATGATATGATAATAGTATTTGGTCCAGTAGAGAAGCTGGAGCAATTTGAGAAAGAATTACAAAGTACGAGGTGAAAAAGGAATGCAAGTATCTAGCGATAAGATTTTAAATAAAATGGCAAATGAAATTGCGAAGGCAAAAAGTAGTGATGGACAGAAGGCGAAAGAACATTTATCAGTTGTTCGTGCTCTATGTGATTTACTTTTAGATGAACAGAGTGAATCTCATACATATGTAGAGCCGAAATTACAATCACAAGTTATACCATCTCATCCGATGACAATGACAGCAACAACTCAGCAAGTGGTACCAGTTTTGGGGGAACCCGTATACATGAAAGAAGATGATGCAAACGGCAACTCTTTATTTGATTTTTAAAAGTTAAAAAGGTTGGCTTATATGTAAAAATTTCTTATCATAAAGATAAAAAAGGGGAATTCCAATGAAAATCTTCTTATTGTTAGGCTGTATTGCAGCTGGCTTATCTGTCGCATTAGGTGCCTTTGGTGCACACGGTTTAGAAAATAAAATTTCTGCAAAAATGCTAGAAGTTTGGAAAACAGGTGTTACATACCAAATGTTTCATGCTGGAGGGCTATTTATCGTAGCCTTATTAATGGATAAAATTCAATCTTCATTACTAAGTACAGCAGGCTGGTTTATGGTAGCCGGAATTATTATGTTCTCTGGAAGTCTCTATGCGTTAAGTACAACAGGTATTAAATTTTTCGGACCAATTACACCACTTGGTGGAGTAGCATTTATTATAGGTTGGATTTTAGTAGGAACTGCAGTTGTAAAAGGATTATAAAGACAAAACAAAAGCTGGCATTTGCCAGCTTTTATTATTATCTTGGAGGATATGCTGCTGGTTGAACAGGTAAATAGTTAATTTCTCCAGGGAATTCTACATAATCTAAATAAATCATAAGCAATAAGTAACGTTTTCCAGACTGTGGCTCACTTATGACGATATGATCGCGTCCAGCAGCTTCAATAATTCCTGTATAGGATTGTGTGCCAAGCGAACTACCACGCTCATATGTCATAACCACAGTCGCTTGTTTTCCTTTGTTTAGGCGAAGGATGTTTTCGATATAGGATTGCTCTAGAGGAAGCATACCTTGAGATGCTGCAAGTTGTGCTTGAGCTTGTTGTTGCATTGCTTGTTGCTGCATCAATTGTTGTTGCTGAGGTGTCATTTGTTGCTGTTGTTGTCCTGGTGGTAGTTGAGTTCCAGAAGGTTGAAAAAAAGTTCCATAGAACGGGTTTTGTTGCTGAGCCATTCAAAAATCCCTCCTCGTTTTCATTCCTTAATATACTGCTGGGCAGTCTCCAGCAGATGGTTGGAAAAAGCAGTGTTTTTTAAATCGACCAGAATTTTGCTGATTATACCAAGTTGGTGGACAAGGACCTTCTGGTCGGAAAAACCATAAAGCAAAATTAGCAGGCCAAAATCGTTGTCCTTCAATAACACGTCTTGCAAGGGCAATATCTTGTTCACGTGCACGCTGATAAAAGTATCCTTTTTGTGTTGCTTCAAAACCACCAGGTCTTTGAAATACCATTTGTTGTAGATTACGTATGTTCTTGAAGTCTAAACAATTGCCTTTAACGCGATTTACACCGACATTCCCAACCATTAGCATGCCTTGTTGCCCTTCTCCTTCAGCTTCAGCTCGCATAAGTCTTGCTAATAATTTTACATGTTCTTCGTTATAAGAAATTACACCCATTTGTTTCACCTCTTTTTCACCATTTTTACAGAAAGAGGAGCCGGTAAAAACGGTGTAGAACAATTACTAGTTCATACGTATGAGAAAAAAAAGCCAGATATGACAACCAAACAAAGTTTTAAGAAGTAGGATTTTGGCGTTATATATATCCATAAGTCATTGTTACGGAGGAGAAAGATTTTCTCGCTGCTTTCACTTGGGGGCAGGGGACAGGGAGAAGGTTTGAACGTTTCTATGCATAGCTAGATGCTTACTTTCGTCGAAAAGAAAAGGCGTTATGTCAGTTTTAAAATCTGGGTTTGTATAGAGGGAGAGGCATAATAAAAAGCTAGCAATTTGCTAGCTTTCTATCATCCAAATACCTTTGACCACATATTTGAGAAGAAGTCACCAATGGATCGCATTGTTAATACGAACCAATTTGCTTTTTCTACTTCTTCTGTTGTTTTTGCAGTGACTTTCATTTTCTTGCTTCTATCTAAAAATCCGTATTGATCAGTTGATTCTAAAACAAGGGAGCCTACTTTTGTATCTTTCTTAATAGGTGCCACTAATTTTTCATCTTCAGTAAGTGATTTATCTGCCTCAGTGGAAACTTTGTAAGGTGGTTTGCTACCTTTTTTCGTGATTACCGTTATCTCTTTTTCAGGCGTCACAGTTACGTTGTCTACCTTTCCTTTCGTGACAGAAATTGTATTATTTTTATCTACTTTCAATTTCTGTTTTTCAAAGTTATTAAAACCGTAATCAATTAATTCACGGGATTCCGTGAAGCGTTCATCCATTGATTTTGTCTTAATAATAACGGAAATAAGACGTAAGTCACCGCGTTTTGCTGTAATTGTAAACCCGTATCCAGCTGTATCGGAACTTCCCGTTTTTAAACCATCTGTTCCTTCATAAGCGAAAGCAGCTCCGGGTAACATCCAGTTCCAGTTTTCCATACGAATTGGTTTTGGATGGTTGTCTGGGAAGTTTCTAAATCTTTGTTTTGTATCCTCTAGCATTTCTGGATACTTTGTAATAATTGTTTTTGATAGAATACCCATGTCGCGAGCTGATAAGGAGTTTTCTCCATTTGGATCAGTTCCTTCAGGGTGTTTCCCTTTTAAATCAGCATTATTTAATCCTGTAGCATTTACAAATTTATATTTCTTTAACCCTAGTTTTTTTGCATGTTCATTTGCAAGATTTAAGAAGTTTTTTTCACTTCCTGCAAGAAGTTCAGCTAGCGCGATGCTAGATCCGTTTGCAGAGAAGATAACAATAGAATGATATAATTCTTTAACTGTATATTGTCGCTCTTTTTCAAAAGGGACATTGGAGAATTCATTATTACGGGAAATTTCATAAGCGTAATCAGAGATGTTTACTTTTGTATCCCATGTGATTTTTCCTTCTTTAATAGCTTCTAAAACGGAGTAAATAACAATAAGTTTTGACATACTAGCAATAGCTAGTAATTCATCTGGATTTTGCTCATGCAGTATTTTTCCTGTATCTGCATCAAAAAGAATGGCAGCGGCAGCTTCTATGTGTATTTTTCCTTCTGCATGGGAGATTATTACTCCTAAGGAAGAAAAAGACAATAAAAGCGCTAGTAAAATAGATAAAATTTTCCTCATATAAATTATCACCTTCGCATCGTTATTAGCATATAGCTCGTATCATTTTAGCATAATTTTGAATATAAGAAGGTTATAATTTAATGAGAAATTTGACAAGTTTTTTTCTATTATCGTTTAAATTTGATGAAAAAAGAGGATTTTTGAAGGTTTTTTGTAGGATATTAAGAAAAAGGAACGAATTTCGTTCCTTTTTGTATTATACATATAAAAATTTAGCTACTTTCTCGCTTGGTAAAATGTTACCAACGAAGAAAGTACCAAATTCGCCATAGCGAGCACTTACTTCATCAAAACGCATTTCATATACAAGTTTTTTGAATTGAAGGATGTCGTCAGCGAATAGTGTTACACCCCACTCGTAATCATCAAAGCCGACAGAACCAGTAATGACTTGACGAACTTTACCTGCGTATTGACGACCGATTTTTCCGTGGCTATACATAAGTTTTTTGCGATCTTCCATCGGAAGCATGTACCAGTTGTCATCCCCTTGACGACGCTTGTCCATTGGATAGAAACAAATGTGTTTTGCTTCTGGTAATTCTGGGTATAAGCGTGCGAGGATTTGTGGGTTTTGGTATGGGTCTTCCTCAGCTGGCAAGTAGTTACTTAGTTCAACAACAGATACGTAAGAGTATGCAGGAACCATATATTCAGCTAATGTTGTTTTATTTAACTCTGTTTCGATTTCATTTAATTCTTCCATTGTTGGACGTAAAATCATAAACATAATATCAGCTTTTTGACCAACAACTGTATACATTGCATGGCTACCTTGTTTTGCGGCTGCTACTTTATTCCATTTCTCAATGACGTTTAAAAATTCAAACATCGCTTGTCCGCGTTCGTCACTAGATAATGTTTTCCATGCTGCCCAGTCGATAGAACGTAAATCATGTAAACAATACCAACCATCTAACGTTTTTGCTGCTTCACTCATTCTATTCACCTCAGTTAATGATATTTTACACGTTAACTATAGCATATATAGGTTTAAAGTCACCTATGTAAAGCTTGGGTGCATAAAATTGTCACATTTTTAAATGCTATATAGAGGAGTACGGATAAAGGCTTTTTGTTATCACTTGAAAAGTCCGGCTATGAAACCAAAAAGAGTCCTACACCCATGTTCTCTTTGTGTTTTCACATGGCATGGAGCAAAGAAGGGCCCTGACCACATCTATGCATGGCTGGACGCTCTCTTCCATCTAAAAAAGAAAGTTTTTTCATGTTTTCCATAATAGATTAACCATGCTGAATTTTATGAAAATATAATCATTTTCATTTTACCTATCTTTTAGGAGCTATAAGTTTAAAATATAGATGAAAAGAAGTATTCTTAAAGATAGAGTTTTTTAACATTTGTAGGAGGGTTTATTCGTGAGCGATTTATTTACAACAGTAAAAGAAAAGGTTCAAGGAAAAGGCATTTCTATCGTACTTCCTGAAGGAACTGATGAAAGAATCTTAGGCGCTGCAGAGCGTTTAGCAAAAGAAGAGTTAGTAAAACCAATTTTAGTTGGTAATAAAGAAGAGATTAGCGCAAAAGCTGCTAGCATGAACTTAACATTAGCAGGCGTTGATATTTATGATCCAGCTACATATGAAGAAATGGATGCAATGGTGGCATCTTTCGTTGAACGCCGTAAAGGTAAAGCAACAGAAGAAGCTGCTCGTGAAATTTTAAAAGACGAAAACTACTTTGGTACAATGCTTGTATACATGGGCAAAGCACAAGGTTTAGTAAGTGGTGCAGCTCACTCTACAGCTGACACAGTTCGTCCAGCACTTCAAATCATTAAAACAAAACCAGGCGTTACAAAAACTTCAGGTGTATTTATCATGGTACGTGAAGATGAGAAGTATGTATTCGCTGATTGCGCAATCAATATTGCACCAAACAGCCAAGATTTAGCTGAAATTGGTATTGAAAGTGCAAAAACTGCTGAGCTATTCGGTATCGATCCACGTGTTGCAATGTTAAGCTTCTCTACAAAAGGTTCTGCGAAATCTCCAGAAACAGAAAAAGTTGTAGAAGCAACTCGCATCGCAAAAGAAATGGCTCCTGAATTAACATTAGACGGTGAGTTCCAATTTGACGCTGCATTTGTACCATCTGTAGCTGAGAAGAAAGCACCAGGTTCTGTTATTAAAGGTGATGCTAACGTGTTCGTATTCCCAAGCTTAGAAGCTGGTAATATTGGTTACAAAATTGCACAACGTTTAGGTAACTTTGAAGCAGTGGGACCAATCTTACAAGGTTTAAACATGCCAGTAAACGATTTATCTCGCGGTTGTAACGAAGAAGAAGTGTACAAGTTAGCTTTAATTACAGCAGCTCAAGCACTATAAAAACGAAAGGCCTCGCTATATAGCGGGGCCTTTGTTATTTCTCAAGACTAAGTGCTTTATTATTACGGTCAATCATACGCTGCAAGTTCATTTCATATAAAGGAACTTCATCTACCGTTAATTGTGATGGTGTTAATCGCGGCGCAAACTGCTGCAGTGTTTTTAATAAACGCATCATTAAATCTTGAACGGTAATCGTTTCACCAAGTAATTCAGATAAAGAAGCCATTGTACTTGGTATAATTTCAGGATAAGTAAATCTCGTTTCTTCACCTTGAATTGCTAAGTTGTAAAAATCGCGAACAAGTGCCGCACGTTCGGAGCCGCTACCTGTAGCACATAAGTAAATTTGTACAGCAACCCCTCCGCGAATGCGGCGCTGTGAAATACCTGCAAATTTCTGATCACGAATACTTAAGTCATAGCTGCCAGGACAATAAGAGCCAACGATTTCTTTTGCCTCGATATCGACATCGTAATCTTTTAACATTTCTTTAATTAAATGCCACATCGTATCGTATCCAAGGTCGATATCAATTCCTTTTTCGGTTTCTTGAAGTAGAAGCGATACGTTTAAAACCCCTTCATCAAGTACGACTGCAAGACCACCTGAATTACGAACAATGACATTGAAATCCTTCTGTTTTAAAAAAGAAATCCCTTCCTGCAAATGAGGAAGACGAGAATCTTGAATGCCAAGAACAATTGTATTGTGATGAACCCAAGAGCGCATCGTCGAAGCAGATGTACCATTTCCGATTGTTGTGCACAATGTATCATCCATAGCGAATGATTGAAGTGCGTGGAAGGTCTGTCCTAAACTGGACTGATCTACAATACGCCACTCTGGTTGAGATAAGATTGAACGGGAATTGCTCATATAACTAACCCCTTATTTATAAAATGACAACCTTTATTATAGCAAAAAAGTGAGAAGAGAGGAGAGTTGTGAAAAAGAACCTTACGAGATTGTAATGTTATTGTAAGGAAAGGAAATTGGTAAAAGCCGTTTTTGTCATTAAACTGAGAACTGTCATTATAGTTTTAGGAGGAATATAAATGAAAAAAGTAAAATTAGGACTTGTAGCGATTATGTCAGCTGCGGTATTTAGTGGTTGTTCAATTATGGACATGATTGCCCCACAAGCAAACGGCGTATTGATGTATGGTGATGAAACAGTTGTACAACAAACAATTGATCAACATAAAAAAGAAATAGAATCTGAAGCGAAGTATACTGTTAAATTTGATAAGGTAAATGACCAAAAAGTATTAATCATGAATAAAACGACAGCAGAAAAGTTTGTAAAAGAAAAGCTGTTAAGAAAAGTAGATGGTGAAGAAACGAAACCAATTACAACATTACCATCTGTCTCTAATGATGCGGGTATTGTATTTGCAAAAAATGAGCAAAATGATGTCATGATTGGCGATAAAAAAATGAAGTACGAAGGTAACGTAATTATTGGAGATGCTCGCAAATATGCAGATATGTTCGCGGTAGTAAGTGATTCTGCATATGAAGCGATTAGTGCTCCAGTAAAAACAGTTGGGGTAGTGGAATTTAAAGAAAATCCGAAAAAAGAAATCTATCCAAACATTCGCAAGGATTCTAAGTTAGAAGAGTCTCATATGTTGAATTTAAAACCATAATAAAAAGGATGCAGACACCTGCATCCTTTTACTAGAATGCCGGGAAACGAAAGACAACAGATGCTGGTTTTGTGTCGCTATTTGTTGAATGGTTGATATCCTTTGTCGAATAGCCGATATATTGTGAGAAACAATCGATATATTTGAAAAATCGCCGATAAAATTTCATTTACCATTTTGCACGAACAACTTTTTCTGTGATATTTCATAAACGATCCTTATAAGAGTTCCTGTTCTCTATAACATGATAAAAAGGATGCATTCACCTGCATCCTTTTTATTCTGCAATTTTCTCTAAGTTACCGTTTCGATCCATACGGAAAGAGGTTTGCGTTGGCTCTTCATCATCCATTAATGCTAATTTACGAGCGCGGTTCATAATATTCATGAGCGTTTCGTAATCTTCTTGTACTGTATTAGATTGTTGTTCTAGCTTTTCTAATTTCTTTTCTAACTCTTCATTACGAAGTATTTGAGCTTTCATTTCTTGTTTCAATCTCGTATTCTCGTTTTCGAGTGCTGTTACTTTTACGTTTGAAGACCCCACAGTTTGTAAAAAGTAAATTACATCTTGCATTGTTATAGAAGTGCTAGATACAACTGGTTCTGAACGAGGGACAGTTGTGTTTACAACAGGTTCTTCATCATTCGTAATTACCGCTGAAGCTGGTGGCGTATAAAGTAGGCGTTTTTTTGCCTGTTCTCCGCTAGCGGCACGCATTTTATCTTTTCGATGTCTTTTTGCTAGCTGTAAGGCTTGCTCGTAGCTATAACGCACAACAGCATTCCAGCGAAATCCACAAGCAGCTGAGGTGCGATTTAATTGATCACCAACTTCTTCAAATGCATTTAATTGTGTACTTCCTTCTCGAACATGACGTAGTACAGTTTCCGCAAGTAATAAATCGTCCTCGTCTGTCCAAGCATCTTGTCTTACTTTCATAGATTCAACTCCCTTTCTTTTTATGAACTTCCTATTTTTATAATGGGCAAAAGAAATGGCTTTTATACAAAGCTTTTAAAAATATGGTAGATTTTGATGGAAGTAAGAAATTGTTGCACGAATGAAGGGAGTTTATAAAGGGAAAAATGAAGGGGAAAGTGAGGTTTTCTATTGCGTAGGACCCATAGAGGGAAACTTGCATCAAGCCTCAAAGAGCGGTAAAATACCATTTAGCGTTTACTGTTAAATGTACTTGTGAAAAGTTAAAAATAGAGGAAGTGTTATATAGAATGGGAAATGAATTCCGTGTGTGTGATGATTGTCAGGCGACGAACATTAAGACCTTGATACCAAAGCTCAAAAAAGTAGATTCATGTGCAAATATTGAGGTTGGTTGTCAATCTTATTGTGGACCAGGTCGTAAAAAATCATTCGCTTTTGTGAATAATCGTCCAGTTGCAGCGCCGACTGAAGATGAACTGATTAAGAAAATCGAAGCGAAATTAAATAAGTAAGAAGAGTGAATATTTTACTCTTCTTTTTTTATTGCGGAAATTAAAAATTATTTTTAAATACTGATATACGACGAACATGTATGAATGGATAAATTACATATTATGATATTGGTTTTATATCAATTACATTAGTTTGATATTGCAAAATAATGGTTGACAGCCTTTTGTACCGGTAGGTAGAATAGAATTATGATTCTGAGAATCATTATCAAAAAGGTGGATACACCCGATTTTCTTTTGCTGTTTCTTGAGAATAAATCTCATTTTATTAAATATATGTTGTTGGTTAGGATGGTTGAGGGATGGAAGCAAGCGCGAGGAATATTGAGCAACAGGAAGTAAATGTGAAAGAGATTAAGAGTAGACCGCTTATTGCTTCTATTATTTTAATAGCGGGAACAATTTTGTTAGCTTTAAGTATGGCAACTTCAATCTCATTTGGTGCAGCGGATATTAGTTTGAAAACTGTATGGCAAGCTGTCTTTCATTTTGATGGTTCTTTGACGCATCATAATGTAATTTGGGAGCTACGTATGCCTAGGGCAATTGGCGGAGTTGTTGCTGGTGCCTTTTTAGCGGTATCCGGTGCGATTATGCAAGGGATGACACGGAATCCGCTTGCATCTCCATCATTAATGGGGATTACTGATGGAGCGGTATTTGGGATTGCAATTATGTATGCGTTTTTCCCCAATTCACCGTATTTAATGTTTGTTATCGCTTCTTTTATTGGAGCAGCATTTGGAGCAAGTATTGTATACGGCATTGGGGCATCTTCACCGGGCGGATTAACACCTGTTAAATTAGCGTTAGCTGGAGCAGCAATTAGCGCTCTACTAGGGGCTATTTCATCTGGTATCGCACTCTATTTCAATCTTGCACAAGAGGTGAGTATGTGGAATGCAGGTGGCGTTGCTGGTGTGAAATGGCAGAGTATTGACATGCTCTTGCCGATTGGACTTGTTTGTCTTGTTATAGCGATTATGATGTCGAGATACATTACCATTTTAAGTTTCGGTGAAGAAATTGCAATTGGTCTTGGTCAAAATACAACATTAATTAAATTTATCGGAACTGTACTTGTGCTTGTGTTAACAGGTTCAGCAGTATCTATGGCAGGATCCGTTGGGTTTGTTGGGCTTGTCATCCCGCATATGACACGTTTTCTTGTCGGTTCAGATTATAGATGGGTGATTCCATGTTCTGCTGTATTAGGTGGATTGTTAATTGAATGTGCGGATATGCTATCACGAATTATTAATCCGCCGTTTGAAACACCAATTGGGGCCATTACAGCACTAATTGGCGTTCCATTCTTCCTCTACTTAGCACGTAATGAAGGGAGAGGGAAAATGTGAAGGCAACCGTCTTAACAAAAAAGAACATTTCAGTCATAACAATTTTAGCTTGTTTAATTGTTTCAGTATTTCTTATTAGTTTAAATACAGGAACATTTAAAATCCCCCCAATGGATGTATTAAAGTCATTGGTAGGGTTAGGGGCAGAAGATCAGTCAGTTATTTTATTTGAATTTCGTATGCCACGTATGGTAATTGCTATATTAGTTGGTTCAGCATTAGCAATGTCCGGTGCTATTATGCAAGGATTATCACGAAACCCACTTGCTGATCCTGGAATTATCGGTATTAATGCCGGTGCAGGATTAACTGTTGTTGTTTTCGTTTACTTCTTTTTTGGAAAAGTAGGGACTGGTACTCTTCTGTCCGTATTCATTCTTCCATTCTTTGCATTAGTCGGTGCAATACTAGCAGCAGTCATTATTTATGTACTGGCATGGAAGGACGGCGTTTCATCAACTCGTTTAATACTTGTTGGTATCGCAGTCGCAGCAGGATTTGGTGCTGTTAGTTTAATTTTTTCAATGAAAATGACATCGAATGACTTCCGTTTTGCAACGATTTGGTTAGCGGGAAGTTTATGGGGGACAGACTGGAAATTCGTATTAAGCGTACTTCCATGGATGCTCATCTTTTTACCAATTGCGATTCGTAAAGCACATGTGCTAAATGTAATGAATTTAGGAGATGCTGCGGCAGTTGGACTTGGTGTAAACGTAGAGAAAGAAAGACGAAAATTATTATTTATTGCTGTTTGTTTAGCAGGGGCTTCTGTTGCAGTCGCTGGCGGAATTGGCTTTATTGGTTTAATGGCGCCGCATTTGGCGAGGCGACTTGTCGGCGGGAAACATCAAATTATGTTACCGACAGCAGCATTAATTGGAACATTCCTACTACTATTTGCAGATTTGATTTCAAGAAGTGTACTAACGACATCTGAAATACCGGTCGGTCTTGTTATTTCTGTAATCGGTGCACCATATTTCATTTATTTACTTATGAGGACAAAATAAAGGGAGGCTTTTTGTATGGCAACTTTAGCGGTTGATTCGGTATCTGTTGGCTATAATGAAGGTTTAATTATTGATGGGTTATCAGTGGAAATTCCAGAAGGGAAAATTACAACAATTATTGGACCAAATGGATGCGGAAAATCCACATTGTTAAAAACAGCTTCTCGTATTTTAAAAGCAAAACGAGGTACTGTATATCTTGATGGGAAAGCGATTGAGAAGCAGCCGACAAAAGAAATCGCAAAGAAAATGGCGATTTTACCACAAACTGCAGAAGTGCCAACAGGTCTTACTGTGTTTGAACTTGTTTCATATGGGCGTTTCCCCCACCAAAAGGGATTTGGGACTCTGAAAGAAGAAGATTACCGTTATATTCACTGGGCGCTTGAAGTAACAGGGATGACAGAGTTTGCAAACCGTCCAGCAGAAGCTTTATCAGGTGGTCAACGCCAACGTGTCTGGATTGCAATGGCTCTTGCGCAAGGAACGGATTTGCTTGTGCTAGATGAGCCAACAACATACTTAGACATGGCCCATCAATTGGAAGTATTAAATTTATTGAAAAAGTTAAATCAAGAAGAAGGCCGCACAATCGTTATGGTTATTCATGATTTAAACCATGCTTCTCGTTTTTCAGATCATATGATTGCGTTAAGAGCAGGTAAGTTAATGAAACAAGGGACGCCAGATGAGGTTATGACGTGCGAAACGCTTCGCAATGTATTTGAAATTGAAGCGCAAATTGTTCCATGTCCTGTAAACTGTAAACCGATTTGCTTAACTTATGATTTAACAATGATAAATAAACAAGTACGCAAGCAAGCATAAGAGAAACCCTCTTCCTATCCGTATTTAGATAGGGAGAGGGATTCTAATGGACGTTGAGCTTCTCATTCAACATGGGAAGTTGAACGCCCGTTAGAACGGGCTACATACAACATTTAATTAATATATATTAATGTTAGTGTGGAGTTTCTTATAGTTACATACAACTTATAAGAGAAATATATCCAGAAGGAGTGGGAATATGAAGAAATTTAAAGCGGTATTATTAGCGATGGTACTAGTCGTTACTTCTGTACTATTTGCAGCTTGTTCTTCTGACAAGAAAGAAGAAAAGAAAGCAGACGCAAAAGTGGAAGAGCGTACTGTACAACATGCAAAAGGTGAAATTAAAATTCCTGCAAATCCAAAGAAAATTGCTGACCTTAGTGGTTCAACAGAAGAATTATTAATCTTTGGAATGAAACCAATCATTACTGCAAATACGTCTCAAGAAAAAATTGATGCTCATATTGCGGATAAATTAAAAGATGTAAAACCAGTTGGCTCTGCTTGGGGCGACAAAATTAACATCGAAGCAGTAGCTGCTGCAAAACCAGATTTAATTCTTGTGAACAACCGTCAAGAAAAAATCTATGATCAATTATCTAAAATTGCACCAACTGTTATGTTAAAAACTCCATTAGATCAATGGCGTCCAAAGTTTGAAGAGTTAGGTAAAATCTTTGATAAAGAAAAAGAAACAACTGCATGGTTCAAGAAATATGATGAAAAAGCAAGCAAGTTACACGATAAAATCGTTGCAAAAACTGGCGATGCGAAATTCATGAAAATGGCTGCATATCCAAATGCATTCCGCGTATATGGTGACTACGGTTACGGTAGCGTAATCTTCAAAGACTTAAAATTACCAGCAGTTCCAGGTACACCAATGGATAAACCATTAGTACAAGTACAAAAAGAAGCGTTAATTGATTACAACCCAGATTACTTATTCGTATTTACAACGGGTGACGGTTCTCAGCGCTTAAAAGAATTCCAAGAAGAAACAATTTGGAAAAACATGAACGCTGTTAAGAACAACCACGTATTTACAATCAAGAACGAAGACCTAAATAAAGGATACTTCCCACTTGGTAAAGAAATGATCTTAGACGAAATTGCTGAGTTCGTTTTAGGAAAATAATATACAAAGAAAATCACTTTCGTTATAACGGAAGTGATTTTCTGCATTTCTATATAAATCCAATTTGAGTTTCTAATAGATGAATTATGACTATGGAGAACAAATAGAGACTTTTACTCATTTTCTCCTTTTGTTTTTACGTGGCATGGGGCTAAAAAAGGTACTGACCGCTTCTATGCATGGCCGGGTGCTCTCGTCCATCTAAAAAGAATGGTTTGATGTTAGTTTTTTAATTTGGATTTATATATAGTCTTTCGTTTCTTTCTCTTTCCTATTTCGTTTATAATATAAAGTAAGAATGCAGTAAGGAAGGAGGATGTCGATATGGTATATTTAAACGACAAACTCAGCGAAACAAAAGTGTTTAAAGACCCAGTACATAAATATGTACACGTGCGTGATCGTGTCATTTGGGATTTAATCGGAACGAAGGAATTTCAACGTTTGCGCCGTATTAAGCAGCTAGGAACGACGTTTTTTACATTTCATGGTGCAGAACATAGTCGCTTTACTCATTCATTAGGTGTATATGAGATTATTCGTCGTATGATTGATGATGTGTTTGATGGCAGACCAAATTGGAATGCAGAAGATAGATTGTTATGTTTATGTGCAGCTCTCTTGCACGATGTGGGACACGGTCCGTTCTCCCATTCCTTTGAAAAAGTTTTTTCATTAGATCATGAGAAGTTCACGCAAAAAGTTATTGTCGGTGATACGGAAATCAATGATGTACTTAGCCGTGTAGACCGAGAATTTCCACAAAAAGTAGCAGATGTGATTGCAAAAACGTCTGATAATAAATTAGCGATTAGTATGATCTCTAGTCAAATTGATGCAGATCGTATGGATTATTTATTAAGAGATGCATATTTTACTGGTGTAAAGTATGGGAATTTTGATATGGAACGTATACTTCGTGTCATGCGTCCATACGGCAATCAAGTCGTGATTAAAAATAGTGGTATGCACGCTGTAGAGCATTATATTATGAGCCGCTATCAAATGTACTGGCAAGTATACTTCCATCCAGTAACGCGCAGCGCAGAAGTGATTTTAACAAAGATTTTACACCGTGCAAAAACATTACATGAGCAGTATTATACATTTAAGTATCATCCGGTTCATTTCTATTCTTTATTTGAAGAGGAAGTAACAGTAGAGGATTATTTAAAGCTAGATGAGAATGTAATGTATTACTATTTCCAGGTATGGCAAGATGAAGATGATCAAATTCTAAGTGATTTAAGTCGTCGTTTTATGAACCGAAATCTCTTTAAATATGTAGAATTTACAGAGAATCATGGTTTAGATAATTGGATGGAATTAAGTAGTTTATTTAAAAAGATTGGGCTCGATCCAGAGTACTATTTAGTTGTGGATTCAACATCAGATTTACCGTATGACTTTTATCGTGCTGGAGAAGAAGAAGAGAGATTGCCAATCTTACTTCTTATGCCAAACGGAGACCTCAGGGAGCTTTCGCGTGAATCGGATATTGTAGAGGCGATTACTGGTAAGAAGAGAAGGGATCAGAAACTTTTCTATCCGCATGATTTAATTTATGAAGATGGAAGAAAAGGAAAATATAAAGAGAAAATTATTGAGTTATTAGAAGGAAAGAAATAAGAAGCAACCCCATGGACTGCTTCTTATTAAAGAAACTTGAAATTATTTGTCGCTTAAGCGTTTTCCGCCAACTGCATAATGATTTTTAGACATTTCTTCGATGAAAACAACGATGTTTTCTTCTGGAGCACCAGTTGTTTCGCTTACTGCTGCAGTTACTTTCTCAGCAAGGGCTTTCTTTTGTTCTTCTGTGCGTCCTTCTAGCATTTTCACTGTTACGTATGGCATGTACAATCGCTCCTTTTATGTAAGTTACAATCTTATTATAACGGATTATGAAGAAGAACAATCGAAAAAAAATATTTTTTTTCGACATAACGAAGAGGAGATGGAGTATGGAGAACTTTTTTGTATATCCACTGCACCAAATACCGTTGGTCGCAATGGCTATTGTTATTGCATTGTCTGTGCATGAATTTGCACATGCATATGTTGCATATAAGTTTGGTGATGACACAGCGAAAAGACAAGGGCGTTTAACGTTATCACCAATGTCTCATTTGGATCCGATAGGGATGATTGCTATATTAATCATTGGGTTTGGTTGGGCGCGCCCAGTTCCTGTTAACCCGTATAATTTTAAAAAGCCACGCCTTGCTGGTGTACTTGTTTCGATTGCAGGGCCAATTAGTAACCTCATTTTGAGTGCGATTGGGTTAATTATTTTATATAGTTTAGATACACTTGGTGTATTAAATGCAGTTCCATTTGCAGTAGCAGATACGCTAATTCAATTCTTTCAAATTTTTATTACTCTTAATATTGTTTTATTTGTGTTCAACCTATTACCGATTCCACCACTTGATGGATATCGTGTGATTGAAGATTTAGCACCAGCAAATATTCGTGCGAAAATGACGCAGTATGAGAAATATGGAGCGATCGCTTTATTGATTCTTGTTATTACACCGCTGGATCGTTATACAATTCAACCAATCTTCCAGGTGGTTATTCCGTATGTATTAGGTATTTTGCAAAGCGTTATTGCACCTATATTTGGATTAATGTAATACATGAGTGAGGAGGAGTTTACATATGACAGAGAAAAAGAAAAAAATCGGTTTTAATATTGTGAAAAACGATTCAACAGATGGACATGGTGGTTTTGGTGTTGGAGCACTAAGTTTAGAAAATATTTCACCTGTTTTCGTAGACGTAATTGAGCAAACTGCGTTCGTTGATATCGGGGCGATGCATGCACGTAGTACTGTTGAAAAGGGAATTAAATTTTTAACGAATAAAGACGAAGTTCCAAATGGAAAGCCGTATTGGCTCGTATGGGTAACGATTGAGAGAACAGCAAAAGGTGCTTATTATGCAGGTGTAACAGCTTGTGAAATGACAGTTGACCGTGAAATTCGCCGTGGTTATAAATCACTTCCAGAGCACGTAAACAAGATGGATAAATCATTAAAACGTCACATCATGGTTGACCATATGGATGAGTCATCTAAGAAGGTGCTTGGCACATTCTTGAAAGAGCATAATGAAGCAATTTGGAACGAGTCTAGTGAAGAATTGCGTCAAGTATTATTAGGAGAATAATTTTAAGGCTACCAGGAGAAATCTTGGTAGCCTTTGCTATTATGTGGCAAGTACTGATATGTGATGTGAAAAGGTCAATATATTGGGATTACCATGGAAAATACCTTTTCCACCAGCCTTCTTTTTTCTTTTCTTTGCTAGCCTTCTCGAATTCTTCCTTGTCATCCACATGATCTATGCAGTATTCGGTCGGTTCTGTTCCTTTTGTAAAATACATTTTTACAGAGACAGGACAGCTTTTCGTTGCGATTTTCCCATTTTCGGGATTGATATTTACAGCAACAACGTCACTTGGTTGTTTGAAATCCTTTTTAGGCTGACCTTCTAGTCCCTTTTCCATCGCAATGGCCCAAATCTTTTTGGCGTAGCCTTGTTCAGCTGGATTGGAAATAGATTTAGGCCTGTCGTATCCTACCCAAACACCAGTTACAATTTGCGGCGTGAAGCCAATCATCCAGCTATCCGTTTCTGTGGAGCCAGACTTCCCTGCATACGTACGCGATAGTTTCGGAAGAAGGGTATGTCCTGTAACAGATGCATAACCACTTAGCTTGTCATTGAACATTCCTGTCATCATCTCTTCCATTACAAACGTATTGTTTTTATCGAGAATTTGTTTACTTTCTAAATGTGCATCATATAAAATGTTTCCTTCGTTATCGACAACGCGACGGATAAAGGTTGGCTTTACTTGCTTTCCTCCATTTGCAAACATGCTGTATGCGCCCACCATTTCAATTGGTTTGACAGGAGAAGTACCAAGGGCAAGGGACGGTACGTCTTTTAATGAACTTGTAATACCGAATTGTTTCGCAGTTTTCGCAAGAGAATCTTCGCCTAAAAATAAATGTGTTTTCACAGCATATACGTTATCTGATACTGCAAGAGCTTGCGCCATCGTTACAAAATCATCGGCATAATAGTCTTTATAATTTTTCGGTTTATATTTAGAAACACCATCACCTAACGTAAATACCGTATATTCACTTTTTAAGCGAGTCGCTGGTGTAAATCCTTTTTCGAGTGCCGCGTAATATAAAAACGGCTTAAAGGTGGACCCTGGTTGGCGAGCCGCTTGAATCGCTCTGTTAAATTGACTCTCTTTATAATCTTTTCCACCAACAAGAGCTGCTACTTCTCCTGTTTTTGGATTCATTGAGACAAGAGCTGTTTGTATACTAGTTGTTTCTGGAATTGTATCTTTTACAGCTTGCTCAGCTATTGTTTGTAGTTTTGGGTCTAGTGTTGTATAGATACGGAGTCCACCGCGCTGCAAAGTTTGCTCATCGAGTCCAATGTCATGGAGGAGAGATGATTGTACAGTATCCTGAAAATAAGGTGCAATTTCTGTAACCTTTTTTGTTTCTAACGAAGCAAACGCAAGCTTTTCTTGTTTCGCAGAGTTTGCTTGATTTTTTGTAATATATCCTTGTTCTACCATTTCATCTAAAATAATAGACTGCCTTGTTTTTGCCCGTTCTTCTTTTACATAGGGAGAGTATACGCTAGGACCTTTTGGAATGCCAGCTAACATACTTGCCTCTGCTAATGTTAAGTCACTAGCTGATTTATTAAAGTAAAGACGAGAAGCAGCTTCAATACCATAAGCGCCGTGCCCGTAATAAATTGTATTTAAATATCCTTCTAAAATATGATTCTTATTGTAATTGACCTCAAGGCGAATCGTATAGAGTGCTTCTAACGCTTTTCGTTTCCAAGTTTTATCATGATCTAAATATAGATTACGGGCATACTGCTGCGTAATCGTGCTAGCACCTTGAACCTTTGCCATTGCTTTTATATCTGCAACGATTGCGCCAGCAATTCGTTTCATATCAAAACCATGATGATTATAAAATCGTTGGTCTTCAATAGAAAGCGTCGCTTCTCTTACATAAGGAGAAATTTGGTCGAGGGACACGTTATAGCGCTTTTGCATTCCATTACTTTGTCCCATTACAGTATCATCATTCGCATAAAAGGTGCTTGTTTGTGGAACAGCAATGGGAGGTGGTCCCATAATCTTTGCAACAATAATGATAATAAAAAAAGAAAAAACGAAAAAAAGAACGCATGAAAAAAGTGCGGTGAAGAAAAGACGTTTATATTTTTTAAGTTTTGGATTTATAGTTTGATCCATCTTTTTCATCTCCTCATCATATACTTTTATCCCGCTATTCGAGGGCAGTAATCCCCTACCTCAAACCTTAGCAAAGGAAAAGAAGTGAGGTGGAGGGATAAACTGCCCGTAAAAGCCCGATTGGTGAAGGCTAATAATCAGTGGGGGATGAGGAACCCCTCACTGATTAAAGTTTCACTTTAATAGTATTGAGGGTTTTTTCGTATTTTAAACACAAAACAAAAAAGAGCTCCCTTATTTAAGAAAGGAGCTCAAAAGCACGCATCGGCCAATCTGTAATAATAACATCTACGCCGTAATCAATCATAGTTTGTAAATCTTTATATTCATTGATTGTATAGGGCCGGAATACATATCCTTGCTGCTGTGCAGTTTGGACAAATTCTTTTGTTAATAGCTGAAAATTAGGGTGTAATCCGGTCGCTTCTCTTTTCTTTGCTTCAGCAATTGGATCAGCAATTGGTTCATCATATAAGATAGCTCTCGGGATTCCAGGAGCAAGTTCTGCAAGCAAAGAAACAGAATCATGGTTAAACGATGAGAATATAATTTGGTTTGAAAGGTGATATTCCCGAACAAGATCAACAACTCTCTCTTCGATACCTGGATAGTGGATTACGTCTGTTTTTAATTCAATATTAAGCTCTAAATTTGTCGTAGATAACCAAATGAGCACTTCTCGTAAGGTTAGGATTTTTGCTTGGTGAAAAGAGGGGTCTTTATGACTTCCTGCATCAAGCGCTTGTAATTCCGCTACTGTTTTCTCAGAAACAAGTCCAATCCCATTTGTCGTACGGTCAACAGTCTCATCGTGAATTACAACAAGCTCACCATCTTTCGCAAGGTGAACGTCAAGTTCAATGCCGTGAGCACCAACGCGCTCTGCTTCTTGGAAAGCGATCATTGTATTTTCTGGATGTGTGCCTTTCACTCCGCGATGGGCAAAAATAAGTGGTTTTTTCATCTGAAAATCTCCTTATGAGTTCATTTCTTTCATTATGAAACTACGGGGAAAAAAATACAATTCATATGCTAAATATTTACAAAAGTATAACAGTTGCATAAAAGTTAACGTTAACGTAAAATGTAATAGTGTGATGGAAGGAGGAATATACATGTATAAGATTGATGAAGTAACAAAGCAAGTTGGATTAACAAAGCGTACACTTCGTTATTATGAGGAAATTGGCCTGATTCATCCGCCGGAGCGTAGTGAAGGAAATATTCGTCTTTATACAGATGAAGATATTACACGTATTAAGAGGATTGTAGAAGCAAAAGAAGTATTAGGAATTACACTTCAAGAAATGCATCATTTCTTATCATTAAAAGAGCGCATGGAGCAAAGAAGAAATAGCGAAAATCCACGTGATCGTGCAGTGATTCAAGAAATTAAGGATATGCTTGAGAACCAAGTACAAACTCTTGATACAAAAATGAAACAAATAGAGCGCGTGAAAGCAGAATTAGAGACTAGTTTAGAGCGCGCAACTAGATTCTTGGAGGAAACAAAAGGAGAGTAATAAATATGGAGAGTAAACAAAAAATGGGGAGATTGATTACAGTACTGGCTACTTTCCTTGCCTTTTCAGGCATCGGAGTAGTCGATCCTATTTTGCCGATTATTGCTGAGAAAATTGGTGCCACACATTGGCAAGTGGAAATGTTATTTACAGCATATATTTTAACGATGGCAATTATGATGTTGCCCGCTGGTTTATTTGCAGCACGATTTGGCGATAAGAGAATGATGACAATTGGTTTATCGATTGTAACTGTATTTGCTTTTATATGCGGTATATCACAAACGATTGCACAGTTGTCTCTTTTCCGCGCTGGCTGGGGGCTAGGAAATGCGATGTTTTTCGCAACAGCGATGACATTATTAATTGCTTTAAGTAAAGAAGTACATGAAGCGGTTGGCTTATACGAAGCTGCGATTGGTTTAGGGATGGCAGGTGGTCCATTATTAGGGGGATTACTTGGCGGATATTCTTGGCGTTATCCATTTTTCGCGACAAGCCTTTTAATTTTATTAGCATTTATTCTTGTTTTCTTTTTTGTAAAAGAACCAGAGCGCAAAGTGCAGCGTAAAGCCGCTGGAGTAGGGGAATTACTTAACCTAATTAAATATAAACCATTTATGCAAGGTGCTATTTCAGGCATGTTATATTATTACGGATTTTTCGTTGTATTAGCATATTCACCACTTATTATGCACTTATCTGCAATTCAGCTCGGTTTCGTATTTTGCGGCTGGGGACTTGCGCTAGCATACGGGTCTGCAATATTAGCACACAAGTTAGAAGGGAAATATGAACCAAAAGCATTGTTAAGATTTAGTTTATTTGTATTCGCGATTCTGTTAATTGCGTTATTCTTTGTTAAAGTGATGTGGTTGCAAATCGTTCTTATCGTCTTATCTGGATTAGCATCTGGATTAAATAACGCTTTATATACAAGCTATGTCATGGATATTTCACCTTATGAAAGATCTATTACGTCTGGTGTATACAATTTCGTCCGCTGGCTTGGCGGGGCGATTGCACCAATTTTATCAGGAATTATTGGCCATACAATTTCACCACAAAGTCCATTTTTAGTTGGGGGAATCGTTGTATTAGTTGGTTGTATCATGATTTTAATTCCTGTTCGAGAAGATTCTAAATTAGGGTCTGAAAGCAGTCATTGATAAGTGAAATTTTATCGGCGATTTTTCAAATATATCGACCATTTCTCACCATATATCGGCCATTCAACAAATAGTGACAAAAAGAAACCCTTTCTTAAGAAAGGGTTTTCTTTATTGTTAAATATAGTGTTTAAGTAATATATGAATAAAAATACTTTAATTAAAATATATTTTCGGTATTTTTGTACTTTTAACTATACATTTTGTATGTTT
This sequence comes from Bacillus sp. TL12, assembly GCF_022625245.1. Lineage (NCBI taxonomy): Bacteria > Bacillati > Bacillota > Bacilli > Caryophanales > Bacillaceae > Bacillus > Bacillus sp. TL12. The sequence continues at coordinate 43,018 of NZ_JAJJBY010000009.1, read as the reverse complement.
TGTTTTATTTTTGTTAGGGGACATTAATGATGTCCCTATTATAAATTTGCAGCGAAAGGCGTGATTGTACGATGGAACTATGGTTCACTGAAAAACAAACAAAACATTTTGGAATTACGGCGCGTATTAACCGCACATTACATACGGAGCAAACAGAATTTCAAAAGCTTGATATGGTTGAAACTGAAGAATTCGGAAACATGCTTATTTTAGATGGTATGGTTATGACAACAGAGAAGGACGAGTTCGTATATCATGAAATGGTAGCACACGTACCTTTATTTACACATCCAAACCCTGAGAACGTATTAGTTGTTGGCGGTGGTGACGGTGGTGTAATCCGTGAAGTATTAAAGCACCCAAGCGTAAAGAAAGCAACACTTGTTGAAATCGACGGTAAAGTAATCGAGTACTCTAAACAGTACTTACCATCAATTGCAGGTGCATTAGATAACGAGCGCGTTGAAGTAAAAGTAGGAGACGGTTTCCTACACATCGCAGAAAGTGAGAATGAATATGATGTAATCATGGTTGACTCTACGGAACCAGTAGGTCCAGCAGTAAACTTATTTACAAAAGGATTCTACGCTGGAATCTCAAAAGCGTTAAAAGCAGACGGTATTTTCGTTGCGCAAACGGACAACCCATGGTTCACACCAGAATTAATTTCAACTGTATTTAAAGACGTAAAAGAAATCTTCCCAATTACACGTCTATACACAGCGAATATCCCAACATATCCAAGTGGAATGTGGACATTCACAATCGGATCTAAAGAATACGATCCATTAAAAGTAAGCGAAGAGCGTTTCCACGAAATCGAAACGAAATATTACACAAAAGAATTGCATAAAGCAGCATTTGTGTTACCAAAGTTTGTTGGAGATTTAGTGAAGTAATAAAAGCAGAAGCAGCTCGTTTAGAATAGGGATGGAGCTTCAGACGTAGAGGCACTTTTTGCCTCGCAGGAAGAAGGGAAGCCACCGAATATTCTAGCGGCTGTAGCTAGACAAAAGAAAAGCGGAAGTGGCTCATTCAAGGTGTGCAATAGAACGGACATGCTAGCTGCTTTCGCTACTATAAATGAAATAATCTTCTTATCGTTAAAAGAAGATTGAGGTAAATCGAGAAAGAGGAGTATAGTGCTCCAAATTTGAGAAATAATGAAAGGTTGGGATACCTTAAGTTCCACATAAGGAGGAAAAGAATATGCGTTTTGATGAAGCTTATTCAGGTAAAGTATTTATTAAAAGTCATCCAAGTTTTGAAGAGTCAGAGGCTGTTATTTACGGGATGCCAATGGATTGGACAGTAAGCTACCGTCCAGGTTCCCGTTTTGGCCCTGCACGTATTCGTGAAGTATCACTTGGACTAGAAGAATATAGTCCATATTTAGATCGTGAACTAGAAGAAGTGAAATATTTTGATGCTGGTGATATTCCGTTACCATTCGGAAACCCACAGCGCAGCATAGACATGATTGAAGAATATGTAGCAAAACTATTAGATGCTGGTAAGTTTCCATTAGGTCTCGGCGGTGAGCACCTAGTGTCTTGGCCAATTTTTAAGGCAATGGCAAAAAAATATCCGGATTTAGCAATTATTCATATGGATGCTCATACTGATTTACGTGAGTCGTATGAAGGGGAGCCGTTATCTCACTCTACACCGATTCGTAAAGTGTGCGATTTAATTGGTCCGGAAAACGTATATTCTTTCGGAATTCGTTCTGGAATGAAAGAAGAATTCGAATGGGCAAAAGAAGTGGGCATGAATCTATACAAATTTGACGTATTAGAACCGTTAAAAGAAGTATTGCCAAAGCTTGCAGGACGCCCAGTCTATGTCACAATTGATATCGACGTATTAGATCCAGCACATGCTCCTGGAACAGGAACATTAGAAGCTGGTGGTATCACATCTAAAGAACTATTAGATTCCATCGTAGCAATTGCAAATTCAAATATAAAAGTAGTTGGAGCAGACTTAGTAGAAGTAGCCCCAGTATACGATCATAGTGACCAAACACCAATCGCAGCAAGCAAATTCGTGCGGGAAATGCTTCTTGGTTGGGTAAAATAAAAGCGAAGCCGACTGTTTAGAATCGCAGCTGGATAAAAAGAAAAAGGAGCGAGTTCCATCCATGGAACTCGCTCCTTTTCTTATGCAACTTTTTCTTTCGAAGTGATTCCGCGAATTTCATCAGCGGTACGAATTGGGTACTTACGGAAAATAATTGTTCCGATATAACCAATAATTGTGGTAACAATTCCACATAATATAGCTGCAATTGTTACCTTTATTACATCGTTGAATCCGAATAGAACAAGAATCCCTGGAATTGGTGATGCTGTACCAGGTGCGTTATTCACAAGTTGGAATAAGGATGTAATAATGCCGGCAAGTGCACCGCCGACAAAGTTTGTCGCATAAATTGGAATTGGATTTGCTGCGACAATGTCAGCTTGTGTTAATGGTTCAATTGCTACAGCAATTGTATCTTTCTTTGAACAAATCTTTAAACGCTTAAAGAAAATAAAATTCATTGGAGCAGAGGCTGCTACTGCGAGACTACCAATGGCCATTGGTAAGCCCGTTAAACCAAGCATAGCAGTTAGAGCCATGGAGCTTAATGGTGATGTAGAGATAACTGTGATGAGCCCGCCAAGCATAATCCCCATAATAACCGGGCTTTCTGTAGTTGCAATTGAAATAATAGAACCGATTTTTCCAAGTGTTGCATTTACAACTGGATCCATAAGCATAGCCATTCCGCGTGAAAGAGGGGCAGCGATGAACAAGATTGCTAAAAATTCTACGCCAGCAGGTAATTTCTTTTCGAGAAATTTCACGACAAATGCGCAAACATAGCCAGCAAAAAATCCTGGTAAAATACCAAATCCACTTGTGGCAATCCCAATTAAAACAGCATATACAGGAGATACACCTATTGCGAGTGCCACTAAAATTGCAGCTGCTACACCGCTCATGCCACCAGAGGCTTGCCCAACCGATTGCAGAAAGTCATTATGAAACATTTCTCCACCAATATAACGATGAAATGCTTCAATAAGAAAACTTGCGATTGCAGCGTTGGCCAAAGCACCCATTGCTTTCATTCCGTAAGGAGCACGGTAGCTAAACAGTGTGAAAAGAAAAAGTACAACAAGTAGTAGTGCTAAACCTTGCAAGATAGCCATTTGATAACTGTCTCCTTTTTGATATTTGTTATAAAAATTTGTATTATTCAATAATAATACAAAAATTGCTTAAACGGAAAATTTTTTTATTCGGAAAATACTACAAACAATTTTTCTTACACGATTGTAAGGAAAGTGTAAGGCGTTTCGATAGAGTATAGTATGTCCTTTTCCGTATAATACAAATATGAGTATAGGAATGGTAAGAAAGATATACAAGCAGGAGGCACATATATGAAATTGGTAATGAGAGTTTTAGTCGTTTTTGCCATTCTTTTAGGTGGAACGGCATATTATTTACAATCAAAAACAGAAGGTGTAGGGGCATTTGTCGATAACTTCTTTTCAAATAAAGAAATACAAGATTATTACGCGGTTATAAATAAAGGTGAGAAAAAAGATGACGAATATTTATATACATTAAAGGGCTACACAGAAGATGGAAAGAAACAAGTAATCAAAAAAATGGTGAACCGCCAACTTCCGTCAGGTGTTTTTGTTAAGATTTATGCTAAAGGTATGCAAGGAAAAAGCTTTGCTGAAATTCCAAAAGAAGCGATTCCTGAAAAGGCATTACAACAATTACAAAAAGAGTAAAAGGAGCAAATTAAATGATTCGCTCCTTTTTTAATGCGTTAAAAGTGTGATGGATGTTTTTGTTTTGTTCGACATAATCTGTACACGCCCACCAATAGGGAAAGTGAATATTGGTGTCGTATGGCCAAAGTTAGCATTTGAAATGACAGGAATGTGGGAAAGCTCTTGTTTTGAGTAAATCATTTCTTGTATATCTTCTATAACAGCTTCAGACGCTTTTTGCAGTTTTCCAATGACAATACCTTTTACATATTCAAATTCAGGTTGTTGCATAAGGGAGTGTAAGTAACGATCGAATGTCTGTACAGTTGCGTTTCCCGTTAAAGCATCTTCCTCTAAAAATAATATTTTATCTCGTAAGCTCGGCATATATGTTGTGCCTTGTAGTAAATTAAAGGTACTCATATTACCGCCAACAATTTCGCCAACTGCTTCACCTTCATGTAAGGAAATATACCCTTCATTTTGAAAGAAAGTTCGATTTTCTTGGTCCATATACCAAGAGTCATCGCTCCACGTTTCAGCAGGTTGTATTTCTATCGGCTCTTCAGAAGTCATGCATTTTAAAAAGTAATCTATCGTATAATCAAGCCCTTTTTCCATTCCAAAAGAAGAAAAGTGAGGACCCGAATATGTAATAAGCCCAGTCTTTGCATAAATTGCATTGCCTAGAGCTGTAATATCAGAATAACCACATAAAATTTTTGGATTGCTGCCAATTAAGTCATAATTTATATGGTTTAGTAGCCCATTGGAATTATATCCTCCAAGTGTTGTTAAGATTGCTTTTACGCTTGGATCAGCGAAAGCTTCATGAAGATCATGAATACGAGAAGAAACAGAGGAAGAAGCAAAACGATCGATTTCTTCCGCATTTTTTGAAAAGGTAACATGAAATCCTAGATCTGTTAGTCGTTTTATAGCAAGATCTCGATTGTAATCTGAAACAATACTTAAACTAGAAGACGGTGAAATAACTCGGATCTCATCTCCCCTTTTTAATTTTGGTGGTATCATTTGCAACATCCCCTTTTAATGAAAGAAAATTTAGATTTAAAAGATATTTTATCATTGGAGATAGATCTTTATAAATTGTTTTTTCGAAACAGGGTTTTCCTGATTTTTCAGCAGACAGACAGAGGCTTTTTTTGATATGATAGGAAAAGTGATTTATTATAAAGTTTATTTAATATCTATAACATGTTGAAAGGTGTGCAAGACGTGGAGAAACAACTTGCAGGCTTGCCAATGCACGTTCATTTCGTAACAGAAATCCGTGAAGGGGCACGAAAGGAGACCGTTGCTTTTGAAGCAAATGGTCAATACTATGTAAAAGGTCAAAGTACATATGTAACATTTCAAGAGCCGAACGAACAAGGCGAAGTGAAGACAATTATCAAAATTCAAGGTGAACAAGTTCTCATTATGCGTTCAGGTGCTGTTTCTATGCGTCAGACGCATGTGAAAGGTGAATGGACAACTGGTACGTATACGAGTGAGCTTGGTACGTTTGCATTGCAAACGAAAACCGATAATGTTCTTTTTAAATGGTCGGACGAGAAGAAAAAAGGACAACTCTTTTTAACGTACGCACTGCTTCTAAGTGAACAAGAGGCTGGCCGATATACAATTACGATTAATTTGAAGGAGGCAAAATAATGAACTCTTTAGAACAAGTAAAAGAATTGATTAAAGACGAAATTAAAGCTGCGGTAGTAAAAGCTGAATTAGCAACAGAAGAACAAATTCCAAACGTTGTATTAGAATCTCCGAAAGATAAAACACATGGTGACTTCTCTACAAACATGGCGATGCAGCTTGCGCGCGTTGCGAAAAAAGCACCTCGTATGATTGCAGAAGAATTAATTGCAAACTTTGATAAAGCGAAAGCTTCTATAGAAAAAATTGAAATTGCTGGTCCTGGTTTTATTAACTTCTATATGGATAACAGCTACTTAACAGATTTAATACCGGCAATTGTTAAAGCTGGTGAGGCTTATGGTGAAACAAACACTGGTAAAGGTGAAAAAGTACAAGTTGAGTTCGTATCTGCAAACCCAACAGGCGACCTTCACTTAGGACATGCACGAGGTGCAGCAGTAGGTGACACATTATGTAACGTATTAGCAAAAGCGGGATATGATGTATCTCGTGAATACTACATTAATGACGCTGGTAACCAAATTCATAACTTAGCGCTTTCTGTTGAAGCTCGTTACATGCAAGCATTAGGGCTAGAAAAAGAAATGCCAGAAGACGGCTACCATGGTGCAGATATCATTGGAATTGGCCAACGCTTAGCAGAAGAGTTTGGCGATCGTTATGCAAAAGCTGATGAAAAAGAAAGCTACGAGTTCTACCGTGAATACGGTTTAAAATATGAGCTAGCAAAACTTCAAAAAGACTTAGAAAGCTTCCGTGTTAAATTTGATGTTTGGTTCTCTGAAACATCATTATACAAAAACGGTAAAATTGACGCAGCTCTTGCAGTATTAAAGGAGCGCGACGAAATTTTTGAAGAAGAAGGCGCAACTTGGTTCCGTTCAATGACTTATGGCGATGATAAAAACCGTGTATTAATTAAAAACGACGGTTCTTACACGTACTTAACGCCAGATATCGCATATCACCGTGATAAACTAGAGCGCGGATTTGATAAATTAATCAACATTTGGGGCGCTGACCATCACGGTTACATTCCTCGTATGAAAGCAGCAATTCAAGCGCTTGGTTATGATAAAGAGACGTTAGAAGTAGAAATCATTCAAATGGTACAACTATACCAAAACGGTGAAAAAGTAAAAATGAGTAAGCGTACAGGGAAAGCTGTTACACTTCGTGAGCTAATGGAAGAAGTAGGCGTGGACGCAATGCGTTACTTCTTTGCAATGCGTAGCGGTGACTCTCACTTAGACTTTGATATGGACTTAGCGGTATCAAAATCGAACGAAAATCCTGTATACTATGCACAATACGCTCATGCGCGCGTATGCAGTATTCTTCGTCAAGGCGAAGAGCTTGGATTAACTGCAGGTGGAGATGTAAACTACAAACTGGTTGCTTCTGAAAAAGAAGTGGACTTACTGAAAAAACTTGGTGAATTCCCAGCAGTAGTTGCAGACGCAGCGCAAAAACGTTTGCCACACCGCATTACAAGCTATGCATTTGAATTAGCAGCAGCACTTCACAGCTTCTACAATGCAGAAAAAGTATTAAACCAAGATAACTTAGAGTTAAGTAAAGCTCGTTACGACTTAATGCGTGCAGTACGCATCACACTTCAAAATGCATTAGCATTAGTAGGTGTATCTGCGCCGGAGAAAATGTAATAACGAAAAGTAGAAGCAGCTCGTTCAAAATAGGAGGGGATGGAGCTCCTGACAGAGAGGTGCAGTTTGCCTCGGAGGAAGGCGCGAAGCCACCGAGTATTCTAGCTGTTGGAACTGGACATAAAGAAAAGCAAAGCCGGTGGTTTTCCCTAACAGGGAAAGCCACTTTTTTAATAGTTTGGAATCATGAAAAAGCCCCCCATTTCAAAAAATGGGGGCTTTAGCTATAATTAAGCGGCCTTTTGCCCACTTTGTACAGCTGGTTTTTGAAGAACATCATAAACACCAGTACCAATAACATCTAATGCCATTTTCATACGTTCTGGTGAAATGTTTTCTCGAATGTTATCTTGTGGTGTATGGTATACCTTTTCAATATGATAGATAAGTGGATTCCAGCTATCTACTCCCATCCAAATGAACAGAGCTGCAGGAATGCCTGCATAAGCAAATGGACCATGGTCACTAGAGCCGAATTTACCATGAAGAACAAGATCATTATTTAATTGTTTAGCCGCATTTAATGTAGCATCCGTTACAAGATTCGTAGAACCATCTGGTGTCATTGCATATAAGTTTTTCGCTTTATCATAGTTTGTCGCAACCATATCAGCATTGAACACACCTAAAATACGATCGCGTTCTTTTTGTGATAAGTTATCAACATAGTGCTCAGAGCCAATCAGTCCCATTTCTTCTGATCCAAAAGCAATAAAGCGAATTTCTTTGTCAGTTTCTACATTTTGAAATGCGCGAGCTAATTCTAATACTAACCCCGTTCCAGAGGCGTTATCATTTGCTCCAGGTGCTCCAGCAACGCTGTCATAGTGGGAACTTACGATAACAGCTTTTTCATTTCCAGTGCTGTTTTTCGGTTTCTTTTTCGCAATAACATTTAGTGACTGTAAGTTTGATTCATGTCGTGCTTTTAAAGAAAGGATTGTGTCCCCTTTTTTTGCTAATTCTTCCTTGAAGGCATTTCCTTGTGCATAAGCAAGGCCAAATACAGGGATTGACTGTTTTTTCGTTAATCTTGGATTGAATGTTTGTCCATAGTTACCGCGACCACCAATTAAACTATATAAAAGAACGCCTTTTGCGCCTTTTGCTACCGCATTTTCTACTTGTTTGTTGTAATCTGCTACTGTTTCACCTCGTTCAAATAAGACAATTTTCCCATTAACTTCATTTGGAATTTCGTCTAATTTTGTTCCGTTTGGTACAAAAATGAGAGGAGCCGTAACAGCTTCAGCTGAAATAAGGGAATTTGGAGCAGCGCCGGCTTGCCAATTCCGCGATTTGGATAACGGTGATTCAATGAACCCTACATATTGATCGGGTACAGCAAATGGTTGATACTCTACCTCATATCCCATTGATTTTAATTGCATACCAACATAGCGGGAAGCCCATTTTTCTGATTGTGTCCCACCAGGGCGTGGTCCGATTGTTTCTGATAAAAAACGTACATGTTCAATGGCGCGGTTCGCATCAACTTGCTTTGTGATAGGTGGAGTCTCAATCGTTGTTTGAGGGGAATCAGCCTTTACTTGTCCGATTGGAGCTAAGCTGACAGCGAGTGTTGCAGCAAGCAAAGAGCTTACTATTTTTTGTTTCCATGTTTTCTTCATATATTCCTCTCCCATTCTTCTATTCTATCTGACTGACAAAAGAAGACGGATAACGACTATATTCTACCTGTTATTTTTTGTATTTTCAATCAATTTAAGTTGAGAAATAAAAGTAAGGATAATTTGTATATGCATATTTACATATTTCTAGAGGTGGTATATATGCTATTATTTGAAAAGAAGGTTCGCTTTCTTGTTTGAAAGCCCCTAAAATGCATGTCTAGTGTACCCAAACTTTAGATTGTGTAGAGAAACAGAAATTCAGGGTGGGATTTCTGTTTCTCATGCTTGAACCTTTTAACTATGGTAATCATGTTCCCAGATTTCATGATTGCCATCAGTAAATATGTAAGGCATCCATATGCGAAGAGGAGAAATCAATGCTGATTTCTCTTCTTTTTTTGTATGGAAAAAGGAATGCCATCTGCATTCCTTTTCTTTTTATAGTTCAGTTAAAATAATTGGTTCACCGCGTGTTACGACAACTGTATGTTCACATTGTGCAACAAGACTCTTATCTGGTGTTACAAATGTCCAACCATCATCGCCACGCTCAATAATGTGATCAGCTTTCATAGAAATGAAAGGCTCTACAGCGATAACAAGTCCGTCTTTCAAAAGCGCATTATCCATTGGATCGTAGTAGCTTAAAATATGGTTTGGTGCTTCGTGTAGGCTAAGACCAATACCATGTCCTGTTAAGTTTTGAATAACAGAATAGCCGTTTTTATGTGCAAAGTTAGAAACCGCGCGACCGATTTGGTTTTGTTTTGAACCAGCTTTTACTTTTTTCATTGCTGCCCAAAATGCGTTTACTGCAGCTTGGCAAAGTTTTTCTTTTTCTTCATCTTGCCCAAGAACAAAAGAAATACCTGTATCTGCATAATAACCGTCAAGTGCTGCAGATACATCAACATTTACTAAGTCGCCCTCTTTTAATACTTGATCTTTTGGAATACCGTGAGCAACTTCTTCATTTACACTAATACAAGTGAAGCCCGGGAAATCATATTCTTTTTCAGGTGCAGAAATAGCGCCGTGCTCATCTAATATTTTCTTACCGATTAAATCAAGCTCTTTCGTTGTCATACCTGGCTTTGCTTGTTTTTTCATTTCTTCACGTGCAAGCGCAACAACACGGCCGATTTTTCGTAAACCTTCCAAGTCTTGTTCATTACGAATAATCATAAAAAACCACTGTCCTTCCTCGATTGTAAATCTTATACGATTGTATCATGTTTATTTTTGTCTTGCTACTTGCGTGAGGCCAGGGCTTTTTTTGAACGCCATGACGGATCTCATAGGAACTTTATGACAATTGTCATATGCATATCATGACGTATCTTACTGTTTTCCATCTCTTCCAATTTATATAATGTAAATATAAGGAACAGCGGAGGTGGAGAGATGGAAAAGATTATTGAAGTAAATGGTGTTTCAAAAACATTTAAACATAAAAGGGCTGTAAATAACGTTTCATTTCATGTGGAGAAGGGGCAAATTGTTGCAATTCTTGGGCCAAATGGCGCAGGGAAAACAACAGCAATTTCAATGATGCTTGGGTTAAGGGATCCATCAGAAGGAAGCGTGTCCATATTTGGGAAGAGTCCAAAGCATCGGGATGTTCGCAATCGCCTTGGTGCAATGCTGCAAGAGGTAAGTGTGATTGATAGTATATCAGTGGAGGAAGCAATTGATTTGTTTCGTAGTTATTATACAAATCCGGTTGCAAAAGAAACATTGCTTCAGTTATCAAATTTAGAGTCTGAAAGAAAGCAGAGATGTGAAAAATTATCAGGTGGTCAGAAACGACGTTTAAATTTTGCACTCGCACTTGCTGGAAACCCGGATTTATTATTTTTAGATGAACCGACTGTCGGGATGGATATTACGTCTAGAAAGACTTTTTGGGAAACGATTCGAAAGCTAGCAAACGAAGGGAAAACAATCCTTTTAACAACGCATTATTTAGAAGAAGCTGATGCACTAGCAGATCGGATTTTATTATTTGCGAATGGGAAAATCATTGCAGATGGGACTCCAGAAGAAATGAAAGCAACAATCTCTCGAAAAACGATTTCATTTTATACAAAAGAAAAAATTCCTACAGGTTTGTTGAAGAGCCTACCACATGTAACGACAGTACAGTTTCATGAACAGCGTGTTATTCTCACGACAGATGACACGGATGCTACGTTACAAGCAATTTATCAAAAGGGCTTGCCTGTTACAGATATTTCGGTTGAACGTGGAAGTCTGGATGAAGCATTTGAACAGTTTGTCGCAAATCAGAAGGAGGTTATCGCATGAAAGCATTATGGATGCAATGCAAAATAGAGATTTTACGTACGTTTCGCAATAAGTTATTTATCTTTTTCTCATTATTAATGCCAGTTTTGTTTTATTACATTTTTACAAACGTAATTCAAGTACCGCAAAATGGTGCGGCATGGCAAGCACATTATTTAATTTCGATGGCAACTTTCAGTATTGTAGGAACAGCACTTTTTAGTTTTGGTGTCAGAATTTCACAAGAAAAAGGGCAAGGATGGACACATCTTTTGAAAATCACCCCACTTCCAGAGGGTGCATATATAACGGCTAAAATTATTTCGCAAACGGTAGTAAATGCTTTTTCAATACTTGTGATCTTTATCGCAGGGATATTAATTAATGACGTATCGTTAACGGTTGGACAATGGATTGGTGCAGGGGTGTGGCTATTACTAGGTGTTACACCATTTTTAGCATTAGGAACGGTTATTGGTTCCATTAAGAAAGCGGATGCAGCTGCGGGGCTTGCTAACATTTTAAATATGAGTTTAGCAGTGTTAGGCGGTTTATGGATGCCAATTGAAGTTTTTCCGAAAGTATTAAGAGCAATAGGAGAGTGGACACCGACATATCACTTCGGAAGGGGAGCATGGGATATTGTCGCTGGAAAATCGATAGGATGGGAAAATATCGCGATTTTAGGAGGTTATTTCCTTATATTTGTTGTAATATCAATATATATAAGAAAGCGACAGGAAGCGGTATAAATGACAGAAAAGAAGCAGTTTGAATTTTTCCCAAAACATATGGGGTTCTTCCCGTATATGTGGTTTGTATACTTGGCATTTCCAATATACGGTTTATCTAATGAATCAGGATGGAAATTAATATTAGGAAGCGGTATGTTAGTGATTTTTGTCATTGCATACCGTCAGCTTTATTTTGTAGAAAAGACATTTATTTTATGGGCATGTATTCAGATGATGATTGTATTTTTATTTGGAGTTTTTTACAATCCGTATTTTATCTATTTAGGATTTTTTACAGCAAATGCAATAGGATTTACACCAACGAAAAAAGCCTTTCGTCTACTAGTACTTTCTTTAGGTACAATGCTTGTTACTTTTGTGCTGGTGTATAGCAAGAACTTCACATTAACATCTATATTCGGATCTTTACCGATGTTTATTTTAATGCTTATTACGCCTTTTGCTATGCGGAATTTCAACCAAAAAAAGATATTAAGACATCAGTTAAGTGAAGCGAATGAACAAATTAAAGGCCTAGTAAAACGTGAAGAACGTCAGCGGATTGCAAGAGATTTACACGATACGTTAGGGCATACATTATCTCTTATTACTTTAAAAAGTCAGCTCGTTGAGAAATTGATTGTGAAAAACCCAGAGCGGGCAAGTGTAGAAGCGAAGGAAATTACGCAAACATCGCGCACAGCTTTAAAGCAGCTGAGAGAATTAATTTCGGATATGCGGATGATTACTGTAGAAGAAGAACTGGAACAAATAAAAGCTATTTTGCAAGCAGCTAATATTTCACTAGAGATAGAGCAGAGGGCAAGTTCTAATGCGTTATCACCACTTGAGCAAAATATTTTAGGGATGTGTTTACGAGAAGCGGTAACAAATGTTGTAAAGCATAGTAAGGCAACAGCGTGTACGGTTTCTTTATTTGAAGCACAAGGAGAACTCATTTTGCAAGTTAAGGATAATGGAGTGGGATTGCAAAAGCAAAGTCATGATGGGAATGGCATATTAGGTATGAAAGAACGGCTCGCACTTATTGATGGAGTGCTTGAACTAGAGGAACTGCATCCAGGGACGATGTTAATTGTGAAGGTTCCAATTGTAATTAGAACGGGAAAAGGTGAGGTGAGGGCATGATTCGAATTATTATTGCAGAGGATCAACGAATGCTTAGAGGAGCACTAGGAGCCCTTCTTGATTTAGAAGACGATATTGAAGTGGTGGGGCAGGCTGAGAACGGCGAAGAAGCTTTAAAACTAATTGAAAAACTGCATCCAGATGTAAGTATTATGGATATTGAAATGCCAATTCAAAGTGGATTGGATGTTGCAGAAGCATTGCAGAAACAGAAATCATCATGCAAGGTAATGATGTTAACAACATTTGCACGTCCGGGTTATTTTGAAAGAGCGATGAAGGCTGGTGTTCATGGATATTTATTAAAGGATAGCCCAAGTGAAGATCTAGCGGCAGCGATTCGCAATGTGATGAAAGGGAAACGGGAGATTTCTCCTGAATTAATGTTTGGATTGTGGCAAGAACAAAATCCGCTATCAGACCGTGAGAAAGAAGTACTTTTGTTAGCGAAAGAAGGAAAAACAGCAAGTGAAATCGCGAAGGCACTTTATCTTTCTCCGGGTACGGTGCGAAATTACATTTCAGAAGTATTAACAAAGTTAGATGCTAAAAATAGAATTGAAGCCATCACAATTGCAGAAGAAAAAGGATGGATATGAAAAAAGATGTTTACCGTTTATAGTGGTAAACATCTTTTTTTGCATCTCTTACAATTTGTAAGGAGTTATAGAATTTAGATTTTACTTCATTTTTCGACAAAATATTTGTTATAGTAAGATGAGATTGCTGTTCTAGGTTTTGGGCAACTTTACCACTAACAGTCTTAATTGCCTCATGCTTATCTACTTTAACAATGATGTCTTGACCATATATTTTGTCACTTTTATATGTTTGGGAAAGACGAACTTCGGCTTGATTTTCTTTTGCCTTTTTGTTTGTAGGTTGAAAATCAACATTTTTTCAGTGGTAACTTGTTTTTGTTACGCGTTAACCTCTTGTACTTCACCCTTTAAGTATTTTTAGCAATATTTCCTACTGTGATGTTTTGTGGTTCAGTTTATGTACGAATTATTGAAACTAGGTTGAGCGACTTCAACGTTCGCTTCACTTTTATCAATTTCTGGGGCACGAGAATGGCTTCCATTGATAAAGGATAGAGTAGACCAAAAGTAAGGAATACACTAGCGACTTTTCTATCATTCATTTCTAACACTACGAGTATTGTATTTGTATAAGATGATTTATAAGAAAAGTTTGCTAAATTTATACATGTTATGCAATATTTCATGTAAAAAATTGTCGAAAACCAGTATTGTAGTGGTATGACAACTTCGGAAGTTAGATTTCTGTAATGGGATGGTGAACAATTATGCACGCAGAAAAGCTGGGAGCGGAAATAAAGAAAATTAGAATGTTAAGAGGTTTAACACAAAAACAGTTATCTGATAATATATGTCATCAATCAGAAGTGAGCAGAATTGAATCAGGCTCAGTATATCCAAGTATGGATATACTCCAAGGAATTGCAGCAAAGCTAAGAGTTCCCATCATTCATTTTTATGAGGTACTCATTTATTCTGATATTGAAAGAAAGAAACAGTTTAAAGATCATATTCTATTACTCTGTAAGCAAAAGAAATATAAAGAAATTTATAATAAAGTCTGGGAGGAACTCAAAAAAGATGAGTATCATCCAGAATTTCAACAATTTCTTCAATGGCAGTATTATTTGGCAGCGTATATGTTAAAAAAGATAAGTTATGAATATTGTATTTTAGAACTAAAAAAATTACTCAACCAAGAATTAGCAGGAATTGATGTATTTCAAAATTTATATATAGAAAATGCTATAGCAAACATTTATGCAGAAAATGGATATTTCAAAAAAAGTATTGAGTTGTTTGAAGATATTTTAAAACAATTGGAATCTCTCCATAGCAATGAAGAATTTGCTGTAAAGGTTAGATATAACCATGCCAAAGCACTGTATTTAGATGATCGATATGAAGAGGCGCTTTATCAAGTTATAAAGGCAATTGAAATCTCTTGTCGTATTAATAGCATGTCATTAATTGGACAATTACAATATCAAAAAGGTGAATGTCTTGAAAAGCTAGGAAATGCAAAAGAAGACATTCAAGAAGCTTATGAAAAAGCGTTGTTCTTCTTTGATTTATTAGAACTGCATGAGTATAAAGATACACTTTTAAAAAAATTAAAGTGATGCTTTTCTTGGTAAGGAGCTTATTAATAGGATAAAAACGAGTTTTTATAAAAGTAGATAGAATTAAGGTGTGGATATTAATGGATATGCATAATTGCATATAGAATGGATAAATTTTCATGATATATTGAAAGAAAAACATGTGGGTGATGGAATATGAAAAAGCTACTTATCGGTAGTATGTTGACGTTAGCGATGATGTGGGGTATTTCTCTTGGAGATAAATTAGTAGATGAAAGTTATGGAGTCATTCATAACGATCAAGAAGTACAGTTGGCTTCTGATTTACCATTTGAATATTAATATGAAGATAAAGAACTCATGATATGGGTTCTTTATTTTTTGTTTATTTAGTAAAGGGTCATGTTAAGAAAACTGAATTGGTAGCTGTTTTTGTAATAAATTTAATATTTCAATGGCAGTAGTTTTGGTGGTACCAAAATAACAATTTTTTATGCGTTTCAATGCCTCCAATAAAATACTATATCGTAATAATATCACATTAGAGAAAGTAGAATCATGAAAAAACGTTACAATTACCATTGTAACGTTGCACTACTTGTTCTTTTTATTCCTCTAATAGAAGCGAGTTCATCTACTAATTGAAAAAGTGCTAAATCTTTTTGTTTGCTTTCAAGCATGATATCAAAATCCTGATTTATTTCTTTTGCGATGTATAAAAAAGGTTTTATAAATGTAGTGTTAATATAATCAGCATGAGCCCTGAATTCTTTTTCTGATCTTGGTGAAGAGATATGAACTTTAGGAACTATACTTGTATGATTCCATGTTTTGAAAATCGCTGACAGTAGCTCAGTTAACGGTTCATCACAAAAATTTGCCATGTGATGATGATAATCAAAGACGAAGGGAATTTTTTCCTTTTGACAAATAGCTAATGTTTCAGAGGCTGTATATGTTTTATCATCATTTTCAAGTGTCATTTGTTGTTTTATATGGGAAGGGAGCGCTTTTATATTCTCATGAAAGCGCCGAACTGCTTTTTCTTTATTGCCATATGCACCCCCTACATGAATGTTAATATAAGAAGAATCGGCTAATCCCATTGCGTCTAATACGTTATAGTGATATGTCATATCTAGAACAGCATTTTCGGTAATGTGAGGTTTGTCACTTGTAAATAATGTGAACTGATTTGGGTGAAAGCTAACCCGTAAGTTATGACTTCGAATTAATTCACCCATCTGATGCCAAAATGGTGTAAATATATCGATATAATCAAAATCAACTTCAGGATGGGTTGCGAGTGGGACGATAGAAGAAGATAATCGATATAATGGAATTTCATGTGCGATATTGTAATGCAGGATACGTAATGTATGCATAAGGTTTTGTTTTGTAACATTATATAGTTTCTCTTCTCGTTCTTGTTTCCCTAACTTTTTCCACGTTGTAAACGTCATTGTTTTTGCAGGAGAACAGTCCCACAATGCGACTGCATGTGAGACATATCCAAAGCGTATGATCATATATGAAACACCCCGTTACTTGGTAAGTTATGCTATAAGAAGAATGCCAGCAATGTCCCAATCCATTCTTTGCCTTTATCAATAAAAGATAGGGAGGAAACATCTTTCCAAGAAAGTCGCACAGATCCTTCTATATCTTCATTAATTTTCGCTTTAATTTCTTGTATAAAAGCTGAATCATATAAGAGACAATTTATTTCGTGATTGGTATATAAACTTCTCATGTCAACATTAGCTGTTCCAATATCACAGGTATGATCGTCTACCATAATAATTTTCGCATGAAAAAACCCTTGCTGAAATTCGTAAATATTGCAACCTGCTTTCATTAATTTCCGGCAGTATGGTAATTTAGCTTCTCGAACGAGTGGGTGATCTGCTTTTTTTGGAACGAGAATGGTAATACGAACGCCTCGTTTTTTTGCTTGTAATAAGGCATCCATAATTTTTTTGCCAGGAATAAAATAAGGTGTGCCAATATATAATTCTTCTTTCGCACTTTCAATAAGTGATACAAAGGTTTCTTGCAAATAGGCCCCGTCTGTTGGAATAAAGCGATGTAAAATAGGGCCTGCTGGTTGATTAGGAAAAAATGACGTTTCTTCTAGTAAATCTTCATTCGTATCATCACGCCAATCGTGCAAAAATTGTTTTTGTAAATCTTGTACCCCTTCTCCGGTTAGACGCAAATGATAATCGCGCCATAAACCTAATTTAGGGTCATGTCCTAAATACTCTTCTCCAATGTTGAACCCGCCGATATAGCCAATTTTCCCGTCGATAATCGTAATTTTACGATGGTTTCTTTGATTTGCAGAAAAAAAGAGAAAAGGAAACTTAAACTTGTGACAAAATGAAAAAGAAACACCATGTTTTTGTAATAAATTGATGGATTCTCTAGGTAATTGATGGCTTCCTAGGCGATCAAGAAGGAGTCGCACTTGGATTCCTTGTTTTGCTTTGTTGATAAGTAATTGTAAAAATTCGTGACTCACTTTATCATTTTGAACAATAAAAAATAAAACATGGATATGGTGCTGAGCTTCTTTAATATCAGTAAATAAATCATCGTATAAGACCGTCCCATATGTATAAAGTTTGAAGTTGCTCTGTCGTAAAGGGAACGAGCGAGGTCTTACTCTTTTTAAATGAAGCTTTCTTCCATATGAAAGGTCTAGGGTGACCCATATCGCAAAACATGCTAGTAAGAGAGATAAGAGGATCATTACCAATCGCCTCCCTTTGCATTCATTTTTACTTTGCTGTTTGCAAGAAATAAGACCACTATTACTTAAAAGTTCACTTTATAGTTTTGCCTAAATAAATAGCTTTATGAAAAAATATTGTGTTGTATAACAAAAAACTGTTGACTGAATGCTCACTCATTATATAATGGGGATAGGGGATATAATTCAGAAAATTGTTTATTTTCGAAGATTCTAAAAGAGAGAGGGCTTACAAAGAGAGGGGTAGCATAAAAATGAATAGCTTACTGATTATTAATTGGCTGGCTTCCATTGCTGTTATTGTTTATGCGGGATATTTGTTTGTATATCTTATACGAACGAGGATGGCCTACATACAATTAGGAAAAAAAGTAGAATTTGATCGCCGCTTTAAAGAACGATGGGATCTTCTAAAGGTCAACGTTTTTGGCCAAAAAAAATTGCTGAAAGACAAAAAAAGCGGCATTATGCACGTTATGTTTTTTTACGGATTTATTCTTGTCCAGTTTGGAGCAATTGACTTCATTTGGAAAGGACTCGCACCAGGATCACATCTTCCACTTGGACCACTATACCCTGCATTTACATTCTTCCAGGAAATTGTCACACTAATGATTTTAATCGCAGTTTTTTGGGCTTTTCATAGAAGATACGTTGAAAAGCTTGTTCGTCTAAAACGTAATTTTAAATCGGGCCTTGTTCTTATCTTTATTGGCGGCTTGATGCTTTCTGTACTACTTGGTAACGGTATGGGCATTATATGGCACGGAGAGGAACTTTCATGGAGCGAACCAATTGCTTCTGGAATCGCTTACGTTTTTTCGGGGATAAATGAAACCGTAGCCATTTCAGTGTTCTATTTCTCTTGGTGGGTGCATCTACTTATTTTGTTAACGTTTTTAGTTTATGTACCACAATCGAAACACGCACATTTAATTGCTGGACCGGCCAATGTATTTTTTAGCCGTCTTTCTAATCCAGGAAAGCTTGAAAAAATTGATTTTGAAGATGAGACACAAGAAACATTTGGTGTTGGAAAAATTGAAGACTTTAGACAGAATCAGCTCATTGATTTATACGCTTGCGTAGAGTGTGGGCGCTGTACAAATATGTGTCCGGCAACAGGGACAGGAAAAATATTGTCGCCAATGGATTTAATTGTAAAACTTCGAGACCATCTGACAGATAAGGGGGCAGCGGTGACCTCAAAGGTACCGTGGGTTCCGGCAGTTGCGTTTAACAAGACACAAGGAAATCAGTTAGCGATGGCGGCCGGACAAGGACAACAAGAATCAGCAGCGGCACTTGCCTATGATCCGAGCTTAATTGGGGACGTCATTACAGAAGAAGAAATTTGGGCATGTACAACATGCCGTAACTGTGAAGATCAGTGTCCAGTTATGAATGAGCATGTCGACAAAATTATTGATTTACGCCGTTATCTTGTTTTAACAGAAGGAAAGATGGATGCGGAAGCGCAGCGTGCAATGACAAATATTGAGCGCCAAGGGAATCCGTGGGGGCTGAATCGTAAAGAGCGTGAAACATGGCGCCAAGGCGATGATGAAATAACAGTTCCGACTGTGAAAGAGAAAACAAAAGCTGGCGAAGAGTTTGAATACTTATTCTGGGTTGGTTCTATGGGATCGTATGATAACCGCAGTCAGAAAATTGCGATATCGTTTGCGAAGCTGATGAATCAAGCAGGCATATCATTTGCGATTCTTGGTAACAAAGAAAAGAACTCTGGAGATACGCCGCGCCGCCTTGGAAATGAATTCGTGTTCCAGGAGATGGCAACTAAAAATATTGAGGAGTTTGAAAAAGCAGGTGTGAAGAAAATCGTTACGATTGATCCGCATGCCTATAACACATTTAAAAATGAGTATCCAGACTTTGGCTTACAAGCAGAAGTCTATCACCATACAGAATTGTTAGCACAGTGGGTGAAAGAAGGACGATTAGAGCCAGTTCACCGTATTGAAGAAACGATTACGTATCATGATTCCTGTTATTTAGGAAGATATAACGAAGTATATGAAGCACCGCGCAATATTTTAAAAGCAATTCCAGGTGTAAATGTTGTTGAGATGGAGCGTAATCGTGAAACAGGCATGTGCTGCGGCGCAGGTGGCGGGCTTATGTGGATGGAAGAAACGACAGGCTCACGCATTAACGTTGCGCGCACAGAGCAAGCACTTGCAACGTCACCATCAATCATTGGTACGGGGTGTCCGTATTGTTTAACGATGATTAGTGATGGTACGAAAGCAAAAGAGGTAGAGGAACAAGTTCAAACGCTTGATATAACAGAGATTTTAGAACGCTCTGTAATTGGGCCTAAGAAAGAAGTTATTTAATACGTAAGAATCCATACAACTTTAGAAAGAGGTGCAAGATTTGCACCTCTTCTCAGCGTAAGAGTACCGAGCGGGCGCTCAGCGCCGAAAAAAAGAAATGGGGGAAATAAAAGTGGTAAGAACAGTTATTTTAAGTGCTGCAAGAACACCGGTTGGAAAGTTTGGAGGATCTTTAAAGGATGTAAAAGCAACGGAACTTGGAGGAATCGCGATTAAAGCTGCGCTTGAGAGAGCGGACGTTTCTGCAAATGATGTTGAAGAGGTTATATTTGGAGCGGTAATTCAAGGAGGACAGGGGCAAATTCCTTCTCGTCAAGCAGCGAGGGAAGCAGGGATTCCTTGGGAAACGCGTACGGAAACGGTGAATAAAGTTTGTGCATCTGGCCTTCGCTCTGTGACGTTAGCGGACCAAATTATTCGCACTGGAGATCAAACGCTTATTGTAGCAGGCGGAATGGAATCTATGAGCAATAGTCCTTATATTTTACAAGGCGCACGCTGGGGATACCGGATGGGACATAATCAAGTTGCTGATTTAAATGTAGTAGACGGCTTAACATGTGCATTTTCTGGTATACATATGGGCGTGTATGGCGGGGAAGTGGCGAAGGAGGACGGAATCTCTCGCGAAGCGCAAGATGAATGGGCATACCGTAGCCATCAGCGCGCAGTTGCGGCGCAAAAAGAAGGAAGACTTGAAGAAGAAATCGTTCCTGTTTCAGTACCGCAGCGAAAAGGAGATCCGATTGTTGTGACAAAAGATGAAGCGCCGCGTGAAGATACAACGGTTGAAAAGTTAGCAAAATTAAAACCTGTATTTGACCCGTCGGCGGCAGTAACAGCTGGGAATGCACCAGGGTTAA
The DNA here is from genome assembly GCF_022625245.1 of Bacillus sp. TL12. Classification (NCBI taxonomy): domain Bacteria; kingdom Bacillati; phylum Bacillota; class Bacilli; order Caryophanales; family Bacillaceae; genus Bacillus; species Bacillus sp. TL12. Next base: position 21,986 of record NZ_JAJJBY010000009.1, on the reverse strand, counting down.
ACGATGGCGGAGCAGCGCTTGTATTAATGAGCGAGGACAGAGCGCAGCAAGAAGGAAGAAAGCCATTAGCAACAATTTTAGCGCATACAGCAATTGCCGTGGAATCGAAAGATTTTCCAAGAACGCCAGGTTATGCGATTAATGAGCTTTTGAAGAAAACAGGTAAGACGGTGGATGAGATTGATTTATTCGAAATCAACGAAGCGTTCGCAGCAGTTGCGATTGCAAGTGCTAATATTGCAGGAATTGATCCAGAAAAAATTAACGTAAACGGCGGAGCAGTTGCGATGGGGCATCCAATTGGAGCAAGCGGGGCGCGTATTATTGTAACGCTTATTCATGCACTGAAGCAGCGCGGCGGTGGAATTGGAATCGCATCGATTTGTAGCGGTGGTGGCCAAGGCGACGCGATTATGATTGAAGTTCATTAATAAAAAGGGGGAGAAAAAATGAGTGTACAAAAAATAGTTGTAATTGGTGCGGGGCAAATGGGTTCGGGTATTGCGCAGGTGTGTGCGATGGTAGGATATAACGTGTATATGCAAGACTTAAAACAAGAGCAATTAGATCGAGGATTAGCTATTATTACAAAAAATTTAGCTAGACAAGTAGAAAAAGGGCGCATGGATGAAGAAGTTAAAGAATCGACTTTAAATCGCCTTACAGCAACGCTTGAATTAGATTGTGTAAAGGAAGCGGATCTTGTCATTGAAGCAGCTGTTGAAAAAATGGAGATTAAAAAGAAAATTTTCGCGAATTTAGATGAAATTGCACCAGAACATGCGATTTTAGCAACAAATACATCTTCTTTACCAATTACGGAAATTGCAGCGGTTACAAAGCGTCCAGAGAAAGTAATTGGGATGCACTTTATGAATCCAGTTCCGGTTATGAAGCTTGTAGAAATCATCCGCGGACTTGCAACAGATGATGTGGTATACGAAACCATTGAAGATATTACAAAGAAAATTGGAAAAGTACCTGTTGAAGTGAATGATTTCCCTGGATTTGTTTCTAACCGTATTTTATTACCAATGATCAATGAAGCGATTTATACGTTATATGAAGGCGTAGCAACGAAAGAAGCAATCGATGAAGTAATGAAACTTGGGATGAATCATCCAATGGGACCATTAACATTAGCAGATTTTATCGGTTTAGATACATGTTTATACATTATGGAAGTTCTGCATGAAGGGTTAGGGGATAGTAAGTATCGCCCATGTCCATTACTACGTAAGTATGTAAATGCTGGCTGGCTCGGAAGAAAAACAGGCCGTGGCTTCTATGTGTACGAGTAGAAAGTAAGGATAGGTAGGTCTCCCTCTTTGTATAAAGTAGTGGTCTTACCAGGAATTCGAAAGAAGAAATATAGCAAAATGGAGGCGGGGCACATGAATTTTCATTTTACAGAAGAGCAGCAGATGATGAGGAAAATGGTTCGAGATTTTGCACAGAAGGAAATTGCTCCCTTTGTACCAGAGATGGAACAAGGGGTGTTTCCTAGAGAGATTTTGACGAAGATGGGTGAACTTGGACTTATGGGTATTCCAGCACCAGCGAAATATGGCGGTGCGGAAATGGATTTTATTTCTTACATTTTAGCTATTGAAGAATTATCAAAGGTGAGTGCGACAATTGGTGTTATTTTGGCGGTGCATACATCCGTTGGAACAAACCCTATCTTATATTTTGGAACAGAAGAACAAAAGCAAAAATATGTTTCCAAACTAGCAACGGGTGAATATTTAGGAGCGTTTGCTTTAACAGAGCCGAATGCGGGGTCAGATGCGGGTAGCCTAAAATCAAGGGCCGTCAAGCAGGGTGACCATTATGTCATTAACGGATCAAAAGTATTTATTACAAACGGTGGTGAGGCGGATACATATATTGTATTTGCATCTACGAATCCAGATGCAGGGAAAAGCGGGATTTCCGCGTTTATTGTAGAGAAGGATACGCCAGGTTTAATCGTTGGCAAAGATGAACATAAGATGGGATTGCTTGGCTCTCGTACAGTGCAACTAACATTTGAAGATATGAAGGTACCGGCAGAAAACTTGCTTGGTGAAGAAGGACAAGGGTTTAAAGTCGCGATGGCGAATTTAGATGTCGGTCGCATAGGTATTGGAGCGCAGGCACTTGGAATCGCTGAGGCGGCGCTAGCGTGTGCAGTGGATTATGCGAAGGAGCGTCAGCAATTTGGGAAGCCAATTGCCGCGCAGCAAGGTCTAGGCTTTAAATTAGCGGATATGGCTACGAGCGTAGAAGCTGCAAGGTTACTTGTATATAGAGCGGCATCGCTTAGAGCACAAGGACTTCCATGCGGGAAGGAAGCATCTATTGCAAAGTTATTTGCTTCGAAAACAGCGGTAGATGTCGCAATTGAAGCGGTGCAAGTATTTGGCGGTTACGGTTATACGAAAGATTATCCAGTTGAGCGATTTTTCCGTGATGCAAAAATTTGTGAGATTTATGAAGGAACGAGTGAAATACAAAGACTTGTTATTAGCCGGGCGCTATAAAGGGACGAGAGCAGGGAGGAAGAAACATGCATTTAAAATTATCAGAAGAACACGAAATGATAAGAAAAATGGTTCGGGACTTTGCGAGAAATGAAGTGGCACCGACAGCAGCGGAGCGCGATGAAGAAGAACGCTTTGACCGCGCTTTATTTGATCAAATGGCAGACCTTGGTTTAACAGGGATTCCCTGGCCTGAAGAATACGGCGGAATTGGAAGCGATTACTTAGCGTATGTGATTGCTGTAGAAGAATTATCCCGTGTTTGCGCTTCTACGGGTGTTACGTTATCTGCTCATACTTCACTTGCTGGCTGGCCTATTTTTAAATTTGGAACAGAAGAGCAAAAACAAAAGTTTTTACGCCCAATGGCAGAAGGAAAGAAAATTGGTGCATACGGCTTAACAGAGCCAGGGTCTGGCTCTGATGCGGGCGGAATGAAAACGACGGCGAAGCGTGATGGAGATCATTATATTTTAAATGGTTCTAAGATTTTTATTACAAACGGTGGTATAGCGGATATTTATGTTGTCTTTGCATTGACTGATCCAGAATCAAAACAGCGTGGTACAAGTGCATTCATTGTAGAAAGTGATGCACCAGGATTTTCAGTTGGTAAGAAAGAGAGCAAGCTTGGGATTCGCTCTTCCCCAACAACAGAAATTATGTTTGAAGATTGCCGCATCCCTGCTGAGAATTTACTTGGCGAAGAAGGACAAGGGTTCAAAATTGCAATGCAGACATTGGATGGTGGACGTAATGGGATTGCAGCTCAGGCTGTTGGTATCGCACAAGGAGCTTTAGATGCTTCCGTGGAGTATGCGAGAGAACGCCATCAGTTTGGGAAGCCGATTGCCGCGCAGCAAGGAATTGGTTTTAAATTAGCGGATATGGCAACAAATGTAGAGGCTGCACGCCTATTAACATATCAAGCTGCTTGGTTAGAATCAGAAGGACTTCCATATGGAAAAGAATCAGCGATGTCGAAAGTATTTGCTGGCGATACAGCAATGAAAGTAACGACGGAAGCGGTGCAAGTATTTGGTGGTTACGGTTATACGAAAGATTATCCGGTAGAACGATTCATGCGTGATGCAAAGATTACGCAAATTTATGAGGGAACACAAGAGATTCAAAGACTTGTAATTTCTCGCATGTTAACGAAATAAGAGAAAAAGCGTAGGGATTTTCCTACGCTTTTTCCTTCCAAATAGTAGAGAGAGGTGAAGGGGATGGTTAAGCACAATGTGCATGCGTCTGTAAAGGATGAGAAGTTGGTTGCACTAAGACGCGAGCAGATGATTAAAGGAGCGGTGCAGCTTTTTAAGCAAAAGGGATTTCCTCGTACAACGACGAGAGAAATTGCAAAAGCAGCCGGATTTAGTATTGGGACACTTTACGAGTATATTCGTACGAAAGATGACGTGTTGTATTTAGTGTGTGATAGTATTTATGAACATGTAAAAGAGCGATTAGAAGAAGTAGTCTACACAGAAAAGGGAAGTATTGAAAGTTTAAGAATAGCTATTACGAATTATTTTAAAGTAATGGATGAGTTGCAAGAAGAAGTGTTAATTATGTATCAAGAAGTGCGCTTTTTACCGAAAGAGTCTCTGCCGTATGTGCTAGAAAAAGAGTTTCAAATGGTGGGGATGTTTGAAAACATTTTAGAACAGTGCACGGAAAATGGTACATTTACATTAACGAAAAAGGAAATACAATTGCTGGCTCATAACATTTTCATTCAAGGACAAATGTGGGGATTTAGACGCTGGGCATTGCAAAAGCTTTATACTTTAGAGGAATATACAGAGATGCAGATTAGGTATGTATTGAATGGAGCACATATGGTTCCAAAAATATAAAAACGAACTTTTTTAGATGGAAGAGAGCATCCGGCCATGCATAGAAGCGGTCAGAGCCTTTTTTGTCCCCATGCCGAGTGAGACCAGAAAGAGAAAATGAGAGGAAAGTAGCTTTTTTATATCCATAGAAGCGGTCAGTACCCTTTTTCGCCCCATGCCGAGTGAAACCAGAAGGGAAACATGAGAGGAAAGCAGCTTTTGTATTCATAGCCGTGATTTATATAGTCTCTACAGGTTAATCTCGTAAATAATAGTCTGTAATCACTTTTATTGATTCCTCGTAAAAGTTTCCCGTTTTTTTTTGTAGCATATTTGTTGGAGTTTTGTTTATAATGAATAGTATGGATTTTTTTAAACAGGCCGTTATATATAGGATTATATTTTAAGAAAGGAAGTGCCGCATAAGTGGATTTTAAGACATATTCACCAGAAGAGCTAAAAGAATTATCCATGATTGAAGTTGTACATAGTGTTTTAGAGGATAAAAGACAAGCAACATCATTCAATGATTTAGTTCAAGAAATCGCTCAAGTGCTGGGACTAACTCAAGAGCAAGTTGCTGCGAAAATCGCGCAATTTTATACAGATTTAAATATCGATGGACGTTTCATTAATTTAGGAGAAAATCGTTGGGGGATACGCAGTTGGTACCCATACGAGCAAATTGATGAAGAAATCTTACCTCAGCCAAAGCCTAAGAAAAAGCGTAAAGTTGAAGACGAAGAAGACTTTGATGACTACATTGAAGAAGACGAAGAAGACTTTGACGATGATAGCGACGATGATGATGTAGAAGATTTGGACGAGGTTCTCGATGAAGATGATGATCTCGATGATTTAGATGATGAAGATGAAGAGGAATTCGCTGACGAAGAACTCGAGTATGATGAAACAGAAGAAGAGGAAGAACTGTAGTTCTTGACTTTTCATTATCGTCCATGTAGAATCATTTTTGGGCTCTTTAAAACAGGACGATAATACTTTTAAAGTGTAAATATAAAAGAAAATTGCTCCCTACTTATTACTTTTCGTGATGAGGGGAGCAATTTTCTTTTTTGTTTTTTGTTTAGAAAATAAAAAGAGTCTAACAATAAGATAGATACGGTGTTATCTACATACGTTGCGCTTTGCAACGGTGATTATATAACAACAAAGTAGAAGGGAGTACTTTCATGACTAAGTATATTTTCGTAACAGGCGGTGTAGTATCTTCTTTAGGGAAAGGGATTACAGCAGCATCTCTTGGAAGACTTTTAAAAAATCGTGGTTTAAACGTAACAATTCAAAAGTTTGACCCATACATTAACGTAGACCCAGGGACAATGAGCCCATACCAACACGGTGAGGTATTCGTAACAGATGATGGCGCAGAAACAGACTTAGACCTTGGTCACTATGAGCGTTTCATTGACATTAACTTAAATAAATACAGCAACGTAACAACAGGTAAAATTTACTCTTCAGTTCTTCAAAAAGAGCGTCGTGGTGAATATTTAGGAGGAACAGTTCAGGTTATTCCTCACATTACAAATGAAATTAAAGAACGTGTATATCGTTCAGGCCGCGAAACAAATGCGGACGTTGTTATTACAGAAATCGGGGGAACTGTTGGTGACATTGAGTCTCTACCATTCCTAGAAGCAATTCGCCAAATTAAGAGCGATATTGGTCGTGACAACGTAATGTACATTCACTGTACATTAATCCCATACTTAAAAGCAGCGGGTGAAATGAAAACAAAACCAACGCAACATAGCGTTAAAGAACTTCGTAGCTTAGGTATTCAGCCAAATATTATCGTTGTTCGTACAGAAATGCCTGTTTCTCAAGATATGAAAGATAAGCTTGCATTATTCTGTGACATTGATACAAAAGCAGTTATTGAAGCGCGCGATGCAGATACATTATATGCAGTTCCATTATCTCTTCAAGAGCAAAATATGGACCAAATCGTTTGCGATCACTTAAAACTAGACAATCCAGCTGCAGATATGACAGAGTGGACTGCGTTAGTTGAAAAAGTACGTAATCTTTCTAAGAAAACAAAAATTGCTCTTGTTGGTAAATACGTAGAGCTTCAAGATGCATACATCTCTGTTGTAGAAGCACTTCGTCATGCAGGTTACTCATTCGATACAGATGTAGAAGTGAAATGGGTAAACGCTGAGCACGTAACAGCAGAAAATGTAAAAGAATTAGTGGGCGACACAGACGGTATCCTTGTACCAGGTGGCTTCGGCGATCGCGGTGTAGAAGGGAAAATCGCTGCAATTCAATACGCACGTGAAAATAAAGTTCCATTCTTAGGAATTTGCCTAGGTATGCAGCTTGCATCAATCGAATTTGCACGTAACGTATTAGGATTAGAAGGCGCTAACTCTTCTGAAATTAATCCTGACACGCCTTACGCAATTATCGATCTATTACCAGAACAAAAAGATGTAGAAGACTTAGGTGGTACACTTCGTCTTGGTCTATACCCATGTAAGCTTACTCCAGAAACAAATGCTTACAATGCATATAACGAACCGGTTGTATACGAGCGTCATCGTCATCGTTATGAGTTCAACAATGAATTCCGTAAAGACATGGAAGGCGCTGGATTCATCTTCTCTGGTACAAGCCCAGACGGTCGTTTAGTAGAAATCATTGAATTACAAGATCATCCTTGGTTCGTGGCAGCACAGTTCCACCCAGAACTTGTATCTCGTCCAAATCGTCCGCAACCATTGTTCCATGATTTCGTAAGAGCTTCTATTACGAATAAAGAGAGCAAGTAATAAAAAAAGCGCCTGAAATAGGGCGCTTTTTTTAATATTCGTTTAACATTTCATCAATTGTAAATTTTAATCCGTGATAAGCAAACAGAGCTAAGATTGAACTTGGGAAACCATAACGGTTACCTTCATCATCAGGGATTAATCCTTTTAGCAATTTTATATCAATATGTACATCCGTGAATTGCTCTAGTGAAACTTCGCCATTTTGGATGGCTGAAATACCAACAATGGAGTGTCCTTCTTCTTGCAGCCCTTTCGCCAATGAAATGATATTTTCATCTGTTGAAAAACGACTGATAAGAAGTACGCGGTCTGCGGATGTAACCTCTGCTTGGTTACCATTTTCTATTAAGCGTTTTGCTTGTTTTAGTGGCTCCGCACCGTGCAATGCTTCTGAAACCACGCCTTCCATTTCTTGTGTACCGTGTAAATAGACGATGCCATCACCAACTAACGCTTGGGCAAGTAGACGGGCACTATCTTCTATGTTCATCTCTTCTTTTTGAGAAATTCTTGTAAAATAGCCGCTCAGTTGAGTAGAAAAAATTTTTAACATCGTGATACTCCTTTCTAACGTGTTAGGGCGGCTTTTATTATAGCCTATTTTTTCAGAAAGGCGAAGTAATAGGGTGGCATAACCAAATTGAAGGCGGTAAAATAAGAAAGAAATAGGAAGGAATTTGGTAATCGATAGCGAAAATAAAATCGATATAGATATAAGAAGCGTTTAATCTTGTATTTACTACAGAAAGGTTGGGGATTATGGAAGGGAAAATTTTAATCGTTGATGATCAATACGGCATTCGTGTGTTACTGCATGAAGTGTTCCAAAAAGAAGGTTATCAAACGTTCCAAGCAGCAAATGGATTTCAAGCTTTAGATATTGTGAAAAAGGATAATCCAGATTTAGTTATTTTAGATATGAAAATTCCAGGTATGGATGGTATAGAGATTTTAAAACATGTAAAAGAAATTAATGAAGATATTAAAGTTATTTTAATGACTGCTTATGGGGAGCTTGATATGATTCAAGAAGCAAAGGATTTAGGAGCTTTAATGCATTTTGCGAAGCCGTTTGATATTGATGAAATTCGTCAAGCGGTACGAAATGAAATTACTGTAGAGGCTTAAAAAATGAAATTTTTATAAAAAATATGGAAAAAAGCGTTTACATGGGCTGATGAGCAGGTGAATACAGTTGAGTTTTTGAGTACAAGTTGTTATCCTATTGAGTGTAGAAAAAAGTCCGGTATGTAAATATACATGTTTTACCTTATTCTGGTCATACTACCAGCGATAAGAACTTATCGGATACAAAAAACGTTTTTTAGGAGGATTCACCATGCCTTTAGTTTCCATGAAAGAAATGCTAAACGAAGCACTAGAAGGAAAATACGCAGTTGGTCAATTCAACATGAACAACTTAGAGTGGACTCAAGCTATCTTAGCTGCTGCGGAAGAAGAAAAATCTCCTGTAATCTTAGGTGTATCTGAGGGTGCAGCTCGTCATATGACTGGTTTCAAAACAGTTGTAGCTATGGTTAAAGCTTTAATCGAAGAAATGAACATCACTGTTCCTGTAGCGATTCACCTTGACCATGGTTCAAGTTTCGAAAAATGTAAAGAAGCAATCGATGCAGGTTTCACATCTGTAATGATCGACGCTTCTCACCACCCATTCGAAGAAAACGTAGAAACTACTAAAAAGGTAGTAGAATACGCACACGCTCGTAACGTATCTGTAGAAGCTGAGCTTGGTACAGTTGGCGGACAAGAAGACGATGTAATCGCTGAAGGCGTTATCTACGCTGATCCTGAAGAGTGTAAACACCTTGTTGAAGCAACAGGTATCGATTGCCTAGCTCCAGCTTTAGGTTCTGTACACGGTCCTTACAAAGGTGAGCCTAACTTAGGATTTAAAGAAATGGAACAAGTTCGTGACTTCACTGGTGTACCTTTAGTACTTCACGGTGGTACTGGTATCCCAACTGCTGATATCGTAAAAGCTATTTCTTTAGGTACTTCAAAAATCAACGTAAACACTGAAAACCAAATTGAGTTTACAAAAGCTGTTCGTGAAGTATTAAATAAAGACCAAGAAGTTTACGATCCTCGTAAATTTATCGGGCCTGGCCGCGAAGCTATCAAAGCAACTGTTATTGGTAAAATTCGTGAATTCGGTTCTAACGGTAAAGCGTAAGAATAAAATTCCGTTTTGGAAACCGTCTACTCTTTTAGACGGTTTCCTTTCGTTGTATAATGAAAGCGTGAACATGTCTTAAGATTAATTAAATTTCTGCATTTCTTCGTATTACCTATGTGTGAAGGGGGTTTTCTTCTCCTTTTCAATATAAAAATGGAACATAATGTGCATAGTCCTATTAATAAATGTAATAACGTATCTAGAGCAATCGATAAACAAATCTTGACAAGCAGTTAGTCTTCATCTGCTCACTTAAGGTATAGCTATTTTTAGGTGGGGTCCTACTGCTTGTTAAGTTTAGGCCAGGGAAGAGAGAATACAATATTTTGTTTAATAGTTTGCTGAACGAATGAGATTCTTAAGGAAAGGTTTTCTGTTTTCTTTATGAAAAGGGGAAACTGAAAGTAAATACATTCACAAGAAGGGAGCTCAACATGGAAAAGTTGCTGATTGAAGGTGGACGACCTTTAAACGGATCAATTCGCGTGAGCGGTGCGAAGAATAGTGCTGTTGCTTTAATTCCAGCGACCATTTTAGCTGATACTCCAGTGACCATCGGTGGTGTACCTAATATTTCAGATGTGAAGATGTTAGGAGACCTATTAGAGGAAATTGGAGGGGTTGTAACGTATGGTCAGGAGGAAGAGATGACGGTTGATCCTTCCAAAATGGTTGCTATGCCCTTGCCAAATGGGAAAGTAAAAAAATTACGTGCTTCTTATTACTTGATGGGCGCTATGCTTGGCCGTTTTAAAAAAGCTGTAATTGGGCTTCCTGGTGGATGTCACTTAGGACCAAGACCAATCGATCAGCACATCAAAGGTTTTGAAGCATTAGGTGCACATGTCACAAATGAGCAAGGTGCAATCTATTTAAGAGCAGATGAATTACGAGGAGCTCGTATTTATTTAGATGTTGTTAGTGTAGGAGCAACAATTAATATTATGCTAGCAGCTGTGCGTGCAAAAGGTAGAACAGTGATTGAAAATGCTGCGAAAGAACCAGAAATTATTGATGTAGCGACATTATTAACAAGTATGGGAGCGCGAATTAAAGGTGCGGGTACAGATGTGATTCGTATTGATGGGGTGGACTCCCTGCATGGATGTCACCACTCTATTATTCCAGACCGAATTGAAGCGGGTACGTACATGATTTTAGGTGCAGCGTCTGGTGGGGAAGTAACAGTTGATAATGTAATCCCGCAACATTTAGAGTCAGTCACTGCAAAGTTACGAGAAGCTGGTGTACAAGTGGAGACGAACGATGATCAAATTATAATAAATGGGAATCGTAAGTTAAAGACAGTTGATATAAAGACACTTGTGTATCCAGGTTTCCCGACAGACCTGCAGCAACCTTTTACGACCCTTTTAACAAAGGCATGTGGAACAGGAGTTGTAACAGATACGATTTACGGTGCTCGTTTTAAACATATTGATGAATTGCGCCGGATGAATGCGCAAATTAAAGTAGAAGGTCGTTCTGCGATTGTAACAGGACCTGTTTCATTGCAGGGAGCAAAGGTAAAAGCGAGTGACTTACGAGCAGGTGCTGCACTTGTAATTGCAGGATTAATGGCTGAAGGAATTACAGAAGTAACAGGGCTTGAACATATTGATCGAGGCTATGAAAATATAGTAGACAAGATTAAAGGTCTTGGTGCAAATATTTGGCGAGAACAAATGACGCAGCAAGAGATTGAAGAAATGAAAAATGCATAATATTGTATGTTTTACTAGTTGGTAAAGCGTGCGAATAAAGTGGTGATGCTTCCGTTAATGGGGGACGAAGAATCACCATCACTGACGGAAGTTTCACTTTATAGAAAGAAAACAGTTCACAAAATATGGCATAAATATAAGGCTTAAAGGAGAGGGATTATTGTGGAAAGAAGTTTATCTATGGAGTTAGTACGTGTAACAGAGGCTGCAGCATTATCATCAGCGCGTTGGATGGGACGCGGGAAAAAAGATGAAGCAGACGGTGCAGCAACATCAGCAATGCGCGATGTGTTCGATACAATTCCGATGAAAGGAACAGTTGTAATTGGCGAAGGAGAAATGGATGAAGCGCCAATGCTATACATCGGGGAAAAATTGGGTACAGGTTATGGACCACGTGTCGATGTTGCAGTTGATCCGTTAGAAGGAACAAATATTGTGGCAGCTGGGGGCTGGAATGCACTTGCTGTTATTGCGATTGCGGATCATGGTAATTTGTTACATGCTCCTGACATGTACATGGATAAAATTGCGGTTGGACCAGAAGCGGTTGGTGCAGTTGATATTGACGCACCTATTATCGATAACTTACGTGCTGTTGCAAAGGCAAAAAATAAAGATATTGAAGATGTTGTGGCAACAGTTCTAAACCGTCCACGTCACCAAGCAATTATTGAAGAAATTCGTAAAGCTGGCGCTCGTATTAAATTAATTAATGATGGCGATGTAGCTGGAGCAATTAATACAGCATTTGATCGTACAGGTGTTGATATTTTATTCGGTTCTGGTGGCGCACCGGAAGGCGTTCTTGCAGCAGTTGCATTAAAATGTTTAGGTGGAGAAATTCACGGGAAGCTTCTTCCTCAAAATGAAGCAGAATTAGCGCGTTGCAAGAAGATGGGTATTGAAGATACTAATCGTATTCTTCGTATGGAAGACTTAGTAAAAGGTGACGATGCAATCTTTGCAGCAACAGGTGTAACAGATGGAGAGTTACTACGCGGCGTTCAATTTAAAGGAAGCGTCGGTACAACACAATCCCTTGTTATGCGTGCGAAATCCGGAACAGTTCGTTTCGTTGACGGACGTCACAGCCTAAACAAAAAACCAAATTTGGTTATTAAATAAAAAGTGGAAATGGCTCGATCAGCTCTGACTGGCTAAGGTTCTTTCGTACACAAGGCGCTTTTTGCCTTTTGTGCGGAAGGTTCTTAGACACGAAGAGCTAGCCATTGGAACTGGATTACAATAAAAAGCGGAAGTAGCTCGCTTAGAATGGGAGGGGGATGGAGCTTCTGACGAAGAGACGAAGCCACCGACTATTCTAGCTGCTGATCTAGCCCTATCCAAATGCTATAAATAGAGAAAAACGGAAGCGGTATAAAAGCGGAGACAATTTTTCTTGTCTTCGCTTCTTGTATTTGTGTTACAACGTATTGATTAAAACTAGACAAAAGGGTTACAATAGTGAATATTACCCTACTTGAACTTATTGCCTTTCATTATTATGTATTTGCCTTCCGTATATTTTCCCTTTACCCATTTGAAAAGAGAATAATATTAAAGTGTGGTGTCTGAATGAATTTGTCAATTGCAGCATTAGAAAACATGAAATTAAAAGAGTTATATGAGCTTGCGAAAGAATTTAAGATTTCGTATTACAGCAAATTAACAAAGAAAGAGTTAATTTTTGCTATATTAAAAGCTCGCGCAGAAAAAGAAGGTTTCTTCTTTATGGAAGGTGTACTCGAAATTATTCAATCAGAAGGTTTTGGGTTCCTACGTCCAATTAACTATTCTCCAAGCTCAGAAGATATTTATATTTCAGCTTCGCAAATTCGTCGCTTTGATTTGCGTAATGGAGATAAGGTTTCTGGTAAAGTGCGTCCGCCGAAAGAAAATGAACGCTATTTTGGGTTACTACAGGTTGAAGCAGTAAATGGTGATGACCCAGAATCTGCAAAAGAGCGAGTGCATTTCCCTGCATTAACACCGTTATATCCAGATCGTCAAATGAAATTGGAGACGGAGCCAAAGAAGCTGTCAACACGCATCATGGATTTAATCGCACCAGTTGGATTTGGACAACGTGGTTTAATTGTTGCGCCTCCAAAGGCTGGTAAAACGATACTATTAAAAGAAATCGCTCATAGTGTCACAACGAACCATCCAGAAGCAGAATTAATCGTACTTTTAATCGACGAACGTCCAGAGGAAGTAACGGATATCGAACGTTCTGTTAAAGGTGATGTTGTAAGTTCTACTTTCGATGAAGTGCCAGAAAATCATATTAAAGTAGCTGAACTTGTATTGGAACGTGCGATGCGTCTTGTAGAACATAAGAAAGACGTTATCATTTTAATGGATAGTATTACCCGTTTAGCGCGTGCTTACAACCTTGTTATTCCACCAAGTGGGCGTACATTGTCAGGTGGTATTGATCCGGCTGCATTCCATAGACCAAAACGATTCTTTGGAGCAGCTCGTAATATCGAAGAGGGCGGTAGCTTAACAATTTTAGCGACGGCACTTGTTGATACAGGATCTCGTATGGACGATGTCATTTACGAAGAATTTAAAGGAACAGGAAATATGGAGCTTCATTTAGATCGCTCGTTAGCTGAGCGTCGTATCTTCCCAGCGATTGATATTCGCCGTTCTGGTACGCGTAAAGAAGATTTATTAATTCCAAAAGAACATTTAGACAAGCTATGGGGTATTCGCAAAACAATGCGTGATACACCAGACTTTGTTGAAAGTTTCTTACGTAAACTTCGTCAAACGAAAACAAATGAAGAATTTTTACAAAACATTGTTGCAGATTCCAAAAGATATGTAACAACGAAGTAAAGGGAAACGGTGAGACTCGCTTATTTTTATGCTAAGCGAGTTTTTTCATGTCTTTTTGTGAGAGAATCTTAGCCGGTCAGAGCTGAGCGAGCCGTCTCCACTTTTAAAGATATCCAGTTCCAGCGGCAAGAATGGTCGGTGGCTTCGAGTCTTCCTGCGAGGCAAAAAGCGCCTCTACGTCAGAAGCTCCATCCCCCTCTCATTCTGAGCGAGCCGCTTCCACTTTTATTTTAACAATGCTAAAAACAGGTAGTTGCAAAATGAAGTTAGCCTTGTTATAATTTCATCATATGTGTTTCATCAATATAGTTGTGATTGCAGCTAAAGATGAAAAACTCTGTTTCGAAAATGATTCAGGGCGGAAGGAGATGAAAAGAATGAAAGCAGGAATTCATCCGGATTACAAGAAAGTTGTATTCATGGACACAAACACAGGCTTCAAATTCTTAAGCGGATCTACTAAAGGATCTAGCGAAACGGTTGAGTGGGAAGATGGAAACACTTATCCATTACTAAAAGTTGAGATCAGTTCTGATTCTCACCCATTCTACACTGGACGTCAGAAGTTTGCTACTGCAGACGGACGTGTTGACCGCTTCAACAAGAAATACGGTCTTAAGTAATAAAAACATAAAACAGGCAAGTGTATCTATTCGCTTGTCTGTTTTTTTTGCGAAAATATTAAACCTTTACCTACTTTGGATAAAAAAAGTAGATGAAAGGAGAGCTCAATGTACTTAATAAATCAAAACGGTTGGATTGAAGTGATTTGCGGGAGTATGTTTTCTGGAAAATCAGAAGAGCTCATCCGCCGCATACGCCGTACACAATTTGCAAAGCAAAATGCAATCGTATTTAAACCATGTATTGATAACCGTTATAGTGAAGAAGATGTTGTATCACATAATGGATTAAAGGTAAAAGCAGTTCCTGTTTCAGCTTCAAAAGATATATTTGATCATATAACAGAGGAAATGGACGTTATTGCAATTGATGAGGTGCAATTCTTTGATGGGGACATTGTGGAAGTGGTGCAAGTATTGGCAAATCGTGGCTATCGTGTCATTGTAGCCGGTTTAGACCAAGATTTCCGTGGTCTACCATTTGGACAAGTTCCTCAGCTGATGGCGATTGCCGAGCATGTAACGAAGCTGCAAGCAGTTTGCTCTGTATGCGGATCTCCAGCAAGTCGTACACAGCGTTTAATTAATGATGAGCCAGCTTCTTTTGATGATCCAATTATTTTAGTTGGAGCTTCAGAGTCATATGAACCGCGCTGTCGTCATTGTCATGCTGTACCTACAAAACAAAGATAAGTAAAACTCGCTACATAGAGCGGGTTTTTTTCGAAAATAGATGAAGGTGAGCCGCTTGCGCTTTTAAGTATATCTAGCTCCGGCGGCAAGAATGGTTGGTGGCTTCGCTTCTTCCTGCGAGGCAAAAGGCGCTTCTACGTCAGAAGCTCCATCCCCCCCATTCTGAGCGAGCCGCCTGCGCTTTTAAATGATATCTAGTTCCGGTGGCAAGCTCTTCGCATTTAAGAACCTTCCCCACGAGAAGGTAAAAAACACCTTCTGTGGGAAAGAACCTTAGCCACCGGACCTAAGCAGTCGGCTCCGCTTTTAAATATAATTTGCGTTTTTTTGATTAAGTACCATATACTATTTGTATTAGATACTAGGATGTTGAGGTGAATGATGTGTTAGATCGTTTGCAAGCTGTAGAAGATCGTTATGAGAAGTTAAACGAGTTGTTAAGTGATCCAGAGATTATTAGTGATTCGAATAAGCTTCGTGAATATTCAAAAGAACAATCTGATATTCAAGAAACGGTAGAGGTGTACCGTGAGTATAAAGATGTTCGTGAGCAATTACGAGATGCAAAGGCAATGTTAGAAGATAAGTTAGATGCTGACATGCGTGAGATGGTAAAGGAAGAAGTTTCTGAACTAGAAGGACAAGAGAAGGAATTATCAGAGCGTTTGAAAATTTTACTTGTTCCAAAAGACCCGAACGATGATAAAAACGTTATCGTGGAGGTACGTGGTGCTGCTGGTGGCGATGAAGCAGCTTTATTTGCTGGTGATTTATACCGTATGTATAGCCGTTATGCTGAGGTACAAGGTTGGAAAACTGAAATTATCGAAGCAAGCTATACAGAATTAGGTGGATATAAAGAAATCATCTTTATGATTAACGGTAAAGGCGCTTTCGCAAAATTGAAATTTGAAAATGGTGCACACCGTGTGCAACGTGTTCCAGAAACAGAATCTGGAGGACGTATCCATACTTCTACAGCAACTGTAGCTGTATTACCGGAAGCAGAAGAAGTAGAAATCGAGATTCATGAAAAAGATGTTCGTGTTGATACATTTGCTTCTAGTGGTCCTGGTGGACAAAGTGTTAATACAACGATGTCAGCGGTACGTTTAACGCATTTACCGACTGGTGTAGTTGTTTCATGTCAGGATGAAAAGTCGCAAATTAAGAACAAAGAAAAAGCAATGAAAGTATTACGTGCGCGTGTTTATGATAAGTTCCAACAAGAAGCTCAGGCTGAGTACGATCAAAATCGTAAGCAAGCTGTTGGTACGGGAGACCGTTCAGAGCGTATCCGTACGTATAACTTCCCGCAAAACCGTGTTACAGACCATCGAATCGGTTTAACGATTCAAAAGCTAGATCAAATCTTACAAGGTAAGTTAGATGATTTCATCAACGCCTTAGTGATGGAAGATCAAGCCCAAAAGATGGAGGCAGCTGAGTAATGCGTGTCTATGAAGCCCTGAAATGGGCTTCTTCTTTTTTACAGGAAAATGGACGAGATGAAAATGCGGGAGAAATCGTCCTTTGTCATGTATTAAAGACGAACCGAACAGGTTTAATGATGAATATGCGTGAAGAAATATCTGAGGAACAAGAGAAGAATTTTACGGAATTTATCCACAAACACGTTGATGGAATTCCTGTTCAATATATGATGGGATATGAAATGTTTTATGGTCGTTCTTTTTTTGTAAATGAAGAAGTGTTAATACCAAGGCCAGAAACAGAAGAGCTTATCGTAGGTGTGTTAGATAGAATTCAGCGTATGTTTGGGAAGCAGGAACTTTATGTAGCTGATATTGGCACAGGAAGTGGGGCTATTTCAATTACACTTGCTTTAGAAAATCAAAATCTTCATGTGTATACAGTAGATATTGCACAAGAATCGATTGAAGTTGCGAAAGAAAATGCGAATGCACTAGGTGCGAATGTAACGTTTTATCATGGCGATTTATTGTCACCATTTTATGAAACGGGACAAAAGTTAGACGTTGTTGTTTCCAATCCGCCGTATATCCCAGAGGAAGACTGGAGAGGGCTTTCTCCAGTTGTAAAAGAGCATGAACCAAAGCGTGCCCTTGTTGGCGGAGAAGATGGCCTTGATTTTTATCGCCGTTTTATGGAAGAATTGCCAAATGTCTTGCAAAGAAAAGCGATTGTTGCTTTTGAAGTAGGTATAGGGCAAGGGGAAGATGTGAAAGGATTATTGCAGCAAACATTTCCACATGCGCATGTAGAAGTTGTTTTTGATATTAACGGAAAAGATCGTATGGTCTTTGCAGAAATGGAGTAAGGTAGAACCTTACTCCTTTTTTGAGGTTATTGAGAAAGAGGATATTGCAAAACTACAAGAAGAAATATGGTGAAATGCTGAGATTTGCGTAGTGGGGAATTAGTGAATGAAATTTTATCGGCGCAAATTCGAATATATCGACCATTTCTCACAATATATCGGCGCAAATTCAAATATATCAGCGATTCGACAAAGGATATCGACCAACCGACAAATAACGAAAAAAACAAGAGCATGCTCGTTCCTGTTTTTACATGGAATGGGGTAGAAAAAGAATCTGACCGCATCTACGCATGGCTAGCTGCTCTCTCCCACACGAAAAGAAAGGCTTTAAATATTTTTTTCTATAGATTTAGAATTTAATAGTTTAGAAAGAGACAAGTATGTCTACACTGTTTACCAGAAGGGACGGTGCAAAGACATGAAAAAACAAGCGATTGCCTATTTTCTTTTATTATTAATTGGTGCACAGCTACTTGTGCAGTTTGGATATATGAAAGCTGATGCGAAGGGGCCTACAGTTATTCCGAAAGAAGCTGTTCGATTACGTATTTTAGCAAATAGTGATTCAGATAAAGATCAAGCGTTAAAGCGTAAAGTTCGTGATGAAGTAAAGGCGCAAATTGATGGCTGGGTAGCAGATTTGAAATCGTTTGAAGATGCACGTCGTGTCATTCAAAGCCACATCCCGGAAATCGAAAAAACGGTTGCGAAAACATTAAAACAAGAAGGAAGTAAAGAATCGTTTCAAGTTACATTTGGAAAAAACATTAAATTTCCTACAAAGGTCTATGGGAATTTTATTTATCCCGCAGGGGAATATGAAGCAGTACTTATTTCAATTGGTAAAGGTGAAGGTGCAAATTGGTGGTGCGTGCTATTCCCGCCAATGTGTTTCCTAGATTTCTCTAGCGGATCAGCTGTCAAAAAGGAAGAGCATGTTGTAAAAGCGGAATCGATTGATGAGGAAGAACAGCTAGTAGAAGAAACAGAGGAAGAAAAAGAAGAGGTATCGAAGAAACAAGATAAAGAAGTTGTAGAGAAACAAAAATCAGAACAAGAGTCATCGAAAAAAGAAGTCGCTTCAAAAGTAGAGACTACTGTGAAAAAAACGAACGAAAAAGTTGTACAAGAAAAAAGCGTAAAACAAGAGGAAAAACAACTTGTGGATAAAACAGAACAACCAGTGGAAAAGAAGCAAAAGATTGAAACAGTAGAAGTAGAAGAAGAAGAGCAGGAGGAACCAGAAGTTAAATTGTTTATTGTAGAAGCCTTCTCTTCGTTATTTTCTAAATAAGTACTAATTTTTAATCCCTTCTCATATATAGAAACGAGGAGGGATTTGCTGTGAAAAAGACTTATTTTGCTACAAAAGGTGATGTTGAGAGGTTGCATTCTTTTTTCGGACAAGCTAATAAGAAAGATGATAAAATAAATGAGTTATATGAACAATTTATGATTTTGGAAGATAACGGAGAAATCCAAGCTGTGATTGGTTATGAACAAAAAGGAGAGAATGCACTCATTCGTTCTTGTTTGTTCACACCCGCTGTGGATAACGGGACTTTCTTATATTTTTTTGAAATGTTTTTGCAGTATATGAAAGAGAAGAGTATCTGGCAAGTATATTTACTCACAAATCATCCACAATCTGTGACGATATTTCAGTTTTTTCACTTTACAGCTGTGGAAAAAGATCAAGTTCCAGATGATATTCAGCAACTAGAACATTTTTGTGAAAATATAAAACAGCAGAACGTAATAATACTAAATTGTCAGCTATTAACAAAGTTATCCACGGATTAATTAGGTTTATCCACATTTTGTGGATAAACCTTGTTTGTCTTTTGGATAAATGTCATAGTAAACTAACAATAGACAAGTATTTCATGGAAGAAAAGGACGTGTAAAAAAATGCATACAAATATGTGGGTTGTGGATAATGTTGTGGAAATAAAAAAAGATTATCCACAATTACAAGAAGCAGCAAGATTATTAAGAGAAAATGAAGCGATTGCCTTTCCAACTGAAACGGTGTATGGGCTAGGCGCAAATGCGATGAATGATGAAGCGATTGCGAAAATTTTTGAAGCAAAAGGTAGACCGAGTGATAATCCACTTATTGTCCACATTGGTGCAAAATCGCAATTAGGGGAAATTGTTAGAGAGATTACGCCAGTTGCAGAAGTATTAATGAAGCATTTTTGGCCGGGACCATTAACGATTATTTTGCCTAAAAAAGACGGGATTTCAGAGAAGGTTACAGCAGGATTAGATACGGTTGGAGTGAGAATGCCTGATCATCCAGTAGCGCTTGCCCTTATTGAAGCAGCGAATGTGCCAGTTGCAGCACCAAGTGCCAATCGTTCTGGACGTCCAAGTCCGACACTTGCGCATCACGTATATGAGGATTTAAATGGGAAAATTGCTGGTATTGTTGATGGCGGTGCAACTGGTGTTGGTGTTGAATCAACCGTAGTAGATTGCACAAGTGAAGTGCCAACGATTTTACGTCCAGGCGGTATTACAAAGGAACAATTAGAAGAAGTAATCGGAACCGTTTCTTTAGATCCTGCACTAAAAGATGAAAAAGAGAAACCGAAGGCGCCAGGAATGAAATATACGCATTATGCACCGAAAGCACCACTTAGTATCGTTGAAGGATCTCGTGAGTTCATTCAACAACTTGTGGATAAAAAGAAAGAAGAAGGATATACGGTGGGTGTATTAACAACAGAAGAGTATCAACATGTGTATAAAGCGGATGTTGTGCTATCTTGTGGTGTGCGAAGTGATTTAGCAAGTGTTGCGACGAAATTATATGATGTGTTGCGTACGTTTGATGCAAGTAAAGTAGATGTAATTTTTAGTGAGTCATTTCCGAATGAAGGAATTGGAAATGCGATTATGAACCGTTTAACGAAAGCGGCAGGGCATCATATTATTATTGAGGAGTAGGCGAGAGAAAAGCGACTTTTTAGTTGGAAGAGGGGATCCGCTCATGGATAGAAGCGGTCAGTGCCTTTTTTGGCTCCCTGTCGAGTGAAACCAGAAGGAGCGAATGAGTGTGGGCTATCTTTTATTTTCATAGCCCGTAATGTGAGTGCCGGATAATTAAAATGGATGTATGCGGTAAAAGCTTTGCTGGAAGTTTTCGTTTATGTAAATACAAATAGAAAAATGAGATCCCACCCAATTTTTAACGTGGAAGAGAGGATCTAGCCATGCGTAGAAGTTTTTCTACCCCCTCCCAAGTTAAGAACAGAATGAGGAAATGAGCGCGGGGTTACTTTTTGTTTTCATAGCCTGTAATTTGAAGGAGAATTTTCACTTTATCCCGCTATTTTAGGACAGTAACACTCCCACCTCAAAGTTCAGCGAAAGCAAAGAAGTTAGGCGAGAGATGAACGGCCTGTAAAAGACCAATTGGTGAGGGCTGATGAAAGTTTCACTTTATATAGACAACTTGCATAGATTCTATTTTTCCTCGGATGAGCATATTGTGAAGTAGCACGTCCGAGGAGGGACAAAATGACGGTTGAACAGCTAGTACCTTTAATTATAATGGCAGTTGCCTTAGGAATGGATGCATTTTCTGTAAGCCTCGGCATGGGGATGGTAACGTTAAGAATGCGACAAATCATTTATATCGGTATGACAATAGGGCTGTTTCATATTGTTATGCCGTTTCTTGGTATGATACTAGGTCGTTTTTTATCAGAGAAGTTTGGTCATATTGCGACTGTTGCTGGGGCTATTTTGTTAATTGGATTAGGTTTTTATATTGTGTATTCTGCAATTTTAGAAGGGGAAGAGACAAGATCTGCTCCTGTAGGAATAAGTTTATTGGTATTTGCATTTGGTGTGAGTATTGATAGTTTTTCAGTTGGGCTCAGCCTAGGGATTTACGGAGCGCAAATGATTGTAACAATCTTGTTATTTGGGTTGGTTAGTATGGTACTAGCATGGGGTGGTTTACTAATTGGAAGACATGCAAAGCGTTTGCTTGGTATGTATGGTGAGGTGCTTGGTGGTGTCATTCTTGTTGGTTTTGGACTTACCCTTCTTTTTCCAATGTAATCTTGTTACCAATAACCAATGATAGCGAGAGAGGTCGATGGTCATTTTAGACTCCTTTATCTTCTTCTATGAATCCCCTACTTATAATGGGGCGGGATTTTTTATAAGACAAAAAAGACCGGCTTGCGTGATGATGCGTAAGTGGTGTTAGCCCTGTCAAGTAGACAGCTATAAAAAAGACTAAGCAGCCATCAAGATTCGATATTCTATCGGAGCTCGGTGGTTGAGTCGTTTTTGGAATCGTTTATAGTTATAAAAATAGATATACTCTTCAATTGCTTGTATTAAAGCAGCTTCTGTTTTAAAATGATTCAAATACAACATTTCCGATTTAAAATGGGAGA
>NZ_JAJJBY010000008.1:0-181672 GCF_022625245.1 Bacillus sp. TL12 | reverse complement strand
ACCGATTACTTTTGATATACTTTGTAAGGTGAAAGGTACCTCCCAATCCCCTGACTTTATCATTGTTCCATTTGGCTCTACTATACAAATACCTAATTGCGATAAATTTATCTTTTCCAAAGCGGGAATATAACTGGCGCTTTGCCCTTTAGCAGCATATGATCTATACTGAGTTACCCATTGATCTAGATCTAAGCAAGCTTTTTTTTGACTCTCAACCTGAACGCTATACTCCTTTATCATTTAACCATATTCCTCCGTTCTATTAATTCTATACAGTATGAATTTTTCTTAATGGATAATAGACAATAAAGTGCAAAAAACATTGTCAAGGCTATTCCCTTTTCCTATAGATTGATAGGTTATGTCCTAAAGGTATAGCATATTCAAGATTTATGATTTTTATCCCATAGCCTAATCAGTTATAACCTATATGAATCTCCCGGATAATTGAGTATGACCAACTCAAAAATTGTTATTTTTTCTTAACCTATCCATATACATGACTAAACATATATTCACTTGATAGACCTTTGCTGTTTGAGAAATCGTTTTAAAGAAATATACCATTACTTTTGCTGTTGTTCAGACCCCTCTTTTCAGCCTCTTAATATAGTTGCAATATATTAATACCTTTTATTATCCTGCATCAATTAGTTGAGAAAGAATCTGTTCCAAAGTTCTTAAGTTACGACACTATTTTTTTATGTAATCAATTATTTTTGCACTAGAACCAAGAAAGATATTCAGACATATTACAGTCTGAATATCTTTTTTGGTTACATACTTTTCTTTTTTGAAGTTGAAGTATCCTGATAATGCTCCCAACATTCAACATTTTCAAGTCCTTTAATGCTTCCTTTATAAAAAATAGGGTCTTTACCAGCTTTTTTCTGTTTCATGTAATCCTGTAACGCAGCAAAGGCTATTTTTGATAGTAAGGTAATAGCAATTAAATTTATAATAACCATAAAGCCCATAAATAAATCCGCTAAATCCCATACAAGTTGGATTTTTGCAACTGAGCCGAATACAATCATAGCTAACACACTTATTCGGTATACCATCAACCATACTTTACTTGTGTGTAAGAATCGAATATTTGTTTCTCCATAATAATAGTTACCAATTAACGCACCAAATCCAAATAGGAAAACAAAGATAGCAAGACAGCCCGATGCCCAAGGGCCGATATGTTCACTTAATGCTGCTTGTGTAAGTGCAATTCCATTTAGCTCTGGTTGTTTGTATGCATCAGAAAGTAAAATAATAAATGCTGTGCTTGTACAAATGATTAGTGTATCCGTTAATACACCAAATGCTTGAATAAGTCCTTGTTTCACCGGATGGCTTGTTGTTGCTGTTGCAGCAACGTTAGGCGCACTTCCCATACCAGCTTCATTTGAGAATAAACCACGTTTAACTCCATGCATGAGTGCTGCACCGATTGAACCGCCTGCTATTTGTTTAAAGCCAAATGCGTTTTGAACAATAAGAGAAAGAACTTCCGGCATTTTTGTTATGTTCGTAATTACAACAAATAATGCAACTCCAATGTATAAGACTGCTAGAAACATCACCTTGTATTCTGCCATCTTTGCAATACGCTGTACACCACCAAAGATAATCGCAGCGAAAGCAAGTGCCATGATAATCCCTACAGTTAAACGATCTGTACCGAATGAGTTCTCAAAAGCAATTGTAACGGTATTGGATTGTACAGAATTGAATACAAGACCGAAAGTAATCGTAATTAAAATAGAGAATATTACTCCCATCCAACGTTTGTTTAACCCTTTTTCCATATAATAGGATGGACCGCCGCGGAAACCATCTTTATCTTTTACTTTATATATTTGCGCTAATGTACTTTCAACAAAGCTGGATGCTGAGCTAATAATAGAGATAATCCACATCCAAAATACCGCTCCAGGACCGCCTAGTGCAATCGCAATCGCAATTCCTGTGATATTTCCTGTTCCAACGCGAGCGGCCATACCAATACAAAACGCTTGAAAAGGAGAAATTTGGTCTTTAGAACTATCCTTCCCTTCCATTAACACACGGACCATTTCCTTTAGCATTCGAAACTGTACAAATTTCGATTTAAATGTGAAATAAATTCCGCAAACAACAAGCATAATAATTAACAATTTAGACCATAAAAAAGCATTCGTTGACCCGACTAGATCCACCAAAAATTGTTCCATATCATCACCTCATATCAAAATTTCATATCCCCTAATCTATATAAAATCACCTTTATTTTCTGACATAACTAACCTCATTTCATATACACATGCAACAAAGACAAAAATTTTCTATGAAAATGGTATTTCCTCTTTTATACGAATCTCCATAACATGTAACTGTACACCGGTCATCTTAAAGGACCTGACTCTTCTACATATAGATGCTCTAGCTCCTCCCGCAAAAAATAGTTTTTATCCAGAAATGTGGCTGCACCATCATGCTTATTCCATATGTCGGATTTTGAAATTGGACTTGTATAGATTCTTTTTGTCTCTTCTTAATATTTGTATGGATATATAAACTGAATTATCAAAAAATACAAAAACGATTAGAAGCGCTTTCAAATCTAAACTAATAGAAACGTATCTTTAATTTATAATCAAAAGTACAGAATCTGACCAAAAAGTACAGTTTTTTATAAAAAATTTTTAAAATATTTAAAAATTCATTATCACCTCTATATTCATTTCACAAACAATCTTCTCGTGATAACCGAAGCAATTCAAAAAAAAAGAAATCTAACCAGCTATAAAGCCACTAGATTTCTCTTTTTTCTTAATATTTCGCATGAATGGTCAATTCACTTTATTAACCTTATTCAAATTATTTTTACGTTGTTATCCATTCGTTTCGCAATATCCCCATTATGATACGATCAAAACTCATCCCATCCCGCTGAACAGCTTCTCTCATACATCCCTCCACTTTAAATCCAACCTTTTTATATACTTCAATAGCCGTTTTATTATAAGAAATAACATCGAGCCCTACACGATGTAAGTTTAATTCATAGAAAGCATATTTCAGAATAAGGCGTAATCCTTCCGTACCATATCCCTTACCTCTATAATTTTTATCACCTATACCAACTGCTAGCAAGCCAGCTCTATTATTCCACTCTATACTATGAAGTGCCACAAAACCAATTAGAATGTCTTCTTGAATTGTTCTTAACATGAATGAAACACCATTTGATTTCCGTCCTTTTAATAGTTCATGCTCCTTTATTTCATGTAAAGATTGCGGAACTGCAGCATCCGTATCTACATTCCTTAAATACTCACTATCCTCTTGCCACATAGCCATTTGTTCAATATCTTCAGCTCTAATTGCTGCTAATTTAATATTTTCACCTAAGAAAAGATTATTCATTTCAAAAATCCCCCTTTTCAATTATGGGGATAGTTTCATAGCTTATCTAACCTAGCTATCCCCATTTTCCATAAACACTAATGACAGTGGGATACTTACAATAAGCGCTAACATTGGCACATCTCCTTTTAATATGATTATATTCATTTTACATATTTCAGATTATTCATTCAACTGATTTTTTAATTCCTCCCTGTATGGATATAACTCATATTCACTATTTTAGTCTTTTCTATGTTTTTACTCGTTGTCATTAATATTATGATTGTGACACAGCTTAAACATTTGAAAGAATATAAAAACAAACCAACTTATCACAACTATTATAGTAAGGACTCTTTCCTCTTACATGTAAAACAAATATTTCTCCACTTAATACATGTTCTCAATTGACACTCTTGTTACATCTATGAACTGCTGTAATGGTGTAGTGATCCATTTATCTTTATGCCACGCAATTTGTGTAAAAATAGGAGCGATTGTATTCTCTAAAACTAACTCCTTCATTACACCTTGTTGTATATCTTTCTCCACTACCATCGCCGGTAAAATCGCTATACCTAAGCCCGCGATAACACATTGCTTAATTGCTTCCACACTAACAAACTCAATTTTATTTGCAGGATATACATCTTCTGCACGGAATAGTTCCTCAAATATAGTACGATAAGAACAACCAAGTTCTGTTAAGAGAAGTGTTTCACTTTCTAAATCCTTTGTACAGATTATAGATTTTTCAAGTAAAGGATGCTTAGGAAATGCTACTATTTTCAATTCTTCTCGAACTAACGACTCTACATGCAAAGCATCTTCTATTTTACATTCGTCTAAAATAAAGGCTAAATCTAGTTTTCCTTCCATTAGTTGCTCTTTTACAGCTTCATTTGAATGAACAGGTTTGAATATCAGTTTGATTTGCGGAAATTTTGTCTTAAATTCCTTTAATATTGAAGGAAGTCGATATGTACATTGACTTTCTTGTGCGCCGATCACTAGTGTGCCAGATGTCATTTGCTCATCTTGCACAACCATTTTCGCTTCGTAACTTAACGCAATCATCTTATCCGCATATACTTGAAACTTCCGCCCTGCTTCCGTCAGAAAAATGCGTTTTCCTAATCGTTCGAACAATACTGTTCCTAGCTCAGCTTCCAATGCTTTTATTTGTGCCGTTACACTTGATTGAGCAAAGTTCAATATTTTTGCAGACTGTGTAAAGTTCAAGTTTTCAGCCACTGTTTTGAATGTAATTAATTGTTTTATCTCCAAAACCCTCTCCTCCTTCTAATCGATATTTTCGATTGATTCTATCCAAATAATCACCTTTCCCTATTGATATATGTATTGTATGATAAGAAACAATAACAAACAATATCGGTGTACTACTGGAGGTATTTCAAATGAAAGCACTTTGTTTCAAAGAATTCGGAAATGCGGATGTATTACAGTATCAAGAAGTATCTGATCCAACTATAAAACCGAATGAGATTCTTCTTCGCACAAAAGCAATTGGCTTAAACTTTGCTGATATATATAGACGTAGAGGTAACTATCATCTTGTTGGTAACCCTCCCTATATATTAGGATATGAAGGTTCAGGAATTGTAGAGCAAATTGGTACTGAAGTTACCGATGTTACGATTGGAGATCACATTGCATTTGCTGATGTACCATTCGCAAATGCGGAGTTAGTAGCTGTTCCAAAAGAAAAAGCGATTCCACTCCCAGACTCAATTTCCTTTGAGACAGCCTCTTCCGTTTTATTACAAGGGTTAACAGCACACTACTTAACACAAGACAGCTATAAAGTAAAAGCTGGTGATATTGTATTAGTTCATGCAGCAGCTGGAGGCGTTGGCCAACTTCTCATACAAATCATCAAAATGCAAGGCGCACAAGTCATTGCTCTTACTTCATCTAAGGAAAAAGCAGACGCAGCCTATTCAGCTGGAGCAGACCATGTATTTTTATATTCAGAATCATGGTGTGAAGAAATACTCCAAATCACAAAAGGTCATGGCGTAGATGTTGTATACGAATCAGTAGGTTCTACATTAGAAGAGAGCTTTAAAACCACACAAATTGGTGGTACCGTCGTATTTTACGGAATGGCTGGTGGCGATCCTGCCCCTGTTGATCCACGAATGCTGATGGACACTTCGAAAACTTTAACTGGCGGGGATCTTTGGAATGTACTCACAACGTATGAAGAACGAAAAACACGTTCACAGCAACTATTTGATTGGATTACTGTTGGAAAATTACATATCCAAAATCCAACTACATTCTCTTTAGAAAATGGTGCTGACGCACATCGATTATTAGAAAACCGAAAAAGTACAGGGAAGATTTTATTAATACCTTAATGATTTCAAATCAAAAAGGTAGCTAGAGGATTTCTTCTAACTACCTTTTTGTATTACTCAGAAAAAGCTTCCGAATACTGCACAATTCCTTGCACATTTTGAAGAGCATTTTCCTTTAACTCCATTGCCATAAATACTTCATCCGGCACATCAAATGGTGCACGTATATGCCATAGGCTAGCAGGTTTAAAGCCAAATTTCGGATAATAATCTTTATGCCCTAGTACGATTACAGAATGATATCCTAGCTCTTTTGCTTTTCTTAACACACTAGAAATCAACAAACTTCCAATTCCCTTTTTCTGATACCCTGGTGCAACAGATACTGGAGCAAGTGCCAGCGAATCTACAGTTGCACTACCATCTACTATTTTAATTTTCGATAATAGAATATGACCAACAACTTCTTTATCTACCGCTACTAATGACAACTCAGGAATAAATGCGTTAGATTTTCGAATTCGATGTACCAATTTATGTTCTGTTTGATCACTAAATTCTTCATCTAAAAATGCTTGTTGTACAACTTCTTCTGTTTTTTTATAATCTTCTTCACGTTCTTGTCTAACAATTATCGTCATAACTTTTCAACCTCTATTCTTTCTTATTTCTTTTTGAATTTTACGAAGCGCTTTTTTCGAACCACGCTCGATATCATGCTGCATTTTTCGTTCTTTATAATCCACAAACAATGTGTCTACATCATACCCTTCTGGATATAATTCCTTTGCCTGTACTTCTAAAGAAATTCGTTTCACGTTTACTTCAATGAATTCACCATTATAAAATACAACAACATTGTGGAAATTGTCTTTTTCTCTATACACAATTCCAAAATCATCATAGTCTAATAATTTTACACGGTCGCCCTTTTCATACTCATGTTTCTCTTCTATTTTCTCTTTCACAACCTTAGGCTTTCTTATTCTACTTTCATTCAGTTTTTCTAAACGATACTCTTTATTTTCCATATAACCTTTTGCTCTTTGTAATACAGTTTCTTTCACATTCATTTTTCTAGAAATCCATAGAGCGTTACTCTCCCCCGACTTCCCAATCATTAACTTATACATCGGTTCCAATGTCTCACTATTAAATTGCATCGCTGCATTCATAAAGTCACTATGCATTTCTGAAAAACGCTTAATTTCACCATAATGAGTAGTCGCAACGGTAATACAGCCCATATGGTAAAACTCTTCTAAAATAGAAATCGCTAGCGCAGCTCCCTCATTCGGTTCCGTACCGCTGCCTATTTCATCAAATAATAAAAGCGTGTTATTATTTGATACTCTCATAATTTCTGAAAGATTTTTCATATGAGAAGAAAATGTACTTAGTGCATTTTCAATACTTTGATTATCACCAATATCTACAAAAATATTTTCAAAAACCGCAATCTCCGTTTCCTTATCTGCTGCAATATGGAATCCTGACATTGTTGCTAATGTTACTACACCTATTGTTTTCAAAACAATCGTTTTCCCACCAGCATTAGGCCCTGTAATAATTAAACTTCGGTAATCTTGCCCAATTTCAAAATGAAGTGGGACAACTTCTCCTGATAAAAGTGGATGCTTGCAATTCACTAACTTTACATACCCTTGATCATTTAATTTCGGCTCTATCCCGCCAATATGTTTACTAAATTTCGCTTTCGCAAACACCATATCGTATTGACTAATTAGTTCCATATTAATCTTGATGTTATAAATGTCCTCTAAGATCATTCCTGATAAAGTGGCTAATATTTGATATTCTTCCATCGCTTCTTCCGCTTTTAAACTTGCTAACTCCACATTTAATTTTGTCACTGTATGTGGCTCTATAAAAACGGTAGAGCCTTTAGAAGAAACTTCAACAATCGTTCCAGCAACTTGATTTTTATAGGAAGCTTTCACTGGAATTGTATATCGATCATCTTTTTTACTAATAAAGAACTCTTGAATATACTTTTTATTTGTACTACTATTTAAAAATTTATTTAAACGTTCTTTAATTTTTCCTTCTACTGATTCAATGCTATTTCGGATTCGTTTTAATTCTTTACTTGCAGAAGAGTCTACGCTATTTCCTTTTATCGAATAATTAATTTCCTCTTCTATACTTTTAAATTCGGACATGGAATTCGCATATGATGCCAATACTGGTGCAAAAAATTCTTTATCGAGCATAAACTTCTTAACCTTTCGGCATCCTCGTAAAAAATCTGATACACTAACTAGCTCGGCCGGATCTAGAATCATTCCCTTTTCCAATTTTTGAATTGTACTATCGATATTAGAAATTCCAAAAAAAGGTATATTCCCTTCTGCATCTAATATCGCTCGCGCTTCCGTTGTTTCATTCAAACGATTTTTCACTACTTTGATACTTGCGCTAGGCTCCAATTTATCTAACAATTGTTTTCCTAATCCACTCACACAATACGATTTAACTATTTGCTTCAACTCGTTATATTGCAACTTTTCAAAAGTCATTTTATTCAATTTCTATTCTCCTCACTATGATTTACTCACATCAAAAATGAAGATACCTACCCATTAGATTTCAATGAGTTGTAAATAATTAAATTTTCATATGATAAAAATAAACACAAAAAAGCTGCGGAGACACCGCAGCTTTTTACATTTACAAGGCCTGTGCAAAATATAAGGAAAGAAACCATCACCAAAAACACATGGCTATTCCATCATCATTACACGCTTTATAAAGTATTGTAGGTATCTTCATAGGTATTCGAAATAAATCCATGACAAAGTTAGGGGTATGAAGTATATAAAAATCCCCTGTTCTCATCAGATTTATTTCATTAAATTTTTCCTATTTAGAACCTACCGCACTCACAAAAAGCACCTCTCATTAATTTATAATTATGTTCATTGAAATCTAATTTATTGAAATTATCATACTATATGTTATAAAAGATGTAAAGGTGCCATACTGTAATACTTTAGTCGTAAGTATATGTATGGACTGTTTATTCAACGTATTACGGATGTTTTCTTATTCAACATTCGATACAATTATATATAAGTAAAGTGAATAAGGAGCGATTTATATGACAGAACTACAAAAACAATTCTTTTCCAGATTAAATATACAAGAAAGAGAATCCATTTCATTTGAAGATTTAAACGACATCCTTCATGCGATGGCTCAAGCAGTTCCATTTGAAAATTTGGATATTATTCAAGGTACAGTGAAAGAAATATCAAAAGAACATCTCCAAGAAAAAATCTTAGTTAATAATCGCGGTGGTCTTTGCTATGAATTGAATCCAACGATGTACTACTTCCTTAAAGATTGCGGTTTTGATGTTCACTTAGTATCAGGAACAGTTTATACTGCCGCTTCCGGTACCTGGGCTGTTGATTCAGGGCATGTGGCAACCGTTTTAAAACATAATACTGAACTTTATTTAATTGAAGTCGGTTTCGGTTCAAATCTTCCCCTTTCACCTGTTCCTTTCACAGGTGAGACTGTTCATTCCGTTACCGGGGACTATCGCATCCGAAAAGAAACAACTGAAAAAGGAAATTACATTTTAGAAATGCGAAAAAGCAATGAGTTTCTAGATGCCGCTTCCTCTCAAGACTGGACATTAGGTTATGCATTTTACAAGGAAGCAGTTGACGAAAGAAAATTAAATGAAGCACAAAAAACAATTGTAGAACATATAGACTCTCCTTTTAACAAAGTACCTCTTACCGTAAAACTAACTTCTGATGGGCACGCTACTTTAACAAAAGATCATTTTACAGTAATAAAGCAAGGAGTACAGAGTAAAGAAGAGATTACAAAAGAGCAATATTCAGACCTATTACACTCGACATTCGGTATACTATTATAATCGACATGATAAAAAGTCTTACCAATGGCGGCAAGACTTTTTATTCCCTCCGATTTACGTTGATTTTTTATCTCGAATTCTACCATTGTTAAAATACAGAAAAATAGGCAGCGGAATAACGATAAAACCTAAGCTTTTAATCATTGTATTTTTCGCTTCTTGTTTAACTGTTTCTTTTCTATCTTCTACATTCCGATCATATTCTGCACGAATTTGCTCTTCACTTACCGTTTGTTGTGAATCTTTCGCTTCTACTAATTTCATCTTTTGAAATGAATCATAAGATTCGTAGTAAGAAGGTGGACTGATATAATCTGATAGTCCCATAAATATGCCAATTCCGCCTCCAATCGATAACATCAAAGTCGCAAATAATACTAAATGTACATATAATTGTCTAAACACATCTTCCTCCCCCTCTTTTTTCCATTTCATGATCGCTAACAAAATAAATACGATAATCGCAAGTGGTAAACCTAACAGAATGAATGGGATTAGAATCAATACATTCCCCTCCTTACTTAAATATATTTTCCGTCTATATATACATGCACAATCCTTTAACAAATAATTACTTATGATATAACGACACCTATGCTCTCTATTTTTCTATAGTGCAGCAGGGATTCTTTGCAATTTGTTGTATTTCATAGTTAGATAGAATATACAAAATACATATTTGGGAAGGAAATGATTATGACAGAATTTAAAAATAGAATGGACGTACCTAATCAGGAAAAGTGGGATTTAACAGATATTTATAAAACAATGGAAGACTGGAAAAACGACTATGAAAAAATTGAAATTTTAACAGAGGACTTAAAAGAATTCAATGGAAATATCCATGATGGTCAAAGTTTACTTGCTTATCTTACAAAAAGTGAAGAAGTATCCAGTTTGTTCAGCCTCGTTTATGCCTATGCAAGGCTGCAAGCAGACCTTGATACACGTGATACGGAAGCGCAATCTCTTGTAGATCAGACATCACAATTACACGTTAAAATAAGCGCGGCTCGTTCCTTCTTTTCTCCATTTTTACTAAGTATCGATGAGAAAACATTACATTCTTATATAGAAGAAAACGAAGGCTTACAATATTATAAAGAAGACTTATTAGAATTATATCGATATAAGAAACATGTGTTAAACAAAGATAAAGAAGAAATTTTATCACAAATGGGCGAGGCTCTCTCCTCTCCTCAACAAACATACGGAATGCTCAATAATGCAGATATAATATTTGGAGAAGTGACAATCGATGATGGAAATAAAGTAAAGTTAACACGCGGCATGTACGCAAAATTAATAAAAGACGAAAATAGAGAGAAGAGAAAAGAAGCTTACAAAGCATACTATCAACCATATGTGCAACTAAAAAATTCTATCGCTTCTACTTTAGCAGCGGCTATTAAAAATAATGTTACCATTTCCAAAATTAGAAATTACCCATCTGCTTTAGAAAAATCTTTATTTGGTGATATGGTTCCAAAAGAAGTATATGATAATTTAATTCATACAACGAAAAAGAACATTACATCTCTACATACATATAATCATTTACGAAAAGAAAAACTGCAACTAGATGAATTAAGACAGTATGATTTAGGCGTGGACTTAGTAAAAGGTGTAAAACAAAATATTCCATATGATGAAGCCTATGAAATTATGCTTTCAGCCTTAGCTCCATTAGGTAACGACTATATTCAAGTACTTCGAGAATTTAAAAACAAACGCTATATAGATGTGAGAGAATTACCTGGTAAACGTTCTGGGGCTTATAATTTCGGAGTATATGGCATTCATCCATTTATCCTTTTAAATCACCATGATGACTTAAATAGTCTATTTACACTAGTTCATGAATGTGGACATGGCATGCATACTTATTATTCGCATAAGTTTCAGCCAAGAATTTCTGCTCACTATACAATCTTTGTAGCAGAAGTCGCCTCTACGGTGAATGAGGTTCTTTTAATTCACCATCTATTAAAAGAAGCAAAAGAGGTAGACATACGCAAGCATTTAATCAATCATTTCATTGAACAATTTAAAGGAACGTTCTTTACACAAATTATGTTTGCTGAATTTGAAAAGATTATGCATGAAATGGCGCAGCAAGGAAAACCACTAAATGTGCAATCCTTTAGTGATGTTTATGAAAAATTATTTAGAGAATACAACGGTGATACACTCGTATTCGATGAAGAAGTAAAATACGGATGGGCTAGAATCCCTCATTTTTACAGACCATTTTACGTTTATAAATACGCTACCGGATTTGCTTCGGCAATCCAAATTGCAGATCAACTGTTAAGCGATGACCCTATCGCTAGGCAAAATTATATCGAATTCTTAAAAGGCGGAAGTTCGGATTATCCACTCAACCTTTTAAAGAAAACAGGTGTAGATTTAACAACGCCACAACCAATTGAAAGTGCACTAAATCGTTTTAATAAACTAATTGAGGAATTTTCATCACTGTAACAAAAAAGCCTCTCACGCTAGAGGCTTTTTCAAATTCATTTTTCTTCTAATAAATCTTTTGCCATCTTTCGAAACTCCTGATTAAATGCATCATTTATTCCGTTTTGGACATTTGAGAAAAGAATGACAAAAATTTGCTTATCCCAATCGAAATTATTAAATGTATTCCATCCAGCTAATACACCATGGTTATGGTAATAATCTGGATAAATATAAAAACTAAATCCGTATTTCCTTGCGGGTGATACAGTGAACATATATGCTAAACTTTGTTTCGAAAGTAACTTCCCCGCCATAATTGCTTCATCTAACCTTTTCATATCTTCTACAGTTGTATACATTTCACCACAACCATATAACCAGTTCATTCTTAACTTAGGAGCAGATACAAATTCATTCTCTTTCTTTGTATAACCTTCTGCGAAAAATATATCTTCAGGGAACTTTGCACCCATACCAGATTCATGCATTCCAACTGGATTAAAAACATGTTCTTTTACATATTCAGCTAATGGTTGCTTCGAAACTTGTTCTACAATATAAGCAAGTACCATATAATTATAGTCTGTATATCTCCACCCTGCCCCTGCAGGGAATTCAAGGTTTTGCGAACCAATCCATGTCACTAATTTTTGGCGTGATGCTGCATCCACTTTCCCTTTCCCTTGCTCCGGTAGTCCAGATGTATGCGTTAATAAATGTCTCAAAGTAATATTTTTATTCGCCGGGAACGAAGGGATATATGTATTCACATTATCTTCTATATTCAACTTTCCTTTTTCTTGTAACTGTAATATAGATACTGCAACTACTGTCTTAGTAATAGAACCGATACGATATTTCGTTCTTGGTGTTGTTAAAACTTTATCTTCCATATTTGCGTATCCATAGCCTTTTCTCAAAATCACCTTATTTTTATCAGTTACAAGTACCGTTCCGTTAAACCCTTTTTCTTTTAAATATTGATCTAATTTTTCCGCTGCAACCTCATAACGGGTATGCTGCTCTGTATTTACTTTTAGCTTATCATTTTCTGTTTTACTATTAAAATCTGAAAATACTTTTAATGTCTGTGTCTTATTTTTATTTGTTTGCATGAACATATATACACTTAAACAAAAAATTGCGATAATAAAGAAAATGGTTACATATTTCTTAGACATACAGGAGCCCTCTTTTTATTCATTTTGTATTGATTATCATTCTCATCTATATATTCATTCTACCTCTATTCATTGAAAAGAAGACCTTAATTTTTGCTTAATTCTATAAATGAACGAACCTACTTCTCTACCTCCCAAAAGAATTAACCATATCGGAAAGTTGTTTAAGGTTAGCTTTCCATATTCAAATTTTTTACCACTTTTTATTGTATTTACTTTCTTTTAAAATTTCCAACCTACAATCTAATTCGTCTAACTATAATTTCGTTTTTTTATGTAACATTCATTACAATTAGTATATAAAGTAAAGCTTTCATCACTGGAAGTATACTACCCCACAATAGCGAGATAAAGGAGGAACTCTATTGGGAAACATCGATAAACGAAATCGACTAGATCTCGAAATGTTCAGTTATCGAACAAATAAAAATAACATGGTTTTTATTGAATATTACGGAAAACAAATTATGATTTTAAAAGGGAAAGAAGCAAGTGCTTTTCTAAATAAAATACATCTTGCAAATAATGAAAAAGAACGACAGCTCATTATGGCCAAGATAACAGGGAATTTCAAAAGAGGAAATGAGCGGAAAAGAAATAATACTAAGGATTAAGTTTATTTATCTCACTATTTATCAGTACTCCCATTACGACAAAAGTTTCTATTGATATGTCGTGATATCATTCCTTTCAAAATTGATTATACAGCATATTGTCAAAAAAATGTCATTTGCGTAGCATTTTTTTCAATAAACTTATCACTGAAGTAAACAGCAATATCACTAACCCTATCCATGCCCACATATATCCTTTTACATCGACAATGAGTCCAAAAATAGGAGGAGCTAACATGATTGCAATTTGATTAAGCGTAAGTGCAAAACTAATCGTCATTCCTACTGAATCCTGCTTTGCTGTTTCAGCAATTTCAACCATAAAAAGACTAAACCATCCAATGCCAAAGAAACCTAACAACCCACCTAGTAAAAATAAACTCCATACCGAAAGATTGTCTATATTCAATATCAAAATGAATATACACATACATGTTACGAAGACAGAAATTAGCAATGGCCTCCTGCGGTTACCTTTATAAAAGAAATCACTGATTGCAGCTAAGACAATACGCCCCAACATCCCCAAAAATAAAGTGAACGCAAATACCTTTCCAGCCAAAATAGGAGATATAGATTTAGCAGTAATCAAAAAGTTTATAAGATGTCCAATCAACACCATTTGTAATGAAATCATACAAACCCCTGTAAACAAAACAGGATATAATTCCTTATTACTCATTATCTCTTTTAACTGTTGACAAAAAGAAATTCCTTTATTATTTAATGCAGGCTCATGATGAACAACAGGCTCTCTATAAAAAATGAAAAACAGTACTCC
Organism: Bacillus sp. TL12; assembly: GCF_022625245.1. Classification (NCBI taxonomy): domain Bacteria; kingdom Bacillati; phylum Bacillota; class Bacilli; order Caryophanales; family Bacillaceae; genus Bacillus; species Bacillus sp. TL12. The sequence goes on along the minus strand of NZ_JAJJBY010000008.1, from coordinate 167,006 downwards.
TCCCGCAATGCATATACTTGAAAGAACATATATCACGAATGACAAACTAAACTTTACAGAAAGAATCGGAATAATAGCTCCCGCCACTGCACCGCCTATAGGAATGCCAGCTTGCCTAATTCCCATAGCTAGCCCTCTATTTTCTTTCGGGAACCATTTTAAAATCACTTTACTTCCTCCCGGTTGTGCAGCACTATAAAACACTCCAACTATCATAAGAACAAATAACAATCCAGTAAACCCTTCTACTACTTGAACAAATAAAAGAGATCCAGCGAGAAATATAGAACTAACTCCGATTAATAACCTTTCATTATATTGATCAAGTAATCTCCCCACAAAAAGCATACAAAAAAGCGGACCGATATTAACAGCGGTTAACAACATTCCCATTTGCATATCAGTAAGATGATATATTTCCTTCCAAAAAAACGCTAAAGGTCCTACCCCATATGTTATTAACGTTGCACTTGCTTGCACTGCTGTTGCTAGCATAAGCACCATCCATTTATACGAACTACTACACTTCATTACCTTTTCTTGACTTAACAATTTCATCCCCTCCATACATTTTAATTGTATGAAAATTAAAATATCATGTAAAATGAGCATTAATGATAAAAGACATCAAAATAATTGATATCTTTAGGAGGGGATTGAACTGGATATAAAAGATTTAACTGTTTTTTATGAAGTAGCTAAGGAAGGTAGTATCTCACATGCGGCCCGAAATTTAAATTATGTACAATCCAATGTGACAATGCGCATTAAACAATTAGAAAATGAATTAGGCGCGCCTTTATTTTATCGAAATGGAAAAGGTGTGACTTTAACTTCAAATGGGGAGGTTTTATTAACGTATGCGATACAAATCCTCTCTTTAATGGAGCAATCTATTCAAGCTGTCCAAAATAACAGTACCCATCCAAAAGGAACATTAAAAATTGGATCTACAGAATCTACAACTGCAGTCCGTCTTCCTTCTATTCTGACCTCGTACTATGAAACGTATCCTGAAGTTGAATTCATTTTAGAAACTCATTCAACAGAAAAATTAATTGAACTTATTTTAGAAAGAAAACTGGAAGGCGCATTTATTGCTGGCAATAGACATCACCCTGACCTCAATTCAATCTTATTTCAAGAAGAAGAATTAGTGCTCATTAGTAAACACCCTCTGCCCTCTTTCAACGATTTAGGAGAGATGAACTTGTTGGCCTTTAGTCAAGGTTGTTATTACCGCAACCTATTAGAAAACTGGCTTCATGAAGAAGGAATTTACCCAAAACGAGTATTAGAGTTTGGAACAATTGAAGCTATACTTGCTTGTGTAAAATCAGGTATGGGCATCGCTATCATGATAAAATCTATTATACAAGATTATGAGCATTCTTTAGTATTAACTTCTTTACCCGAGAGTTTTTCAAAGGTACCCACTACTTTTATTGTTCGAAAAGATATTTTTTACTCAGGGGCTTTACGTAAGTTTATCGATAGGGTTACAAATACATCCTACTTAATTGATAAAAATCACATTCACCCTCATGATTATTTAAGTTAGATACAGCTACATATAACAAATATATTTCTTATAATAAATTTCCTAGACTAAAAAAACCTAAGTCATTTTAATTTGACTTAGGTTTTTTAGAAAATCATCATTCGTTTACTTTCAAGTTAGTTCTTATTTTCCTTTTAGAACACTATGTAATCGATCTGGGTAATTTGTAAACATACCTGTAGCGCCCCATCCAATTAACATTCTCATATCTTCTTTCTCATTAATCGTATATGGATGAACTAGCAATCTATTTTCCCTAGCTTTTTTAATAAAAGTTTTATCAATAATTAGTTCTCCATTATCGTCACGTAAGTTTGGTCCAATACCAACCGCGTACTCTTTAATCGTTTGGAAATCTTGAGTTGTTACGCTTTTAGGAGCATGAGTAAGCCCTGACCATTCAATAATCTCATTGTTTTCATTTGGATAATACCAAAGCAGTTGCACCAGTGGAATATTATTATTCATACTATGAATCTTTTTTAAACTTTCTTGACTAAATGATTGAATCATAACACGACTTGAAGACATATTTCGTCCAATTAAATTATATTTCTCTAACAATCCTAATAATTTTTCTTCCATTCCTGGGTATACATCAGGCGATTTCGTTTCAATATAATATTTCATACTTCTTCCATACTTTTGAAATATCTCTTCAAGTGTTGGAACTTTTTGTCCCACATATTCTTGCTTCGCCTTCTCTGGATAAGCCTCATTGAACCAAGACCCTGCATCTAAACTTTTTATTTCACTTAATGTTTTTTCTCTTACTTCCCCAGTTCCATTTGTAGTACGATCCACTGCTGTATCATGCATTGCAATCAATTGGCCATCTTTTGTTAATTGAATATCTAATTCTAAATAATCCGCGTTCATTTTTTTTACAAGATTATATGAAGCAAAAGTATGCTCAGGGGCATGTCCACTCGCTCCTCGATGAGCAATATTTAAAAACTTATTCGCATTGAATTCATGTTTCTTTTCTGTTTTCGCATTAACTGTTCCCCCGTAAAAAGAACTCCCTATTGTAAAGAAAATAACTAAAAAACTTATTATCTTTTTCATGCTTTTCATTCCTTCCCACGTTGCAAATTTCAACAAGCTAATGAGATTTACACGAAATAGAAGAAATACCCTATATACTTTTTATAAACCTATAATAAAATTACAATCTTGCATCAAAATTTGAATCTATTACTCTATGTACTGCAACTTTCTCTATGTAACAAAAAGCTACTTATTCAAGATTTTCTTTTTTATCACACCTTTCCTTATCGCAATCGTATTCTCTATTGTGCTTTTTTACCCCCAACAAAAAAAACCATAAAACATTTTAAAATACACTACTAGTATCCTAAAATTGTCTTATGGCTTTTCTCAAAATCTCCGGCCCTCTATTAACTTGTTGAATTTCATCATACCAAATCCATGAAAATTTGTGAATATTTTTCATCAATTAATAGGAATTTTTCATTTTAAGAAGATTTACATAGTATACACTTCAACACCTCTTCAAGTACTAGATCGGGTGTTAATACTTCTTCTGTACGCCACCCAATAAATCCATCTGGCCTTACTAATACAGCTCCTTCAGTATCTATTTCATATAACATTTCAAATATGTTATCTTGCACAATAAAATCACCTTTTGGACAAACTCGATATACATCAATACTTATTTTTAAACGTGAAGCAACAGTATGTGCAGCAACTAACCAAAAATCGTGTTCTGAACCCGTAAATAACACAAAGTTCCTTCCCAATAAATCAAGTATTGAAGTCCGCTTCCCTTGATAAATCCCCCACATATGTGGAGCTCGTGTTCCCGGCCTTCCCTTGAGCTCTAAAATATCCATTCTGTGCGGATTCTCATCTTGATCTATTACTGCCGCGGAACAGTACTTATAACCTACAGTAACAGCTAAACTATCCATAGTATTCAAATTAGCTTCTTCTCTATTCGCAGCCCGCAGTAGAATGCTGCTTGCGTAATCCGTGGTTAATTGTACAACAGGATGCCTCTCCGCATGATAAGTTTCTAATAACTTGGGATTCGCTTGTCCATGGATAACAGCAGCTAATTTCCAAGCTAAATTATGAGCATCCTGAACACCTGTATTTGAACCATAGCCTCCTGTGGGCGGCATAAGGTGAGCTGCATCGCCAACTAAGAAAACACGATTATCTTGAAAACGTTCAGCTGTACTTTCTGTTGCTTCCCAAGGTGTGATACTTAATATTTCCACATTTAGATTTGATTTTCCAATGACTTTTTGAATAATTTCTTGACAGTGCTTCACAAAAAAATCTTCTGGGGCTTCTCCTTGTAAAGGATTATAGGCTACATGATAAATCCAGCAATCCTTATTATTGACCGGAATCAATGCACCAAAAACTTCAGGATTTGTAATCATTGTGAAAGCAAAAGCATCCCCTTTTATGAAATCACTCAAATCTGCTTTAAAGTAGATATTTATATAATGGCCCCCTATCGTACCACGACCATTAGTAGGAATGCCAGAATGTTTACGTATCAGACTTTTTGCCCCATCTGCTCCAATTAAATAATTACTATAAATAATTTGTTCCTCTTTCGTCTCACAATTTCGCACAATAGCAGTTACTCCCAGTTCATCCTGTTTGTAAGAAACAAGTTCATGATGAAACCACAGCTTTCCACCTAATCGCCTAGCCTCTTGCAGTAACATTGGTTCTAAATTAATTTGGTAACACGAAGTCGGTTTTGATGGACTAATCTTTTTAATCAACTCGGACAAACTTTTATCATTTTCATCCTGAACCATCTTTACCCTTTTTAATTCTTCATAGTCTGTTTCAGCGATTGTATTTACACTAACCCTTCCACGGCAGTTCTCCAGCATCTTTCCAGCAGTGCGAATCTTCTTTTCTACACCTAATTCCCGGAATAATTCCATCGTGCGAAAAGTAATCCCCCCTGCTTTTGGGTGAATAGCAGTAGTTGGATGTCTTTCAATGAGTAAATAATCCACTTTACGACGAGAAAGAAATAATGCCGAGGTTAACCCTGTTAAACCTCCTCCAATAATTAAAACTGGAACATGAATGGATTTCATGCGTATTTCTCCTTTCATATAAAACACACATAAATTTCACTGAGCTCAGTAGTTTAACTATAATAAGGAAATTCAGAAAAATATAGACTTATTTTTCTGAATCATTTATCATATAGATAGAGTACGCCCCAAAAAATGTATTCTGTTTATTGATAAATTTCTTTTCATAAAATAAAGCGTAATCACAAACTATATACTATTAACTTAAAAATTAAACGACCTATAATAACAAAAAAGCTACACTCATTATAAAATGAGCGCAGCTTTTTCTTTTCTTAATACTCCACCCCTATATGTTAGGGATTGTTCACCAATTATAAATCTTCATTTTATTATCAACCTTTTTATGATGAGCCTTAAAGTTTTCAATTCCTGAAAATTTACCCCGTATTCACAAACAGTAGAAATCCCACTGATTAACATTTCACTTTATCTAGAGATTCTATATTTCAACTTACCGTCTTAATGTTCCAACATCGACTAAAGACATTTACCTATTGAAAAATGTTTACGTTTTGGTTCTGTAAATAAAAGTGTTACTATATATATCAGAACCATTTGAATACAACTCAATTACTAATGCATTTTTTATTTACCATTGATTAAAGTTGTATCATATATATTTACAAGTAGATCACAAAAACGAAGGACAAAAGTGCAACAATATTAAAATTCCCTTCTGTCTACAAATAAAACGGAGAATATTATGAAATACTTTTTATATTATGCTTTAAACTAGAATGAACAAGAAAAGGAGATACAATGGAAAAGAAAAAAGAAACACAAGAAACTGGATGGAACTTTGACAATAGTTATGCTCGTCTCCCAGAATCATTTTTCACAAAAACTTCTCCAACACCCGTGCGTTCACCAAAGTTAATCATTCTTAACGATTCTGTAGCAACATCTTTAGGGTTAAACGTAGGGGCACTTCAAAGTGAAGAAAGTGTAGCAGTGTTTGCCGGCAATGAAGTACCTGAAGGCGCTTCTCCTCTTGCTCAAGCTTATGCTGGGCATCAATTCGGGCATTTCAACATGCTAGGGGACGGACGTGCTCTACTAATTAGTGAACAGATTACACCTTCAGGTAAACAATTTGATATTCAACTAAAAGGGGCCGGCCGAACACCATATTCCCGCCGCGGAGATGGACGCGCTGCACTTGGTCCAATGCTCCGTGAATATATTATCAGTGAAGCAATGTATGCACTTGGTATTCCTACTACTCGTAGTTTAGCTGTAGTAACAACGGGTGAGTCAATCTTGCGCGAAACAGCTTTACCCGGTGCAATCTTAACACGTGTAGCCAGCAGTCATATACGCGTCGGCACATTTCAATACGCAGCAGCAAGCGGCTCAGTTGAGAATCTTAAAGCTTTAGCTGATTATACGATTAAACGTCATTTCCCAGCTATTCAATCAGATGAAAAACCATATTTAGCGCTACTTCAAGAAGTGATGAAGCAACAAGCAAGCCTAATTGCAAAATGGCAACTCGTCGGTTTTATTCACGGAGTCATGAATACTGACAATATGACCATTAGCGGAGAAACAATCGATTACGGCCCATGTGCTTTTATGGATGAATATGATCCAGCAACTGTATTCAGTTCTATTGACACACAAGGACGATATGCCTATGGCAACCAACCTTATATTGGCGTTTGGAATCTTACCCGTTTTGCGGAATCATTATTACCACTGCTACATGAAGACGAAGAACAAGCTGTCCAATTAGCCCAAGATGAGCTTTCAAATTTCGGTGCATTGTATGAAAAGCATTGGCTTACTGGAATGAGAACAAAACTAGGTATATGTAATGAAGAAGCAGAAGATAAAGCGCTTATCGATGAGCTCCTTAAATTGATGGAGAAATACCGCGCAGATTATACGAACACCTTCCTTGCTTTAACTTTTGATACTGATAAAGATACCGATTTATTTACAAGCCAAGAATTTACGGTTTGGAATGAAAAATGGCAAAAACGACTAAGCAGACAGCAAGAATCAAAATCTTCTTCACATCAGTTAATGCGCGACAACAATCCTGCGATTATTCCACGAAATCACCGTGTGGAAGAGGCGCTAGGGGCCGCAGTAAAACAAGGAGATTACAGCGTAATGAATCGACTGCTTGCAGTTCTTTCAAGCCCTTATGCACATTCACCTGAACAATGTGAATATGCTACATTGCCTGCCGCTTCATCTCGTCCTTATCGAACTTTTTGTGGTACGTAAGAAAAGATGCAGTTAACACTTTCTCATGATTTACTATCTATATTACATAATGCTATCCCTCAAAATGGAGGGATAGCATTTTTTTATGAAAAAATCATTCCTCATTCTTTATAAGATTTTCTTTCATCAACATAGCAATCGCTTTATGATTCTCACTATCCATTTGTTCAAGTTGCTTCACCACTAATTCTTGCCGCTCCGCTGAATGATTTTGACTTAGCTTCCATTTCCCCTCAATTCTATTAATCTTTATTTTGAATCCGACAATTCCTTTACTTAACCCTTCAATATAACTAGGTTCTACTTCATCTAGTGAATAGGAGCTCGCCTGATCTTCATATTTATTTACTAAATCACGAAGAGAATCGATTAATTCTTGTTCATCGACTACAATTTCCATTTCACCATATACATGAACTGCTACATAGTTCCACGTTGGTACTGCTTTGTTTGTTTCATACCATGACGGAGAAATATAGCAGTGTGGACCTTGGAAAACCACAAGTACCTCTTGATTCCCCATGTCTTTCCATTGTTCGTTCGGGCGCGCAAAATGACCATATAAGGTGCGCTCATTTCTATTTAACAGCAAAGGAAGATGCGTTGCATATGGTGCTCCATTATGCTGAGAAAATAACGTTGCAAAGCTATTTTGTTCAATCATTTCATATTTTGTTGCTTCATCTTTTACATCGAAGTATTTAGGTATATACATATTCTTTCCTCTTTTCTCATCATTTTATCTTCCCATTATATTTAGAAAAAAGCGAACCCAACAGGGACAGATAATGATTATTTTATAAGGGTCGTACTACTTCTATACACCATAAAACGCCTTTCAGTATTTGAACTGAAAAGCGTTTGAAATAGGTATGCACTCACCTTTCTACACTCGTTTGAATACTTTTTCTCTGCAAAATATCCGCTGGCTTTTTCGACCAAAACGTAGCAAGGATAGGTCCTGCGATATTATGCCATACCGCCGCTAAAACACTCGGTAAAGCTGCTAATGGCCCAAAATGTGCAGTAGCTAGTGCTACACCTAAACCAGAGTTCTGCATCCCCACTTCAATCGAAATCGCCCGTCTCGTTCCTTCATCAAGACCAAGTACGAATGCCGTTAAATAGCCCAGTAAAAATCCAAAAGCATTATGGAGCATCACTGCTGCAAAAATGAATAATCCGGAAGAAGCAACACTACTTACATTCGCTGAAATAACCGCTGAAACGATAATAATAATTGCTAACACTGAAATAAGGGGTACGACTGTAATCCCTTTATTCACTACCGCAGGAAAGAACTTTCTCACTGCTATCCCTAAAATAATTGGGACAATAATGACTTGTACGATAGAAAGAAACATCGACATCGGATCAACTGGCATCCATTGCCCTGCTAATAGTAATAAAATAAAAGGGGTAGCAATCGGTGCAAGTAATGTCGATAATGATGTCATCGCAATAGATAAAGGCAAGTTTCCTTTCGCGAGATACACCATTACGTTTGACGAAGTTCCACCTGGCACTGAACCTAGTAATACTAATCCCGCTGCTAGTTCTGCTGGCAAATTCATCATATAAGCCAGTGCATATGCAACGAGAGGCATAATCATAAACTGAGCGCACACTCCAATAATGACTGGTAACGGCTTCGTTACAATCATTTTAAAATCAACCGCTTTTAGCGTCAGTCCCATTCCAAACATAACAATACCTAGTAAAATTGTTATGTACCCATTGAACCAAATGAATGGTGTTGGAATAATAAAAGCGATAACTGCGATACAAATAACCCAAATGGCAAAATATTTCCCTGCTACATTACTAATTGCTTCCAACGTTTTCATCGAACCATCCTTTATTCTTTGATTTTAAAAATCTTATTCGGATTCAAAATGTTTTTTGGATCAAGAGTTTGTTTTATATTTTTCATCACAAGAAGTGCTGCACCGTGCTCTTTTTCTTGATATTTCCGTTTACCAACCCCTACCCCGTGTTCACCTGTACATGTACCGCCGCGCTCCAGAGCATACATTACAATTTTTTCATTGACCGCTTCCGTTTTATGTACTTCCTCTTTATCATTTGGATTCACCATTAATAAAACGTGAAAGTTCCCATCTCCGACATGTCCAAGTATTCCCCCAATGATTCCTATCTCATCTAACGTCTCTTTTGCATATTGTATTGCATCCGCTAACTCTGAAATAGGTACACAAATATCCATACTCATTAGTTTCTTCCCCGGATTGCTGTGAACATAGGCGTATGCTAAATTGTGTCTTGCTTCCCATAATTTATTTCTTGCTGCTGTTTCTGTTTCAAATGAAATATCGTTACATTTATGATCCTTCACAATTTCTGTTGTGAAATCAATATCTTGTTTTAACCCTGCTTCATTACCATGAAACTCTAAAAACAACGTCGGCTCTTCTCTATAGTTTGTTTCACTATATTTGTTAACCTGTTTCATAGATAGTTCGTCAACAAGTTCAATTCTCGCGATTGGAATGCCCGCCTGTAAAATATCAATCACAGCTTCTACCGCATCATTCACTGTCGGAAAAGATGCTCTCGCTGCCATCGTATGCTCAGGTATTCCATATACTCTAAGCGTCAATTCCGTAAAACAGCCAAGTGTTCCTTCTGATCCAACGAAAATACCATTTAAATGATAACCAGATGATGACTTTGCAGCTAACGTCCCTGTATGTATAATCGTTCCATCTGCCAATACAACTTCTAAAGCCCGAACTTGATCACGCATAACGCCATACTTTACTGAAGTCGTTCCACTCGCATTTGTGGCAGCCATTCCCCCTAATGTAGCATCAGCTCCTGGATCGACACTAAAAAACAACCCATGCTTTTTTAATTCTTTATTAAGCTGTAAACGAGTTACCCCAGGTTGCACTTTAACTAAAAAATCCTTTTCCCTTACTTCTAACACTTGATTCATAAGTGAAAAATCGATTGTAATCCCGTTTTCATACGGAATCACATGCCCTTCCAAACTTGATCCTACTCCGAATGGTACAACCGGTATTTGATACTTGTTTGCTAGTTTCATTATTTCACTAACCTCTTTTGTCGTTGTTGGAAATACAACAACATCAGGTAAACTTTTAGGATGGTAAGATTCATCTTTACTGTGAAGTTCTCTCACCGTTTCATTTACTACTACTCCTGTTTCAGGAAGTACCTCTTTTAAGGCAATTATCAAATTTGCAGTTTCAGCTTTCATTTCATTCTCTCCCATCATTCTGTTACAGATTTGATATACAATTTAGGATCGTTTTATAACGATTCATCTGATGAACTATTTCATACATAATAATCTGAAAAGTCAAATAATTCAAGGTTTAATTTAGAAACAACTCCAAATTCTTCCTATCATAAAAAACGAAAAAGAGCCCACTCATATTGGACTCTTTTGTATTTATATGAAAAAAGTTTATTCATTTAGAGATTTTGGAATTCCTTTTCCATTTATATATATCTTGACTGGCAGCAATACTTCCAAAAGCACTCCAATTAAACATGCAAACCTTTCTCTTTGAAATAGCTTAACATTTTCCGGTAATTCTCTCCGTACTTCTCTTGAAATTCTTTTCCAAAATCTTCTTCGATATGTTGCATCATCATATCATGGTAAAAAGCATTTTTTATTACTTCAATTACTGCTGGATGATTCGTCTCTAATGCCGATGGCTTCATATCTCCTTCGAAACTACCAATTAAAGCTAAACTAGAATCACAGAGAATCGAAAATTTCTTTTCTTCTGTAGGCCATTCTTCATCCCTATAATGCTGGAATACATGTTTAAGAGATGTTTTACATGCTCCCATTGTAATTAAGATCACACTAATCCCTTTACTTTCTGCTACAAGTAACGCTTCCTCTATACGATACAAATCTTCTGACCAAATATCTACAACTATAGATGTTTCTGCATTTGCAATAACGCGACGTACAACCTTATCTAACGCATGACTTCCTTGCCAATTATAAAAAGCAGGTGTAGGTTTAGGTGGAGTTTTTAATTGATTCATAAGATCCTTCGAAGTTTGTTCAAATTCAGCTTGAAAAAGGCGGATTAATTGCTCAATTGGAACAGCATTATAAAGCACGGTCTCCCCTTCCATACTTCGGCAAGCTCCTTTGTCTGTTAATGACCATAATGCAGCATATACATTTGTTCTTGAAACAGATACTCGTTTTGCAACTTCATACCCGGATAAATCTGACTCTTCATGTAACGTCAAATAGCATCTTGCTTCTAAATCAGACAAACCTATCTTTTTCAGTAAATCAATCATGCGAATCCCCCTTACTAAACAGTCAAATTAAATATTCTTTAAGTAGTATTTATCAATACTCCTAATTTGATATTACATTTAGTTTAAACGAAAACAAACAAAATTTCATCTACTTATCCTCATTAATTAACATGGTAAAATATTGAAGGTAAGTTTCAAATGTAGAATCACAGTATTACGTACATATTCATTAAAGCAATGAACAACATTTGGACATCCCAATCTATAGTCTCTAAATCCATAAACGTTATTATCCGCAAGTACTTTATTCCTCTATTATCCAAATTATGTTAATATTATTTTAATATTTCAAAAAATTTATAAAGGAGTTTAATTAAGATGAATGTCTACTTAACTGAGCCTACAATCGACTTACAAGAAGAATATCTAGAATTCTATCAAGAATGGAAAAATAGCGGCGAAACAATGATTCCTTGGGTTATTGCAAAAGATCCTTCTAATTTTCCAGAAATGATTCAAGAGCTACTCGATGCATCAGAAGGAAAAAATCTCCGTAAAGGTTGGGTACCTGACTCTACTTATTGGCTTATTGCAGATAATAAAAAAATTGTTGGAGCCGTAAATATTCGCCATCAGTTAACAGAACATCTATTCAACGCTGGTGGACATATTGGTTATGGCATCCGCCCTTCCGCAAGACAAAAAGGGTTTGCTACAAAATTATTAGCATTATCATTGGAAAAAATAAAAGAATTAGATGTTACAAAAGTGCTTGTCGTTTGCGACGAATGGAATGTTGCTTCTGAAAAAACAATTTTACATAACGGAGGAATTCACATGTCTACATTAGCAACTCAACTAGAAAATACAATTCATACAGCTTCTCAAAAAATGATACTCATTTCTGACATGGACATAAAACTTACCCCAACAAAATGGTCTAAAAAAGAAATATTAGGACATCTTTGCGATTCCGGTACAGTCAACCATAAACGTTTTGTTGATATTCTTACTTCAAAGAAAACTATTACACTCACTGGTTATAATCAAGATTCGTGGGTGTATGCACATAATTATCAACAATCTTTTTCATCAAATGAAATTCTAAAATTATGGGAAGCTATTAACACACAGATTATAAAATTACTAAACAATGTAAAAAATGAACAATGGCAACTTATATGTAAGTTAGAAAACCAACAGGAAGTAACTTTAGAGTGGCTTATCAAAGATTATATTGATCATATGAATCATCATCTTACTCAAATATTTGCAACTCGAAAAAAATAAATCTCTTTTCATCCTTTGCTGTCCTAGATTACATATCAAAAATAACGAGGAAAGCTCACCGTCCGCTCTCCTCCTTATTTTTACTATTCTACCTCTACTTCAAACTGCACCGTAATTCCACTTGGGTCCACAACTGTAAACCCATTTACTTTCTCTGTTAATTCATGATGTTTTCTCTACTAATCTTTCTTTCACTTCATTCAATGCCTCTTTATACGGTAACAAAATTGTATTTTATAACAGAAATGAAATTTAACTATAACTATACGAATGGATATTTAATTTTCTCAACTTGTAAATCAGCATCAAACTCTATAAACAACTTGACGAAACGAACATTCGTTTGTATCATGAAATTAATTCAAAATAGAAAGGGGAACTGTAATGAAAAGCTGGACAGAAGAAATTATCATTCACACGCCTATTGAGCACCTATTTTCTTATTTAGATGGTTCATTATCTCAAATGCAAAAGCTAATGCCTCAAGTGATAGAGAATACACCGCTCAAAGAAACCGATGCAATCGTTGGGAATGTTTATCGCCAAAAATACAAAGAGGGCGAAGAAATTCAAGAATATGATGTAGAAACTCTTGATTACATCAATTTACTAACTCTAAAAAATTTGAAGTTCGGTTTTACTCTTGCTAATATGTTTAATATTACTGCTACATACGAATTAAGACAAATAGATGAAAATCAAACATTATTTAAATATACCGCTACAAATCAGCCATTAACTGAGCAAGCTGAATTATATATGAAATCTGCTACAAATCAAGTTGTAGTTGACTTTGTTAATCGTGTTAAAACGATTGCTGAGTCTGAATATAGTAAATAGATTGTTACTTAAGTAACATAATAAAACATTAAAGGAGCGTTACAAATGCAACAACAAATTACCCCATACTTAACATTCAACGGCAATGCAAAAGAAGCACTTGAATACTACAAATCGGTATTTGAAGGAGAAATTCAAGGAATCCAAACTTTCGGTGATGCTGAATTCCCAACGCCACCAGAGATGGATAATCGCATTATGCACGCTCGTTTCAAGAAAGATGGTTTATTTTTCATGGTATCTGATGCATTTTTAGGTCAATCCGTTGAAGTTGGAAATCATATTTCATTAGCTCTTGAATTAGATAGTGAAGATGAGATTCAAAAAATTTACGGTACATTAATCGAAAAAGGAACTGTACTTATGGAATTACAAGATACATTCTGGGGAGCAAAATTTGCTAAAGTGAAAGATTGCTTCGGTGTTATTTGGGATTTAAATTATACAAAAGCTTAGTTTCCATAGAAAAAGGTGCCTCTATACATAAGCACCTTTTTCTATATCATTTTACAATACGATTCATTTGTTTTCTTTATTCTTCTTCCTTCTATTAACATCTTTTAACGTTTTACTAAATCCTAAAACCACAATGATGAATATGATTCCAGCAATTGCTACGGTTTCCAAAATGAATTGCACAGTTCCTCCTCCTTTGATTAGCACCACATGTCCATCAAGTTACTATTTCAAAGTATCCATCACCTTCAAGCTGAGAAAAATAGCTATTTTTTCACTTTCTAAATTTAAGAAAAACATAAGTAATATTATAATTGATATCACATATAAAATGTGAAAAATAAAAACCCTATAAAAATGGAAAATCAGAAAATTCAACTACTCACATATTCCTCCTTTAGAATACCATATATTTCTAAGTCAACAACTCCTTTTCCAGACCATAATGAAGCTTGTCTTAACAATCCTTCTTTTATAAAACCGTTTGTTAAGAGGACCTTTTTTGAAACCTCATTTGCAGGCATGACCTCTGCTTGAATTCTGTTTACATTTACTTCTTCAAATAAAAATTTTACTAGCATACGAACCGATTCAGTTACAATCCCCTTGCCCCAGTAGTCCTCTGCTAAAAAATAACCGATAGATACCATGTTCACTTTTTTGTTAAAATCCATAGATTCTATAATTCCTACCAGTTTGTTAATTTCATTCTTCTGAAAGATTCCCCACTTAACTCTACTTTTTTTATGGTAATCCCTATCAAAATGACCGATCATTTTACTTACCGTTTGTATGTTATGCTTAGGAATGATTCCACAATATGCAAATACATTTTCGTTATCGTAGATTGTAAATACTCCCTGTAAGTGTTCCTCTTCAATTTTTCTTAAAACTAGATTCGTAGATTCTAATACTGGAAAATCTCCAAAAATCATTTCTAGATTCATGTTATTCTCTCCTTAAGTTATTCTTTAATAGATATGTAAATTTTCATTTTCATCTCCTTATTTTATAATGTACACAAAAGATTTTTTAAATAATTCGTGCTAATTTTCATATTTATATGGTAATCTATGCATTGTTTTTCTTTATGAGGTTTGAGCGTAGTAAAAAAACAGCTCTCCTTTAGTGTACGGAAGGCCTTCTTTTTAATTTCATCAAAGCAACTACAAGCAAGAAAATTCCCATTACTGATTTATGTATATACAAAAAGCCATCCTTTCTACAAAAATACTAGAAAGAATGGCTTAAACAATGATAATGCGAAACTTCTATTAGTGATTATTTTTCTCCCACCACTAATAGCTAGTCTTTCTTGAGCGGTAACACTACTCTTATCTTGCTGCACGTACCTCAGCAACAAGCTTTCCACCTTCTACACTCATATAAAGCTTCACAGGCACATCATTTGTATTTTCAAATACTAAATCTAAATATGGATATGCAATTGTAGCATCTCGGCCTTTTGGAACGTATCCTACTGTTTTAGAGTGTGTTGTTCTTTCTACCATTTTTAAACCAGCTTGATCAGCTGCATTATAAAGAGTAGAAGATGTTTGACATACTCCACCACCATAACCATCTACTAATTTTCCATCAACAATTTCTTTTCCTAACTGATACCCTTTATCCGGTGTTGTATCTCCGATTAGCGCATTAAAAGAGAAGCGATCTCCTTTTCCTAGTACTACACCACTAATGCTATTTGCAGACAAACGGATATTTTCAATTCTACCACCTGTAGAACCACCTAAGTTTGTTTCATATCTCCCTAAAACTGCGCCACTTCCATTTGCATCAGCCGGTGTCGCTACTGGTTTTTTCTCAACAATCGGCAATTGATAAGAAGAATCCCACATACCTACGTTCATCAATTTGTCTACTAGTTCTTTTTCCATTAATTCATAAGAAGGCTTACCTTCTTGCCATGTTCCATCACTTGCCATACGGGACGGAACCATCTTTTGATCAATGCTTTTTCCTACTTCCTTAGCAACCTTCGTTACTTCTTTTTTAAATTTATTTTCATCTTCAAAATAACCTAAGCTTGCTAGATTCACATTTTTTACTTCTTTCCCACTTCTAGCATCAACCAAACTTACACTTTCACTGACACCAGTCTTAGCTTCTACGACATGCTCTCCTATACCGCTTACTAATGAAACTTCACTCACCTTTGTACCACACCCACTCACTACCCCTACGCATAGAGCCCCTATTACCACACTTTTTACTTTACGTAACAATACACTCTCTCCTTTACCCTACTATTACTCTTTGTTTTTAAAATTATGTATGTATGATTACATGACTTTGCAATATGACTACAAAATATTACAATCTGATTTCCACTATATTAAAATTACTCTTTTCTTTACGAAATGTCTACACATATTTACTTAAAAACCTTAAGTTTGTTAAGAATGTAATCTTCCTCTTATTTAACCAGTATATACCAAACGATAATCCAAAAACAATTTTAATACATTGATAATTCGGAATTTTTTATAATAAATTAAGATTCATAAAAAATTCTTTACAAATTCTCTTACATACGTTTGATGAAGCGCTCTATTCAAAATAGGTATTTGCCGTGCCACCCATCCGCTCTTACACATACATTATGATGAATTCAAACAAATTTAAAGAACGGAGGATGTTTATGTATCCCTACAATTCATATGATCCATACAATCCTTATGTATACCAACAACAATATGATGTACACCCGCAACATCAACCATATATAGAACAAACAGAACAACTCGATCCATATGATCCAAACAGACAATTTCAAATTCCAATTTCATTTCCTGGTGGTGGCGGCCGTCAACTAGAAAGACGAGTAAATGAGCTAGAGCAACGAGTAAATCAATTAAACCGGCAAGTAAATCAACTTCAAAACACAGTAGAACGACATACACGTAGACTCAATCGATTAAATCAACGTTTACGTACTGTAGAAAATCGACTCAACATTCCATTTTCAGCACTTGAGGATGGATTTTAATTCGTAACACAAAGAACTATATTAGGAAGGGACTCTCCCTTCCTATATTCTGAATTAGCAGATAGCAAATCCCCAATATTCGTTTTGCTTTATAAAATTGACGAAAGTTTTCTCCATCTCTATACTGATAAGAGTCAATGAAATGAAACAAGGTGATAAATATGGATTTTGAAATAAATTTCCTCTCCTTCTATGTCGTACAAGTAGAAGGAAAAGGCGAACAAGCAGATAAGCGATATAAACATTTCCAAACGTTAGATGCCGAAGAATATAAAGACAGCTCTTTAAAGGAATTCTTAGATGGCGAATTACTAAAAATATCTAAGCGAAAAGTAGAACGTCACGCAAAGACCGAACAAGCCCCAACAAAGATTGGCCGATTTATTGTAGAAGCTGGGCACGAATTCGATTCAAACCCTCATTATAATTTGTTTAATCGTATCCGCTTTGCAGAAACGAAAGAGAATTTTAAAGATATGAGTGAACCTCTCGTTTATACATATATCGATACAAGTGCAATACGTGGTGGTGTATTTTTAGTTGCCCAGGCAAAACTACGTAAATATTTTGACGATCCATTTGTATTCGTTATGAAGTGTGACTTCGAACCAAAAGTTGCTTCCATTTCTGACGAAGCAACACTTATTCATAATGTTGAAATGGCAATTACGACAAAAAACATGAAATCCATTCAATACCCATACATGCCAGAAGAAGGCATGGTCGAAGTAGGCGAACTAAAAATCCACCAAGCATCACATGCCCGCTACTTCGAGGATTTCTTAAAATTTGTTGAATATGAGCGCTCTATGCCCGAAATTATGAAAACACAAGTTATGGATATGGTATATGACCAAATTGAAGACGTCTTTGAAGAAGGAACAGAAGAACGTGAACAATTCGACCAAGCGATGGAAGTATGGGCTGCGAGTCCTAAACGTGAAATTATGGAACAGTTTTCAACGGAGGAAGTAATGGAAGCAACGGCCCAAATCGTCGAGCATGCTCCTGAGGTTGAGCTCAAAGTAAAAGCAGACCATATTTCTGTGAAGGCACTACTTGCGGATTTTGGTGACCAGATTCATATTGCGAAGGTAAATGATCGATATGTACTCATGATAGAGGCGGATACACTGACGTTTGAGAAGGGATTCTCTCCGATTGAGTTTTTGAAGCCAGATGAGCTGCAAGATGTGATTGAGCGGATTGAGAAAAAAGCTTCCAACCCACATCAATATTAACTAAAATGATACGATTTTAACTTTCAAAAATTTTTAGGACTTACAAACAAGTCCATAAATCACTAGAAGTTACAGTTATACTCTCATTAAACCTAACAATGTTTCAAAAAAGAATCATCTTATAAAGTTTTATTTTAAATTTTCGTCCTTTCTTTCCTTATCATAGTTTGTATTGAGCGCTAATCTGTAGCGCTCTTTTATTCTCACTTGCATTCCTGGACTACACATCATTCATTTTGTTATTCATTTCCTGTAACACTCGTAATTGCTGCTCCCCTTTCTGTACAGCAATAGTAAAATAATTTTGTAAAAGTCGTATCGTGTTATTATCAATATAATATCGTTCCGTTATATTCCCCCATGTCTTGCTATTTTTAAAATCTCCCCAAGTAAATTGAACATATTCTTTTTTCTTTAATTCTTTAAATACCCATCTCTTCATTTTCTTTTTTGCTTTTTCAGTTAATACACCATTCTTTGCAAGTATGAGTTCTTCATTTCTTTTATATCGCTTATAAATATCTTTTTCCTTGGATACTTTAAGAAAGATATTTACGGTGTTCTTAGCGTCTGCATAAGCACGGTGCTGTTTCCCTTCCCATTCTAAAGCGAATTGTTCCACCGCGAATTTCAAACTTGGTGTATGTATAAATAATTGCTCATATGCTTGAAATACAAATTTTTGCAAATCAAATCTTCTTTCATTCTCTATATTAGGACATTCGATATTATGCAGCTTACAATCTTGCGCGAGAAATTTGTAATCTTCCTTCCCCCATGTTATAAACATGCCATCATCTCCAGCGAATTGAAGGAATCGCTCCATTACCTTCGGAAACGTTTCCACCTCTTTTAAATCTCTCTTTGTAATTCCTGTTAATTTTGTTGTATGGCGGGTTAGAGGTGCAGTTGGTTTAACAAGTGAAGAAAATCGTCCTATAATACGCATTGTACTTACTTCTACTTTGATTGCTCCAATATCAACTACTTCTAACGGATCTTGTGATTTATAGGGTCGAAAATTTCTCTCAACATCAAATACAATATAACATTTAGGTTCATTCAATTCACATACCCCTTCCTTATTTGATTATATTTATAACTATATAGTCTCCACTGTACAAATGCACAAAACAAAATTCCTAAAAAAGATTATAGATTATTTTTTGAACATTAAGACAAATAAAAAAGACAAAAAAAAGAGAAGGGCAAGCCCCTCTCCTTTTAATTCAATTACTTCTTAACTACGTTAGTAGCTTGTGGTCCACGGTTACCTTGTTCTACTTCGAAAGTAACTTCTTGACCTTCTTCTAAAGTTTTGAATCCTTCGCCTTGGATAGCTGAGAAATGAACGAATACGTCTTCTCCGCCTTCAACTTCGATGAATCCGAAACCTTTTTCTGAGTTAAACCATTTTACTTTACCGTTTTGCATGAAAAAATCCTCCTACAATGTACCTATATGTACATATTCATTTTCGACCACTTTACACAATAATAAAGACATTAAAAAACTGCAACCGCAGAGGAGATTTAACATTGCTATCCTCCTCTGAAGTTACAGCTCATTTAAATCTCTATATTATTAAAAGTAAAATGGTTTATAACCACTATATCATATCAATATAATAAAAGTAAAGCGATTTTTATTTTCTACACATTTTACACAATATTTCTTTGCCACTGCATCAATTTTGATTCTCCTGATCCAGCCACAACATAGCCTTCCTCCTGATTAACAATGCGCCACCCGTGACCTTTAATAGATCCACATACCGTTACCGTTCCTTCATCAAGGAGGACACGACATACCGTACTAATTCCAGCTTTATTCTGTGTAGATGTTGTATATAATACTTGTTGATCAACACTTAAATCTAAATAGCTACTTGCTTTTTGTTCACTTTGACATGTATGCCAATTTAATTTTTTCTTTTTAATAATCTCATCTACCATTCAAAAAGAAATATTCCCACTTATTCCTCTGCAAGATCCACTTGCTGCTACTAAGTAGGAGTTATGTAATGTCAACGCAGAAATCATTTGGTTCGTGGCTATTTTAATTCTTTTCAACTTACGCTTTTGCAGATCAAAAAGCCAAACACCACCATACTTCGCATGAATTTTAGTACCAATAAATAAGTAATGTTTATATAAAAATAGCGAACGAATAGACGGTGCACCACTACCATAACAAAGAAATGGATGAATAGTTTCCCAAGTAGCACCGAAGTTATTTGAAAGATATAACGTTTTATCCCCATGTGCAATAACTGTCCCACTCTCATTACTACATACATTCCAACTTGTTGCCTTTGTTGGAAAACGTTGAATCGTCCAGTTGTCACCACAATCCATACTACGAATAAAAATTCCTTCGTCGCCTACACCATAAATTACATTGCCGCTACTCTGTAAATCTCGAATCCTTTTTTGAAATCCGCTTAAAATCCGTTTCCATTTCCCATCTTGTTCAATGAATAATCCATCATATGTAGTTGCTAACAGGAGTTTCCCATCTTCTAATTTCGTTACGGCAGTTGCACTTAACATTGTTTCCACGATGACACTCCCATTCCTAGAACTTTTCAGCAAATGCGATTGCAAAGTTACTGCATTTCTCGATATCTTCCTCCTCTTCTGGAGCTAACTCAATTTTCAATCCTTCTTGTACAAGTTCTGCCCCGCATTCTACAAGGCGTTCTTCAAAAATTGTTACTGCTTCACAAAACTGCTCATAAGCCGTATCACCAGATCCAAATACAGCAACTTTTTTCCCAGCTAAATCTACACTTTCTAAATCATCATGAAAATCTTCTGCTTCAAATGGCAATTCCCCATCTCCCCACGTATAAGATCCCAAAATGATACCATCATATTCTAATAGTTCTTCTGCGTCCATTCCTTCCATTTCCTTTAATTCCACTTCATGATTAAATGCATCCAAACTCACTTTAATTAAATCAGCAATACTTTCTGTATTTCCTGACATACTTGCATAAGCTATTAAAATTTTTGCCATGTCGACATCCCCTTTTGCAATTGATTCTTATTCTCATTATATTAATAATGATAATCAATTTCAATTGTATTTTTTGTTTTTCCCTGGCCACAAGTAAATTTTTCTATCAATATTGGTACAATCAAAAACTCAGCTATCCATTTGTATAAAAAAACACGAATGACCATTCTTGTCATTCGTGTTTTTCATTCTTATTTTTTAAAAATGCCAAACGGCTTTCCTACTGGTAATACAACTTTTCCAAAATGAACATTTAATACAGTTGCTGCTGAACCGTAGAAAGATAGTAATGAAATACATAGTTCAGAATACGCTGCTAAATTATGCATAGCATGTGGCATAACACCTAAAGTACTAAATGAAAGACCAATAAATAAGAAATCAATAAGTACAAAAATCATAAATAATACTTTATGTGCTTCCATTGCGCCAATTGTCATAAAAATCGTAAAGATTAAATATCCAATAAAGGCTACACCAAGCTGCTTTGGATCTACAGATTGGGCTAATTTTTCGCCGAATACTCCAAGTTGAATTAACCAAGACGTTCCAACACCTAACCAAAATAGGCCGTATGCACCAAATGCAGTTGTACCGAACGTGTTGTTATGCTTCGCATCGTGAATACACGCAAAGAGTTGTGCAAATCCTCCTAAAAAGATTGCCCATGGTAATACAAATGAAACACCATCCGTTAATCCTAATTTTTGTGATGATGCTACAAGTGTTACCATTGCTAATCCAAATAGACCAATTCCAGATGGATCCGCTGTTGTCATTTTTACATGATGTGTAGTTTGATTACTCATAAAAACCTCCTGATTTTGAACACATACCTGAATACAATACTCGAATCAGAAGCCTATGTCAATGGTTTTTATTGTATGTCGTCAGACTTTGCATCTTTGCAATAATGAACAATCATTTTTGCTATTTCATACGGCTTGATATTTAGATTGAATAGCTCTTGTATAGGAATCCAAACTGGAATGTAGTGTCCTCTATCAACCGTTATGAATTCTTCAGCTTTTCCTGTGCCAAAAACACCATCAATGATACGTGCTTCATAGAAATATTGCGTGCCTTTATATTCATACTTCGTAACAAGTTTTTGAATTTCAATATGCACGCCTAGTTCTTCATAAACTTCACGTACGGTTGCTTCTTCTGGTGTTTCATCTTCTTCAATTCCTCCACCTGGAAATACAAAGTATACTTCATTGTTTCGAATACGTTTTATAAGGGCGATTTTATCATTCTGTATAATAATGGCCACACCACGATTTCGAATCATGCTATAATTTCAACCCTAATTGCAACAGTTCCCCACTTCTGCTCTTGTTCTTTCGTATATATTTCATATGTACTTGCTAACATTTCTTCTAGACTCCAGTTGGCACAGTCCATCAGCTTTTTATTAATATCCTTATACATTTCTTCAAATGTTTTATAACATTTCAATTCCGTTACCCTTACACAAATTGTTTCTTTTGTTGCTAAATTTGTAAATTCGATTTCATCTTCTATTTGTATATTTTGACGCTTCTTATCATATAAGCGTACTTCAAACACTTTTTTTCCAGATTGAATAGATTGAAACGGTTCATTATATAAACTCATTTTATGTTTCATTTCCTCACCACCTTGAGTCATTATAACATGAACATTTCAAACGCTTTTTTCATTCGCTACTGAAAATCCAACTAAATTTATCCCTCATTAATGGATAGTCCCCCCACATGTACAAAACATTCATGAATTCTTCACCATATTTGTGATTATAATCACTTCAACCTTTTTTCTAAAACATTATGCTAAAAACATACAAATGAACAGAGGAGTGTTTGATATGGCTATACCTTTTACAAAAATATCTATTGTAGGTGAAATTGTTACCGTTTTTCCACAAGCAAGTGATTTATTTAAGAAACATCGTATCGACTTTTGTTGTGGCGGAGACAAGACAATTGAAGTGGCGACACAAACAAAAGAAATTTCTCCTGATGAACTTTTAAAAACATTAAATGAACAATATACTTTATATCAATCGAAAAATAATGAATCTACAAACTGGAATGAAGTTAGTTTCTCTACACTAATTGATCATATTATCCAAACACATCATCGCTATATTCAAGAAGAATTACCACAACTGAGTCCGTATGTAACAAAGGTATTTCGCGTACATGGTCAAACAGAGTCGCATTTAAATAACGTGCATCGACTTTTTCATGAATTAAAATTAGAACTTGAACAACATATTATCAAAGAAGAAACTCTTGTATTCCCACTTATCAAAAAATATGAACAAAATCCTACTCAAGAAAATTTAGTTTTAGTAATCGAAAAACTTGAAGAATTAGAACAAGAACATGATGGAGCTGGCGATCTTATAAAAGAATTGCGAAGTATTACAAATGATTTTACTCCTCCAGAGCATGCATGTCGCACATATCGTATGGTTTATAATCGTCTAGAAGATTTTGAATCTGATTTATTCCAACACGTACATCTTGAAAACAACATTTTATTCCAGCGATTACTTTCTATCAAGTAAAATGAATAAGCAGCGAGGACTATTTCACGCTGCTTATCTTTCTCCTTAACTCCAATTATAATCTGTTACTAATTACTCCATTTCTACAAAAGAATCCTCTATACTATATAAGTAGATTACGCACACCGCATAATCAAAAAAATATACATAGGAGAGGAGTTCAACAAACGATGCGCTATGTTATTGTAACAGGTACTTCGCAAGGATTGGGCGAGGCAATCGCCAAACAATTACTAGAAGAAAATACAAAGCTCATTTGTATTTCTAGAAGACAAAATGAAAAACTTATTGAAAAAGCAACACAAAAAGGTATTTCTTTTATTTTTCACTCAATTGATCTCCAAGATGTACATAATCTAGAAACTCATTTTGAAACCATCTTTTCATCCATTGAAGAAGAGAATGTCTCATCTATTCATTTAATTAATAACGCAGGTACACTTGCACCTATGAAACCGATTGAAAAATCAGAGAGTGAACTTTTAATTGCAAATGTACAAATTAATTTAATTGCTCCAATGATTCTTACCTCTTCTTTTATGAAACATACGAAAGAGTGGAAAGTAGACAAGCGTGTTATCAATATTTCCTCAGGTGCTGGACAAAAACCTTACTTTGGGTGGGGGGCTTATTGTACAACGAAAGCTGGTGTAAATATGTTTACACAATGTGTTGCTACAGAAGAAGCCGAAAAAGAGTATCCAGTAAAAACGATTGCCTTTGCACCAGGTGTTGTGGATACAAATATGCAACAGCAAATTCGCCAAACAGCAAAAGAAGATTTTACTAACTTAGATCGATTTATCGCTTTAAAAGAAGAAGGAAAATTACTTTCCCCTGAGTATGTTGCAAAAGCTGTTGCTCATCTATTAGAAACTAAGGACTTTGAACAAGGTGGCGTCATTCGGATTGATGAACAGTAGTTTCATAACAAAAGGCTCGCTTGTATGCGAGCCTTTCATTACATCGGTTCTAAAAATAGTAAGACAGATTCCATTATGAATTCATAGCCTACTTCTTGATAAATTTTATTCGACGTTGGATTTGCTAAGTCCGTATATAATGTAGTTGTTTTATAACCTTGATCTAACATGTACTGACTAATGGCAGCTACACAGTTAGAAGCGTACCCTTTCTTTCGTGCTTCTTTTGGCGTATATACAAAGTTAACTGTAATATTACTCTTAGTCGGTCTTGTTATGGCAGCTACCGAAACTAATTCTCCATCTACTTCCAAGCCGAATAACCGCTTTGTACTTACTAATGCATATGCCGTTTGTTTCGCATCTTCTGCTGTAGTAGGTAAATGAACATCTTCACAAAATTGATACACCCACTCTTCTATAAATGGTAGCTCATCATCATTTACTTGACGGAAAACACCCTGTTCATTCCATTGCTTCTTTACTTTTTCCAGCTTATATATCCCTTGATTCATGCGAATAGAAAATTTCTTGTGCTCTAGTTGCGCAATCTCTTCCGCTAATTGTATCACCACTCTCTTTTCTCCAATCAATCCAGGTATGTTGGGATACACCGTTACTAATTGTTTTGCTATTTCCTTTACCTCCTCTCTCGAAGCCACGGATTTAGCAACAATCATTTGTTTTTTCTCAGTTTGAAGAAATATAAGTATGGTGTTTTCATTTCGCTTTGCCGCTGCCATAAATAGTAGATTTTCTACAGACTGCATTACCCCTAATATTAAATTATTTTCTTGTTCATTCATTTCTAAAATTGGAACGAAATCCTTCTTAAACTGAGAAATATCTTCATACACCTGTAATTGAATCATCGACAATCTCTTCCTTCTATTTATATTTCAATAGATTATTGGCGATTAATTCACAAAATCCTTCTTTTACAATTCAATAATATTCAAGACTGCCATCATTACTTCTTTTTCAGATTGCGTGATTCGCTGTTTCTCCATTTCAAATTTAACTTCTTCTTGCTTAAAACGCTCTCTCCTCTTTTGAATCATACGTATCATTTCTTTTTTACTTGTTCCCCCATATACATTCCTTTTCTCAACAAATGCTACCGGTGATATAATATCATCCCACTCTTTTTCTGAAAGTATTACGTGCAAATTTTCTTGTAAGTACTTATTTACTTCTATGAGTTTTAATTCATGCAGTTCTTTTTGTTGCCCCATAGACACTTTTGCAATATCACTTGCAGCATGATGAGCACGCCGGAAAGGAATATTGTAATTCTTTGTTAAGGTATCTGCAAAATCCGTTATCGTAATCGCATGTTTAAACGAGCGGTTTCTTAAAACTTCATCTTCCACCTTCATTGTTCGAATCACTGCATTCATTATACAGAACACACGAATTGCCTTTTCGATTCCTCCATACAAATAAGGCTGCAAATCATCTTCTGTATCAACAATGTCTCCAAAAGGTGTATTATGGATCATTTGAAATACAGTGAAAGCTTCACCAAATGCACCGCTAGCGAGCGCGCGAGCATGTTCGATTGAAACAGGGTTCCGTTTTTGTGGCATTATGCTGCTGATTTGTACATATGGGGTTGCAACAGTAATCCCATTGTATTCTTTTGTTGCTAGCAGTAAGAAATCGTGAAGCCATCTACTCGTATTCGTCATTGTCATCATCAGTACAGAACTGACTTCTAGTAAATAATCAACACCTGCGACTGCATCATATGAATTTTCAATAACACCTGAAAATCCAAGTAACTGAGCAATTCTCTTTCTATTAATGGGGAAACTTGTTGTAGAAAGAGCTGCCGCGCCCATTGGCGAGCGATTCACAAGATCATACGTTTTCCAAATCCGCTCTAAATCTCTTGTCATCACATCATAGACAGCTAACATATAATGACCAAATGTTGTTGGTTGAGCAGGCTGTGTATGTGTATAAGCAGGCATAATTGTTTCCATATGATCATCAGCAAGTTGCAATATACTTTCTTGCAATAAGATATAATGTTCCATAAAACGTAGTAGGTAGCGACGTAAACTCATTCGATACATTGTCACTCCCATATCATTACGACTTCTACCAATATGCATATTACTTACTAAATCATCATTCGCTTCTTTTACAATTAAATGTTCAATTAAAAAAAAGAGATCTTCATGTTCCTGCTCATACAATAATCGACTTTTTGGAATTTGCGCCACTTTCTCTAACGCTGTTAAAATAACTTTTGCATCTTCTTGCTTCATTAACTTTTCTTCCATAAGCATGATAATATGAGCACGATGAATCATAAACATCTCTTGCAATAAATAATCTCGCTGAAATTGAAACACATGCTGTAACACGCAGTTTGCATAGGTTTTTCCAGGGAAATCAGCGCCTTCACTCTTAATAAATTCTTCCTTATCCCATTTCATCACCTTTTCCCCTTTCGCCCAGTTATTTACTAACCATCATACCCGGAGCTGCTGAAAAGGTGCTTGTATGAAGCGAAACTTTCATTGAACAAACAAAAATAAACCCGCTGCCACGTGCATCGGGTTTATTTAATAACAGTTGCATCATATTTTTCACTTTTTAGTACCTGGAAATGTAAATTACGCAAGTGCTTACGAAGCTCTGTACTATCATCTTCATCTAATTCGTTTGCTAAAAACACAATTTCTGTACAATTCCCAAGTTTATCAGTAGCATAAACAGCTTTTGCTAACGTCCACGGCGTATATCCATTTTTTTGCCCAGCATGTCTGAATGACTTACGATACTTCTTGGCTTTCATATCTGTTTCAACGAGATTCGCCCATTCTTTTTCTTCATCCTTTGTAAAACCTTTTTTATGATTCGCTTTTTCCAGAAGCACCATATAATCATTCGCAGATGCAGCCGGAAACTTATCTGACCATATTTTTTCATATTTTTCTTCTAAATACAGCGGGATTTCTTTTTGTAATAACGGCCCTTTCTCTTTTAACCGTTCATGTATTAACATCGCATAACGACGATATTCCTCTGCGGACATTTCTTTTAGCTTTTTCTCTAATTTATTTTTTGGAATATGCAATTCCTTATGCAAATATCCCGGAATGTATAGAGAAGAGACGATAGGAAATAACGGTTGGTGTGAAGGAAGTGATAGGTTTTGTAAATTTTGATTAATATGGTCTAGTCCAAGTAGCTCCATTAAATATTCTGTATTTGCATTTGAACTAAACTTCACCATTCCTTTCGCAACTTCTTCTAAGGACACTGCATTTTCATCTATTTTATCAGTTCTTATTAAATACTTTTGCCAACGACCCTGCGCACCACCATCTGTATTTGGAACATAATAACGATTTACATCATCAATTGACACATAACTATTCGGGTCAATTCTTCCATCTACAACTTGTTTCGTAAATTCAAATGCGACAATTAACTTCATCGTGCTCGCAACTGGTAACACAACATTTGGATTTACAGAATAAACAACTTTATCATTTCGTTTTATAAGTAAGGCACTATTTTTTTCATCTTTATGTTCTTCAACAAATGAGGCAATAAACTGAGCATCATCATTATTAGAGCTCCAAACTTTTTTCGCTAAAAAGTTACCGGATATAAGCACTATGAATACACCAATGATTCCCGCACATATTATAACTTTTCTCAAGTGAATTCCCTCTCCTAATTTATATCTTTTATCCATTATATATAGTTATAAACAAAACAATAGAGACGATTATCTAAATAATCGTCTCTATTATTGTAACTTGTAATCTCCTATTATGTCTATGTCATAATTCGAACAAAGTTTTCACTAAACTTCTTATAATTTAATTTCCAGCCAATTCGCACCCAATTTTTAAGTGCTTTTGCATCAGGCTGTGGCCTAAAATCAGCAATACTTTCCCCTTTTGCACTACCTTCTAAATCAACATCTACTTTCCGATATACATATTCAATCATAGAAGGATTTACAACTGCCATCATCGTAAGCACATCATGAATGGGACTTCCGGTAATTTTCGGATTTATTTTCTTATATGCTTTATAATAATATTGAAATATAGGTTCAATTAATTTGTTAAATGCAGTTTGTGAATGTTTTTTTATATATTGTACAGTTTCAGGTGTAACGATTGATTCACTTGTAACATTAAGAGGGATTAATGTTACGTTTTTTGCATACTGCATGACTAAATTTGCAGCAAGTGCATCCCCATGAAAATTTGCCTCCGCTACAGGTGTTACATTCCCTGGGATAAGGAAGGCACCACCCATGATGTAATATTCTTTTACATCCTGCATTACATCTTTTCCTAATATAAATGCAGTTGCTAAACTTGTTGCCCTCCCTGCATCAACAATAATAATTTCTTTTTTATAGCGTTTAATAATGTCAAATATTGTGCAAAACGATTTAATATTTGGTTGAATAGTTTTTGGAGGGCGAATTGGCCCCAACCCTTCCGCTCCATGAATTTCAGGATAATATGTTGTAAATTCACCCGACAACGGCATTTTCGCTCCATTTATAATCGGTATATCTTCTCTACCTGCTAGTTGCATTAAATACGCAGCATTACTTGTTGCTTGCTCTTGTGTTACATTTCCATACCCAGTTAAAATCCCAACAATTTCAATTTCTGGATGTAACAGCCCATACATGATTGCTAAAGAATCATCAATACCAGGATCCCCTAAAAAAAGCACCTTTTTCATGATACTTTCCATCCCTTCACCTCTTATTACCAAAAGCATATTCTTTATCGTTTATACCATACACATGAAATACGAAATTTGCGCACTGATTTTTGAACAAATAATGAATCATACAAAAAAACAATCAAATCAAACTATTTGTTCAAATTCCGTTCATTGTGATTCGATTCACAAAAATACATAATAAACTTGTAAATACATTTTATTATGTATGGGAGGAATTTATTATGTTTATTCATTTTTTACGTAGTAACACGAAAGCATTATTTATCCTTTTGCCTCTCCGCTTATATTTAGGGTATGCTTGGCTAGCTGCTGGATTAGGGAAAATTTTCGGTCAACAATTTGATGCAAGCGGCTTTTTAAAAGGAGCAATCGCAAAGGCGGGTGGAGATCATCCAGCTGTACAAGGTTGGTGGGCTGATTTTCTATAACATGTCGCTCTTCCACATGCTGACCTATTTAGCTTTTTTGTGCAATGGGGAGAAATTTTAGTCGGGTTAGGGCTTCTTTTAGGAGGATTAACAAAAACTGCAGCATTTTTCGGAATTATTATGAATACTGCTTTTCTTTTAAGTGGAACTATAAGTACAAACCCAAATATGATATTACTGTCTATCCTTATTTTAGTAGCAGGACATAACGCAGGGCGCATCGGTTTGGACGGATTTGTTTTTCAAAAACTTTTCAGTAAGAACAGAAATAATACTCCAACTTATCCTACACATAAATTCGCATCATAGATAAGTTCTACACATAAAAAATGTATGGAATTGAAGGATAACCTCCTCCATTCCATACATTCTATTAAACATCACCAATTGACATACATTTATATTTTCACATTGTTTTTTGACGTTAACATGCTGCCTGTTACATACGCAATACAAGCAAAACCAATCGGCAGCACGACTGTATGTATACCAAACGGATTTGGAAAACAAAGGTGAACGATTATATAAGAACCAACACCAACAAGAATAGACGCAAGCGCCCCGTATGCATTCCCCTTTTTCCAATATAACCCTAAAACAATTGGCCAAATAAAAGCGGCCTCTAAACCACCAAAGGAAAATAAATTTAACCATATTAAAAAATCTGGCGGTTTAACAGCTGCAGCATATACAAGTAAACCAACGATACCCGTAATCCATAAGCTTCCTTTTTTTATTGTTGTATCTGCTGCGTGTTCATTTATGTAATTCACATATATATCTTTAATAATAGATGAACTCACCAGTAATAACAGTGAGTTTACCGTTGACATAATCGCCGCCATTGGGGCCGCCAAAAATATTCCCGCAAGCCAAGGCGGTAATACTTCCATTGCTAGAAGCGGCATTACTTTGTCCGGCACAGTTACACCCGGAAGTACTACACGGGCAAATACACCTGTTAGATGCATCCCGATCATAATGGTGCCGACAACAATCGTTCCAATAATGAGCGCTTGGTGCATTGCTTTTGAATTTTTATAAGACATCGCCCGCACGCTAATTTGCGGTAATCCAACAACGCCAATCCCAATTAAAATCCAAAATGATGTCACATACGTTTTCGTTAAACTACCATCCGCTCCAAACGGTGTAATTAAATTGGGATTGATTTGAACGAGTTCTTGCATGATCTTTTCAATTCCGCCACCAGCAATCACCGTTGCAATTAAAATAATTGTCGTACCTGCTAGCATAATAATGCCAAGCAGTGTGTCGGATAAAGCAACTGCACGGAATCCACCAATTATAACGTATACAAGTACAGAAAAGGTAAAAAGAAATAAAGACGTTGTATACGAAAAGCCTGTTAACGATTCAATTAACCTTCCGCCTCCAACCCACTGAGCAACTGTTGCTGAAAATAAAAAGATAATAATACATAATGCCGAAAGAATGACCACCGCTTTATGATTGTATCTTCCTTTTAAGTAATCAATAAGCGTAATTGCTTCCATCTTTCTTGCAATGATTGCAAACTTTTTACCAATTACCGTCAAGACGATGTAACCCGTTACAACCTGGATTGCCGACAATAATACCCATCCAAGCCCCATATTATATGCAATTCCAGGTCCACCGATAAAACTACTCGCACTACCGTACGTAGCAATCATTGTCATAGCTAATAATAGACCGCCAAGTTCACGTCCACCAAGAAAGTATTCTTGTAAAAATTTATTATGAGCCGTTGCTTGCACACGCCTTGATGCATATACACCAATTAAAAATACAACGATAAAAGAAATTATCATTGGAATTATTACGTACCAATTCATTTATCATTCCTCACTTTTTTCTTCCTCATCGAGCGAAATATCTTGAAATGCAAAACGCACGATTAAAATAAGAAGTATAACAACTACAACAAAACCGACTATACAACTATAAAAAAACCACGCTGGAAAACCTAATACATATGTATATTCACTTGGATCTTTACTACCAAGCCCATAAGCAAACCCATACCATATGATAAAATTGATAAAAGCAAGTCCAAGACCAATTAACGCCTCTCTATGGGCAATTCGAAAGCGTGGATCATCATGATAATCTTTCATTTTCTCCCTCCTCTCACGATGTATAATTGTAACATTGTTCTTTTAGTTTTTCCTACTAGAAAAGAAAAACTAGAAGGATTTTTTTAAAAGATATAGAATTCAGTTTCATATTACATAATTTTTACAATTGTAACGTAAATGAAATTTGAATTTTCAGTCTTTGTTATTTATGATTAAAATTAGAGTTCTTTCACCTAGTTTTTACAACCTTGTTACAGGAATAAACGCCGTCTCGTACTGCGTTTACACTATATTTTCAAGGGGGTTATACAATGAGTCAACTAGCTGTAAATCTTCATGAAAAAGTTGAAAAATTTCTTCAAGGAACAAAAAAATTATATGTGAATGGAGCGTTCGTTGAAAGCGCTTCCAGAAAGACATTTAAAACTCCTAACCCAGCAACTGGCGAAACACTTGCAATTGTTTCGGAAGCTGGCCGCGAAGATATTCATAAAGCTGTAGTAGCTGCTAGAGTTGCATTTGATGAAGGTCCTTGGTCACGCATGAGCGCCGCTGAGCGGAGCCGCCTTATGTACAAGCTTGCTGATTTAATGGAAGAGCATAAAGAAGAATTAGCACAACTGGAAACATTAGACAATGGAAAACCAATCCGTGAAACGTCAGCTGCAGATATTCCGCTTGCAATTGAACATATGCGTTATTATGCTGGCTGGGCTACAAAAATTGTCGGTCAAACAATTCCAGTCTCCGGTGAATATTTTAACTATACACGTCACGAAGCAGTTGGTGTTGTTGGACAAATTATTCCATGGAACTTCCCGCTCCTTATGGCGATGTGGAAAATGGGGGCAGCACTTGCAACTGGCTGTACAATTGTTTTAAAACCTGCAGAACAAACCCCTCTTTCCGCATTATATTTAGCTGAATTATTTGAAGAAGCTGGATTCCCGAAAGGTGTTGTCAACATCGTACCAGGATTCGGTGAAACAGCTGGGCAAGCTCTTGTCAATCACCCTCTCGTCGATAAAATTGCATTTACCGGTTCAACTCCTGTCGGTAAACAAATTATGAGACAAGCCTCTGAAACACTAAAACGAGTTACATTAGAACTTGGTGGTAAATCACCAAATATTATTTTGCCAGATGCTGATTTATCTCGTGCAATCCCAGCTGCACTTTCTGGTGTTATGTTTAACCAAGGGCAAGTGTGCTGCGCAGGATCCCGTTTATTTATTCCAAAGAAAATGTATGACAATGTCATGGCTGATCTTGTGCTATATTCGAAAAAATTAACACAAGGCGCAGGTCTAGATCCACAAACTACAATTGGCCCCCTTGTTTCTGAAGAGCAACAAAAACGCGTTTTAGGATACATTGAAAAAGGTATTGAAGAAGGTGCAGAAGTCCTTTGTGGTGGAAATAATCCATTTGAACAAGGTTATTTCGTTTCTCCAACCGTCTTCGCCGACGTAAATGACGAAATGACAATTGCCAAAGAAGAAATTTTCGGACCTGTCATCTCCGCATTGCC
This sequence comes from Bacillus sp. TL12, assembly GCF_022625245.1. NCBI lineage: Bacteria > Bacillati > Bacillota > Bacilli > Caryophanales > Bacillaceae > Bacillus > Bacillus sp. TL12. Next base: position 133,710 of record NZ_JAJJBY010000008.1, on the reverse strand, counting down.
GTTTAATGATATTGATGAAGTAATTGAACGTGCAAATAAATCATCATTTGGTTTAGCTGCTGGTGTATGGACAGAAAATGTCAAAAATGCACATTACATTGCAAGCAAAGTCCGTGCTGGTACAGTATGGGTAAACTGTTATAACGTATTTGATGCCGCTTCTCCATTTGGTGGATTTAAACAATCCGGTCTTGGCCGCGAAATGGGATCTTATGCATTAAATAACTATACAGAAGTGAAGAGCGTTTGGGTGAATCTGAACTAAATGAAAGAGCCTGACCTACTCTGTAAAATAAATAAGTGACAATATCTATCTTTCCTTATAAGAATAAGGGGATGTATATAATGTTGCACATTATATATGTATTAGTACATTGCTCAATAAGAGTGATGTACTTTTTTATTATGCTGACCTCTTTATGGCCTTATATACAACAACAACATTAGTGTGGTTACACTAAACAGGAATGTATGTTTCTATTTTAAATAAAAGAAGGAAATATGACCGTAAATCAAATTTGTGAAATTACAAATGTGTCTAGAGCTTCATTATATAGAAAGCTATCCGAAGGGAACAAATAGTCCTTCCTTACCCCATATTCCAGAAAAGGGCTCGATTATAGAACAACACAGTCATTGTGTCATGCTAAAATCAGAAAACATTGTGAAGAAATGCACTTAAAGTAACGTGGTAGGTTAATTTAATAAATGATAGAATTATTATCAGTCAATAATATTTTGTAAAGTGGTGAATTCATGAATATTATAGAAAAATTTGGTGATGTACCTAAAATAGAAACGGAACGTCTCGTCCTTAGAAAAATCACATTAGATGATGCAGAAGATATGTATTTATATGCCTCGAATGAAGAAGTAACGAGATATGTAACGTGGGATACTCATTCTTCATTATCAGATACAAATGAATTTATAGATTCATTTGTACCTCAATATGATGCTCCATGGGGGATTGAGCTAAAAGAAAATGGTAAATTTATTGGAACAGTTCACTTTGTTTGGTGGCAGCCAAAACACAATAGTGCTGAAATTGGATATGTTCTATCTAAAGAATACTGGAGCAAAGGGTTAATTACCGAAGCAGCAAAGGCAATCATCTCTTTTGGGTTCGAAAGTATGAACTTAGTTCGTATTCAGGCGAGATGCTTCTTAGAAAATAAGGGTTCAGAGCGTGTTATGGAAAAGTTAGGTATGTCTTTTGAAGGTATAAGTAGAAAAGTAATGTATGTTAAAGGGGAACATAAAGACTTAAAGGTGTACTCTTTATTAAAGTTTTAGAGTTTTTACCAAAGATTTAACGTAGTAAACGAATTATGTACTACTTTTTATTTTTTTTCGTTTCAACTGATGAACGTCATTTTACAACAGTCATATATTGCATTAAATAAATTTATCAGGATTTACACTTAAACTAACGGGTGTTTTCCTTGAATAACGTTTTCTACAATCGGGCGCTTTAATGAAGTAACTAAAGCCTAATTTCTCACTTATAACCCTGAGAAATTAGGCTTTTTATATTTGGATTTCCTTAACGTTGTAAATCCGCATTTTCCTGACGCTACCCCTTATATGCTTCAACTTGATTTGTACTAGCTGTTATTTGTTCCCTTTTATATCTGAAATATATTTTAGGAGAAAGACGGTCCTTACAATGCGTCCTAGTTCTCTAAATGCTTTATAAAGTCGATTTTTTTACTGTCAATTATATATGGGCTTTATTCTTTTAATTTCTCCTCCTGCGAAAGAGCACTACCCGCTGTAAATTCTTCTAAAGCATGCATGGCAAACCTCGCATTGGGATAAGTGATCAAGCCGCCACCAATCACACAAATTTTGAGGGTTTCCATGATTTCATCGATGGTTGCCCTGCACTTAAGCAGCCTTCCATGTGATAGCAAATGCATTCATCGCAGTGGCTGACTATTGATATGACTAATCCCATAATGGTGTACTTATCCCAACTGACGTTTAAATACTTTACTGGCGAAGAAGTAAGCAATGACCATGATGCCGACGCACCAGGCAAGTGCGATCCAGATACCGTTGCCAACAGACCCTTCATACAAGAGAGCACGAATTGTATTCACTATTGAAGTCACGGGCTGATTCTCAGCGAACGCACGGACAATTGTAGGCATGGTTTCGGTGGGGACAAAGGCCGAACTGATAAACGGCAGGAAAATCAGCGGGTACGAGTAGGCTGTCGCCCCTTCCATAGACCTTGCTGTCAATCCGGGAATGACCGCCAGCCATGTCAGCGCCAACGTAAATAGCCCGAGTATCCCAGCTACCGCGAGCCAATCTAGGATATCAGCGCTGGAACGGAAGCCCATCAAGAGGGCGATGAGGATAACCACCACGACAGTAAGCGCATTGGAAACAAGCGAGGTCAACACGTGAGCCCACAATACCGACGAGCGCTTGATGGGCATGGTAATGAAACGCGCCATCAGCCCGCTCTTTACATCCGTAAACAGCCGCAGTGAAGTGTAAGCGACGCCGGATGCGATAGTTATCAGCAAGATTCCCGGCAATAAATAATTGACGTAGTTGTCCGTGCCTGTCTTTATGGCGCCGCCAAATACGTAGACAAACAGCAGCATCATCATAATCGGCGTAATCGCCACCGTGATAATTGTATCCGGGCTGCGCATAATGTTGCGCATTAAACGTCCTAGTAATACCCCTGTTTTACTTTTCATTTACATCTCCTCCTTTTTGCCAATGATCGCGAGGAAAATTTCCTCCAATGTCGGCTGCTTCTCGATGTACTCGACTTTCGCTGGCGGGAACATCTCTTTGAGTTCGGTAAGGGTACCGGTCGTGATGATTTTTCCGCTATGCAGGATGGCGATACGATCCGCCAGTTGTTCGGCTTCCTCCAGATACTGGGTCGTCAGCAAGATGGTCGTGCCACCGCCGGCAAGCTCCTTGACGGTATCCCAGACTTCAATCCGCGCTTCGGGGTCAAGCCCTGTCGTCGGTTCGTCGAGAAAAATGACTGCTGGCGTCCCGATCAGGCTCATGGCGATATCAAGCCGGCGCTTCATCCCGCCGGAATACTGGTCTGCTCGGCGGTTGGCCGCATCAGTCAGGCTGAACCTTGCAAGCAGATTGTCGGCGACTTGAACGGGATTGGAAACTCCCCGCAACTTGGCGATCATCATCAAGTTTTCTCGTCCAGTGAGCATGCCGTCTAAAGCTGCGAACTGCCCTGTCAAGCTGATGCTCTGGCGAACATGATCCGGTTGACGCTGGACATCAAAGCCGCAAATACCTACTTCGCCGCCATCGGACTTCATCAGCGTCGAGAGGATGTTGACCGTCGTTGTCTTGCCTGCTCCATTTGAGCCCAGCAGTGCGAAAATCTCGCCACGCTGCACCTCAAAATCCACCCCCTTTAAGACTTCCTTGTCTTTAAAGGATTTTTTTTACCCTTTTACAGAAATCGCTGCATTGCTCATACTTTTTTCCTCCTTATAAAAAGCGCTTTGCGGAGCTAGATTGCCTATACTCTTCTATTTAGTCTTACTGATAATCTGTATTACTTATTACCAGGTTAAAAATATAACTGAATAGCGAAGGCGGCAATTCACATTTGTAACCAGCTAATCAGTCGGTATTATCTATTGAATTTATTTTTTTCTCAATCGCTTCATGATACTTTGATTCAAATCTTCACGATACTTGGCGACATAGGTTTTAGCGTTTGCCACTAGTTCGTCAGCAAAGGACGCTACGTCGTCCCCAGTGATTTCTAGCACTTGTCTACCTTCCGCCGCACCGGCTTCGAACAACTCGATTAATTCATACTGTATGTGCAGCATATCCATCCCGTTGCCCGCTGAGAAATTCCACATGTAGTTTTGAATTTTCTTAAATACGAACTGGTAGTCCTCTGGCAGGGCTCCAACCCGTGCCATCATCATTTTGTACTCTTTTTTATCACCAATCATTTTTTTGAACATTTCCATCATATTATTTTTCCTCCTTTTTTATAAAGCTGAACAAGACACTCCAAAAATATCGGACAGAATATCTTATGAAGCTAGATTGACTTTAAGACGTTAATTTTCGATGATACAAAATCCCATTTTTCCCAAAACAATTCAAGTTCCTGGCGGCCAGCCTCATTAAGTGAGTAAAACTTGCGGGGCGGCCCCATATCTGACGGTTTCTTTTCTATATTCACAAGTTTTTTCTTTTCTAATCGCACGAGGATGGTATATACCGTCCCTTCCACGACTTCGGTAAACCCAAGCTCGTTCAGGCGACGGGTAATCTCGTAGCCATAGGTTTCATGGCGGCTGATGATTTCCAGCACGCAGCCTTCCAGCGAACCCTTCAGCATTTCAGTTAAATTTTCCATGTTCCGATCCTCCTTTACCTCCTCTATTTTGTCTGACTTATATTCAGTATAACAGAGTACTGAGGGAAATTTTTACTGAATAGATTTTAGGAAATTATGCTATTCAGTATTACTTATTACATGTATATTATAACACTGAGTAAAAGGTGTCAAATATTTTTCTTAAAAATATTTTTACAACCTCACTATTCAGTGGTACCAGTATCTAGTGTGACATATTACATGTATATCGTAATACATAGTAGTCGGATTGTCAACTGGATTTTCTAAATATTTTTAAAACCAGCTATCCTCATTAGATACAGCCGAGTTTCTTTATGGGAGCTTTTACTTCCTCCTATGCTTCTTTCACAATGATTACACCGTGAATCATTCCCATCCAGTAGCTATACATGTAGGCTCCCGATTTCTTTGGTATGAAAAAGACGAGGTTTTCTCCTACTTCCAGTGATCAATTCCTTCCGAAGAAATGCTAAAGAGTATTTCCGAAATGAAAGAAGAACTTCGTAGATCTATGTCCTTAATAATCTCAGCAGAAAAGTAAATGTTTATGCAAGGTGTGGGGACGTTTTTCTTTTTGGGTTCACGGGAGCTTTAGTAAAGTAACTGAGGATTATTCTATTTCAAGCATCAAAATGAAACATCATTATTATCTCTATACACAAAAAGCAAATACATTGTAGTAGTAAATGAAGTCATTTGTAGTACAACAAAAGGATAGAACAAGCAGAATTTCTCTGTTTGTTCTACCCTCTTCTTTTTATCTATATAATGTTGCACATTATATAATTATTCTTGGTATACATATACCAAACGCACATCCCTTGATTCTAAATAAAAAAAGTTGGTCAGGCTCTACTTATTATGTAATGAATTATTTAGAGAATTCAAACATTTTATTCCATAACGTATTAAAAAATATAGAACTATCTCTTACACTTGTAAACCACCACTCACATTTAATACCTCACCTGTAATATAAGAAGCATACTCTGAAGCGAAAAAGGCTGCTGCATTTGCGATATCTTGCGGCGTTCCAATTCTTCCAACTGGAATTGCACCAACCATCTTCTCTTTCACTTTATCTGGTATTGTTTTTGTCATATCTGTATCCATAAACCCTGGACAAATGGCATTACAAGTAATCCCAAATCCCCCCACTTCTTTCGCTGCCGTTTTTGTTAATCCAATGACACCTGCTTTCGTTGCAGCATAATTCGCTTGCCCAATATTCCCTTCCCTACTAATCGAAGAAATATTGATGATACGTCCAAATTGTTGCTGCCTCATATAAAGAAGTGCCGGTTGCATACAATAAAACACACCTGTTAAATTCACTTGCATGACTTGCTCCCAAGCTGATTTCTCCATTTTATGTAACATCGCATCTCTTGTAATCCCAGCATTATTCACTAAAATATGTATCCCACCGAATGTTTGAACCGCATATTCAATTAATGATTTTGCTTCGTTTTGATTACTCACATCACATGCATATACACTTACTTCATATCCTTGGTCTAAAAACTCTCTTGCTGTTTTTTTTAACTTCTCCTCATTGACATCACTGATTAACACCTTTGCACTTAATTTTGCAAAAGTACAAGCAATTTCCTTCCCTATTCCTTGTGCAGCTCCTGTTACAACAGCTGTTTTCCCATGTAAAAAGTCCATTACTCTCCCCCATTTCTATTACTTATACTGTATATTTCGGCTTTATGCTTTCCAAATCCTTTTTGTATAAAAAAGTCTATTTGTGTCAAACTAAACTTGCAATACAGCATAAACACAAGGAGATTGTGTCGAATGAATAAAAAGAACCCAGAACGAAACAAAATTTCTGATGGCATCGATGTAGAGTTTTCTCGTGAACTCGCTGATCACGATGACTTAGAAGCAAACGCACGTGCTGACGCCGCCGATGCACGTCAAAAACGCCAGTCTAAACAAAAATAAGGGACTATCTCGCCCTTATCCTTTTTTCACTTGGGACCTACTACTACCCATAAAAATGAAATAAACCGAGATGATTTCTCGGTTTATTTCCAATATTTTTTGATATAATGCGCAAAAGTAAGGAGTGGAAATATATGATAGTAGCTATGGTAGTGAATATAAAACCCACCTGATAGCCCTATGCCTGTAGGATAATCTTGATTCCGATTTAGATGTGCGAGTAAATAAGAAATCCCATTTCGAATGGCAGGTGTTTCCGTATCATAAAAAGCAATAAGTGCATCTAGTGCCCATGCCGTTTGTGATGGTGTACCAAATGGTAACGCAATAAATTTCTTTTCTATACTACTCCTGCAAGACTCGCCCCACCCTCCATCGCTATGTTGAATACTCTCTAACCAGGTAGCTGCTTTTTGTAAAGCCGTATGATTAGATGGAACACCTACAGCACGTAAACCTGTGAGGGCTGCCCAAGTACCATATATGTAACACACTCCCCATTTCCCATACCAGGATCCATCCTTCTCCTGCGTTTGAATTAGCCAACGAATCGCTCGATCTTTTGGGTCACCTTGTAACTCGTTTGGAGCGTATGTTCCAAAAAACTCCAACACTCTACCTGTAATGTCTGACGTAGACGGATCCGTAATCATATCCCCTGAGTTATCAAGAGGTAAATGTGTTAAAACTTTACTTGTTACACCTCTTTCAAAAGCTGCCCAGCCCCCATCAATATTTTGTAATCCCTTGACCCATTCAATTCCTTTCTTCCAAACTTTTTCTATCCTTTGATTTTCTATTCGGTTTCGCGCTAACGCTCTAAGTGCAGCTGTCGTATCATCAATATCAGGAATTGTCGTATTAACATCTGAAAATCCCCAACCTCCAGCATCAAGTAACGGGGCATGCACACTCCAGTCTCTTTTCTCTTTATGTTGTTTTTGTAGTAAATAACCTGTTGCTTTTTGAATCATTTGGTTATCATGTGGTACATGCGCTTCTTGCAACGAATAGCTTAGTAAAGCTGTATCCCACACTGTAGATGGTGAATTTTGAAGATGGGTTCCCTTATCCATATTCCATATATAAGTTTTCAATCCTAATACTGCATTTGAAATAAGCGGTGACTGAATGGAGTGTCCCAGTGCGAGCAATGCATAAATCATGTAAAATGTAGCACTCGCATAACTATATAATGTTCCATTTATATCAATCCGCTCAATCATAAAACGCTCTGCTTCCCTGTCCCCTTTATGATGCAAAGTTAAGGGGTATGATAAAAACTTCTTTACATCTCCAAGTAGCGTTTGAAACAATGGTGAACGTTCTTCACGGAACCACTGCTTTTTACTCTCGCCTGAAATGTAATCTAGATTAGGAAGAATTTTTTTAGACACAGTAAATCGTTTATTCATACAAATCATCATCGGGATGAGGTGAATACGCGCGGAACTACTTAGCTCAAATATACTAAGTGGGGAATCTTCAGGTAAAAATAAAATAGGCGTTGGAAAGTGGAATAAGGAAGGGTATTCATATCCTCCATGAAGCGCTAATAAAAACTTCGTCATAAAGTGGGCCTTTGTAACCCCACCCTGCTTCCGAATAAACGCTTCTGCACGTTTCATAATTATATCTTCTTTCGTATACATTTCAGAAGCAAGTAAAGCCGCATATGCCTCAATGGTCGTCGATAAATTACCAACATGCTCATCTTCATAGAGCTTCCAAGTTCCTTCATCTGTTTGAAGAGCTACTAGTCTTGCAACAAACGGCTCTATTTCTTGCTCTTGACCTAATAATTTAAGCAAAAAAATCATATGACAATCTGTTAATGGTGAACCTTCAAAACAAAATCGCCACGCACCATCTTGATGCTGCATTGTTTGCAGTGCAGTAAGTTTCCTCTTAACTTCCTCACGTACTTTTTCATGTAATAACACCCTTTTCACCCACCCTTTCTAAATCCGTATACGATATTCCACTTCGCACGTAATTATGTATAAAACAAATATAAGCAGAATATGTAAATACACATTCTGCTCACAAGCAATACCCAATTCCAACAACAATTCCTAAAATAGCTCCGACAACTACCTGATACGGCGTATGTCCGACAAGCTCATTTAATTTCTTATACTCTGTTTGTCTACCATGAAAAAAGTCATTTAAAATCTTTGCCTGTTTACTTACCGCAAGTCTCACTCCTGAAGCGTCGTACATGACGATAATGGCAAAAATGGCAGCTACAGCAAACACTGCACTTGTAATTCCTTCTACCACTCCAACTCCTGTTGCTAACGCTGTAACCGTTGAAGAATGAGAGCTTGGCATTCCTCCAGAAGCAAAAAATTGCGCGAAATCAAATTCCCTCGTCTTTACTAACTTAAAAATAACTTTCGTTAATTGCGCCAAAAACCAAGCAATTACAGCTGCCATAAGTGGATCATTATGTAAAATTGTTTCCATATTTCCAGCTCCCTACTTGCAGTAATGGAAATTCTATACTTATAAGTATAAAGAAAAAAGCGTAGAAAATACTACGCTTTAGGATACTTTTACTGATTTATTCTTCAAAAACTTCGGCTGCTTCCGTAGTAAAAACTTTGTTTTTGCCATTGAAAACACAAATAATGCAACCCAAATAAAGAAAAATGCAACCATATGAGCTGATGTAAAATGTTCATGAAAAATAAACACACCTAAAATAAGGTTAATGGTCGGCGAAATGTATTGTAAAAAACCAATCATATATAAAGGAATCAATTGCGCTCCTTTTGCAAAATAAAAGAGCGGCACAGCAGTAACAATACCTGCTCCCATTAAAAGTAAAGTTGAAACAGGCGAAATCGATCCAAATGAGCCAAATCCATGCTCACCACTCATAAACAAGTAAATAACCGCAAGCGGCGTTACAATCATTGTTTCCATCGTAAGACCAATCATTGCATCATAGTTTAATAATTTTTTCGTTAGTCCATACAATGCAAACGTCAATGCAAGTGACAGCGCAATCCATGGAATCGTTCCATATCGGAATGTTAAAATGATAACGCCAATTCCAGCTAACCCTACCGCAACATACTGCCAAAAATTCAACTTCTCTTTTAATACAATTGTCCCAAGTAAAATGCTCACAAGTGGATTAATATAATATCCTAGACTGGCTTCGATAATATGATTGTGATTCACAGCCCATATGTACACGAACCAGTTTCCGCTAATTAAAATAGAAGCAATTGTTAATGAGATGAATAATTTAGGACGTTTAAAAAGACTCAACAGTTCTCCCACAAATTGCCCAAACCGCTTTGATATTCCTAAAATAAACAACATAAAAACAAAAGCCCAAACAATGCGATGTGCTAATATTTCTTTTGCAGGAACCTCTTCAACCCACTTCCAATAAATAGGGAGAACGCCCCACATCATATAAGCACCAGCCGCATATAAAATCCCTTTCTTTTGCAGTGCTTTTTGACTCTCCATCTTCCCTTTTCTCCTCTTCTCTTTTTTCTCTTCATTATAAGGGGTACCTTTAAACCTTTACAAATATTCTTCCCCTATCTTTTTCGACAATGTAATTCCTTTTTCAAAAAACTTACTTATTTTTAATATTACATGCTTCAGAACCTAGCAGAAAACAGCTAACTTCCTTTTAGAATTATCATAGAATCCTAATTTGTAGCACTAGTAAACTTAAATTACCCATAAAACATATGAAGTGATGACAAGAAGAAGTGGTATACCAATTTTAAATTTATTTTTATGAGTTTTATGGTGAAAAACATACATTCCAATCCACGTTCCGATTGCTCCCCCTGCTGCAGATACTAAAAACAATGTACTCTCAGGGGTACGCCATTGTTTTTTCACTGCTTTACGTTTATCAAGTCCCATCATCGAAAAAGCAACAACGCTCATACACAATATATACATACATTTTACGAACATTATTAATTCTCACATCACTTTCTTTTTTTAATTCTCTCTACAACAATAAGTTTTTTATTTATATACAAATAAAAATCGCTGTAGACAGTAAAGAATTACTTGTAAACAAGCTATCTTTTCAGCCTACAGCTGTTATTTCAATTATTTATCCCGCTATTCGCAGGTAGTAAAAGCTAAATTGATGAGAGCTAATAACCAACCTTAGGGATAGTTGTTACACTTTATACGCTATTTCTTTTTCTTATATTACTATGCTTTTTAGCATACACAAAATAAACCAAAATACCTATCATAATCCAAACCATAAAACTGATTAACGTTACTTGAGAAAGATTTAAAGCTAAATACATACAACTTATTATTGACATGATTGGTAAAAAAGGAACCAATGGTGCACGAAATGGTCTTTCTATATTTGGGTTTGTTTTACGCAGTACAATTACCGCAATAGATACAAATATAAAAGCTGTTATTGTTCCTATATTCACTAAATTCGCCAATAAATTCAAATCTAAAAGCCCAGCTAAAAGTGCTGCGAGAATTCCTGTAATCCATGTATTAAGGAATGGTGTTTGGAAACGTTTATGCACACTTGAAAGCTTCTTTGGAAGTAATCCATCACGACTCATTGAGTAAGATATCCGTATAAAAGCAAACATGGCTACTAAAAGCACTGTAGTTAAACCAGCAATGGCTCCTACTGATAACAAACCTGCAATTTTATCCTCTCCTACAATACGTAATGCATAGGCAACTGGATCAGCTACATTCAATTCAGTAAATGGTACCATTCCTGTTAAAACAAATGAAACACCAATATAAAGAATTGTACAAATACATAACGATACAAGAAGACCAATTGGAACATTGCGTTGTGGGCGTTTCACTTCTTCAGCTGCTGTAGCAACTGCATCAAAACCTAAAAAGGCGAAAAACACAGTAGCCGCTCCCCCAATAACACCGTGAAATCCAAACGGAAGAAATGGTTGCCAATTCTCTGGTTTTACATATTGTCCACCTACAATAATAAATCCTAAAATAACAGCAAGTTTAATAATAACCATCATATTGTTAATACGCGCACTTTCTTTCGCACCACGACTTAATAAAAATGTAACAACTAAAATAATAAAAACTGCAGGTAAATCAATGATTCCACCTTGCCCCATGCCCGGTGCCGAGGCAAAAAGAGTAGGAATTTTAATATGAAATCCTAGAAGTAATGATTGAAAATAAGCGGACCACCCAGCTGCTACGGCCGAGGTTGCTAATAAATACTCTAACATGACACACCAACCAACTATAAAAGCAAAAATTTCTCCTAATGTAATATATGTATAAGAATATACACTACCGGACACTGGAACAGTAGAAGCAAATTCAGCATAACAAAGTGCCACACAGGCACAAACAATTGCAGCCAATACAAAAGATAGAACAATCGCTGGGCCAGCATGTTTCGCCGCCACAATACCTGTTAGTACGAAAATACCAGTTCCAATAATTGCCCCAATTCCTAAAAGAGTTAAGTCAAATGCTCCTAACGTTTGGTTCAATACCCTTTTCTTTTCTTCATTCATTTCCTTTTTAATTAGTAAACTCATTGATAGAAACCTCGCTTTCAATATAATCTCTTATTAAACAACCTCTTCTATTCCTTTTTAGGGTTTTATAATTACTATTTTTTAATAACTATAAACTTCACCTTTTCCATATTTCACATTTTGAAAACACAAAATTCCAAAAAATATACATTTAAAATTCCCTATACAATATTCTTTCAAATGATGCATCACTGAGAAACAGGATTGAATTTATCATATAATTAATTCAATTGTCAATAATAAGACCACTCATTTTAAATGGATAATTATGTAACAAATCGTGTTATTTTACAACCTCAAATCATTACATTTCAATTATTACCAGGATTATCTCTTTATTTATTTTTCTAATATTAATTTTTTATTCACTATCCCCTACAAGATACATATGCTCGTAACTATTTCATAATTGAAATTATTTTTGTGAAATAAAAATAATAATCATTTGGTTGTATCTTAACTCTATTATTTGGATGATTTGAATTTCAAATCTTAAATTTATTTTTTATTATTAATTCAAAAAAGAAATTTTTTGTTGCTATATAAAATTCATATTAGTATAATAAAAAACGTTGTGAACATAACAATTTTAAAATTCAGAATTTTCTATGTAACATTATGGTATTTTTAAGAATTATTTCGATGGAGGTTTTAAGTTGGCAAATAAAGCACCCTTTTCTCGTATCCTTATAATCGGACTTATGTTATTTGCACTGTTTTTTGGTGCTGGAAATTTAATTTTTCCAGCTATGTTAGGACAAGCAGCTGGGCATAATGTATGGATTGCTACTGCTGGATTTTTAATTACAGGAGTAGGTCTTCCTTTGTTAGGCGTTCTAGCATTTGGCATTTCTGGTAGTGATGATTTACAAACATTAGCGAATCGTGTTCATCCTTGGTTCAGTGCTGTGTACACATTTATTCTCTATTTAGCAATTGGTCCGTTATTTGCACTCCCTAGAGCTGGAAGTGTTTCTTTTGAAATAGGTGTAAAACCATTTTTATCTAACGGAACAGAAACGGTTGCATTACTTATTTTCACAGTCATTTTCTTTAGTATTACATGTTGGTTCTCGTTTAATCCGGCGAAAATTGTAGATGTTGTTGGCAAACTTTTAACACCTATCAAACTTACATTCATCGGGATTTTAGTAGTTGCAGCGTTTGTTCAACCAATTGGTCCTATTCAGGCACCTACAAAAGAATTTGTAAACAATTCTTTTTTTAAAGGTTTCCAAGAAGGCTACTTAACAATGGATACACTTGCATCTTTTGTATTCGGCATTATTATTATCAATGCTATAAAAGAGAAAGGTACTTATGATAAAAAAGAAATAGTGAGCGTTTGTGCAAAGGCTGCTGGTATTGCAGCAATTGTATTAGTAATTGTTTATACTTCACTTTCTTATATGGGAGCCGCTAGCGTATCTAAACTAGGGCATTTAACAAATGGAGGAGAAGTATTAGCTAAAGTAGCTAATTATTATTTTAGTTCTCTGGGCAATTTATTATTAGGCTTAATGATTACTGTTGCATGTTTAACAACAAGCGTTGGACTTGTAACATCATGCTCTTCATACTTCCATAAAGTATTCCCTAAAATATCTTATAAAACATTTGCTGTTATGCTTTCTATTTTTAGTGCATTAATTGCAAATCTTGGTTTGACAGAATTAGTTGCGATTTCTGTGCCAGTACTTACAGCGATATATCCACTAGCAATTATGCTAATTGTTTTAACATTTTTGCACCCTATATTTAAAGGTAGAACAGAGGTATATCAATGGAGCTTACTCCTAACTTTTGTCGTTAGTTTGTTTGATGGACTAAATGCAGCAAATATACCTATTCAAACAATTAATGTTATTTTTTCTAAAATTCTTCCTTTATATGATGCAGGTTTAGGTTGGATCTGTCCTGCATTTGTTGGAGGGTGTATCGGTTACTTCATTTATGTATTTCGAATGAAATTCATTACCAGTACTCCGAAAACGAATCATTAAAAAACCATGCAGATAAAGCTCTGCATGGTTTTTCCTAATCTTCCATGTCTATTTCCGTATTGTTCTTTTCCACATGTTCATTACGCAATTCTTCTTCCTGCATTTCCATCGAAATCATCGCATGATAAATCTCTGGATATAATCCAAATATTTGATACACACTTCCTAAAAATGGCACCTGAACCCCTCTTTTCAAAAATAGTATTGGCATAATTAAGGGTTCCCTATCTTCATTCTATACATTCGTTTTTGTGTCTTGTTCCTCATCTTGAACATGTAATACATGTTGCCATTTTTTATAAGGTGCACTATTTGGATCTACATAGCCTTTCGCATGCGAACGGTCCCATAGTTGTTTTACAAACAACTCTGCTTCTTTCTTTGCTACCATTTCAGCACCAGTTCCATAATAATCTTGGAAATAAACTAAAATTTCATCAAGAAGTAACCGTAACAATTCATCTGATGTTTCCTCTAACGTTGGATCATACTTTGCCTCCCGATCATACATTAAAATAATATCTAAAATATTATGGACATGTTCTTTTCTAAGCCATCTTACATCTTGTGCACCTAACACAAAAGCTTGCGTGTACAAATGTCCGCCTTGGAGCATTGCCTTTTCTTGTTCTTCTTCAAAACGCGACAAAATATTTTCATAAATAAATGGATTATGAAGCAATGCACGGTGCAATTTATAACTTTCACTTGAAATATTTTTCCCCATGGACTGTATTAAGAAGCTACGCCCTACACCGTTATACTGATAGACAAATTGACCGTCGACAGCGACAAGACTAATCCACCGGTACATATATGCATAAAGAAGAGCACGATTACATTTATCATAATCTAATTTTGTTTGCGTCACATTTAAGTCCGGCATAAAGGCTGGTAAGTGCCAATATTTATCTAAATGCGGTGTTAAATTCGATTTTTTGATATTTAATTTATTCACACGGCGATAATACGATTGAAAATAATCACCTTTATCATGCATAAAACCATTTGCGATATGACCAGAAGAAAGCTTAGGAAAATCTTGCAATGACAATCCATAATGCGCTCGGTAACAAATTACCTCAAATTGCGAAAATGCTTCATTCACCGTATCTTTTTCTTGGAATATTTCTTGCAAAAGTTCTTCTTGTAATTCTTGTTTTAGCGAAGGATGTATACCCCAATATTGTAACTCTCGATGATGAGCTACTTTCGGAATAAATGGACTTGCTAAATGAAAGAGGTCTTCAATTTTTTCTCTTACATATTCATTACGATCACGTTTTTTAAAGTCAGCTTCTTTTCGTAATGCTTCAATAATATTGAGTTCTAGTTTGTCTCGATATCGAACTTGGAGCTCTGAATAACAATACGTTAAAATATGCTCTCGATAAAAATCTTCTACCTTCTTCGATTGACTTTCTTCTGCTTGCGCATCACGGCAATATTCCCCGTACAAACTCATATAAATCTCCGCTGATATATCCTTTGGAAGTACACCTAAATTTAAATGTTGCTGCATATCTTGCCATATTTTTTCTTGTAATTTTTCATCTGCTAACACATATACATTTGTCGGATTTGTTTTCCCTTCAAATTCTTTACTCCGTTTTTGAATTTCAAATAGTAAGTTTTCACGTGTCTCCTGTAAGTTATCAAAGAATCTTTCCCAATGTTGAATCATTTTGTTTACAGCTTGATATAGTGATTGATAAACAAGTTCAAGTAACATTTCTTTACGATATTCATTCAACTTATGCACATATTGTGTGACGATATCTTCGAATTCTTTTCGGAATGTACGCTGCTGATTGTAGAACATCTTTCCAAACCACCCTTGCTGCTGGGCAAGTTCAACGCGGCGTACCGCTGTTACTGTACCATCAATATTACTTACATTAAATTTCTTATCGTAATTTTGAATTAAATTGCGCTTCTGTTCATTATTCTCATGTAATCGATTCATTTTCTCGACTAATTGCTTACGAATCTCATACAACATAAAACGAGCGGCCACTGGGTGAACAGCTTCCGTTTTCTTTAGAAACCATGTATTCAGTTGGTATGACTGTCCCTCTGATCCACTTGGTGTATAGCGGTCTGATTCAATCATGTCGTATAAAAGTGTCGTCACATGCTCATGTACGCGGCTTGGTATCGCATAAGCATACAACCGAACAGCATGATCAACTCTTGCCACTTCTCCCTTCATTTGCTCCATTATTTTAAGCTTTGCGGCATATATTTTACATTCATGCTGCAACCTATTTAACTCTTCGTCTTTTTGTACAGTACGATGTACATAGCTTTCAACTGCTTCTAAAAACAGCTTTGATTTCGCAACTCCAACCTTCCCGCCTTCAGCTCCTTCACGCGTTTCATTATACATTTGTCGATAGAAAATATGCGCTTGCTCCGGGCGAGTGGCAAGATGCTCTAAATCTTCTAAATAACTCTTTCCTCGCTCTGGTTTCTCACGCTGCATACCACGACGAACATCTTGTTCATACCGTTGTTTTTTCTCTTGAAACAATTGATCTAAATGTAACCACGATTCATCTAATCCTTGCACCGCCCATTTTAAAGCACAATATTTTAGTACATGCTCATACGGATAAATGAGCTTTGCAGTTCCAGCACCGCAATAACGCGCTTTCCCGTTTGATTCCGCCAATTGCTGAATTTGATTATCTTCTTGTGCGAAATGACTTGTAGACATTGGACTAAATAACTGTAAATAAATCGTATTTGTCATTTGTTCCATGTAATCTGATAGATTGTGTAAATGATGACCATGTAAATTCTCATAATCATATAAGAAACAATAATTATATGGTAAATGATGCTCTTTAATTGTATGATTCGTTCTTCCGTCTTCATCTACTTGATCCGGACGATACTCTAGTTCAATTGTTACACCGCCCCGTTTTGATAATTCACCTGTTGAGCCAAGTGTAATCGCGTGTAGTTCTTTTAATGACGCATAGCCATTCGCCTGCACAGTTTCAAATTCTTTCGCACTAACCGTGCGCGTTTTCACCAGTGCATCTGGCATTAAAAACGCACCGCGTATTAAAATGTTATGATGCTGTAATTTTTTTCGAAGCATCTCGCGTAGATACAATGCAATTTGTAAAAACATCCCTGAACCAGTACCACCAGCTAATGATGTAACGATAATAACACGAACACCATACTCTGTTTGATCACTTGTAACCGGAAAAATCTTTTCGATTTCTTGCCAAAAAGCAGTCAATTTATCTTCTTTCATCGCCGCCCGAAGAGCTAAACGTGAAATCACACGAAGTTGACCAGCTCCTTCTGTTAACGGCTTATCAAGAATAGTAGGATCCATTGGAAACCATTCTGGAATCGTTGGATCCCCCGCAATATATTCCCTGGGCGTTTTACTAGAGCTCGTTTGTGTCTTAAACTTACGAATGTGTTCAAATTTACTTAATGTATTCACGTCTGTATCAAACACGTGCATCGCTACCTTTTTACGTCGTTCCTCTGGCAATCTTTCATATATTTGATGTGTAACAGTGCTCCCGATTCCACCTAAACCAATTAAAATTGTAGGAACTTGTAATGTCATGTGAACCACCTTCCTATTAGTACGTATTCAAAAAGGAGGATCTTTACCAAACTTTTTGAACTTCCCATTAAAATATACGTTTAAAAAGGAGGATAAAGAGAGCCGAGCAGTTCGAGGCGCAGAAGCCAGGAGGATACGGAGTGTAGCTAACACTACATGAGTACCGGACTGGCGATGCAACGACGAAATGCGAAAGCTATCTTTACCGGACTTTTTGAACTTCCCATTAAAATATACGTTTAAAAAGGAGGATAAAGAGAGCCGAGCAGTTCGAGGCGCAGAAGCCAGGAGGATACGGAGTGTAGCTAACACTACATGAGTACCGGACTGGCGATGCAACGACGAAATACGAAAGCTATCTTTACCGGACTTTTTGAACTTCCTATCATTCACATTCGTATCGATAGATTTCCTTTCCATACCCCCGATCAATCAATAAAATCTCATTCGGATATAATGTCTTATGCTCATTTCCGACCTCTTCCTCTGTTATAAACATACCGTCAATGATCATACCAATCACTTGTGATTCCTTTGCTACAAATACAGACTTCGAACCTTTTTTCGCTATAAAGGTTACGGATTGTATCGTCTTTCGTTCTGCTCGAAATGGAATACCAAAATAATGTTTCCACCATTTATTTTTTAATAATTCTGGTTCTGATTGATAAAGCCAATCTTGCGCTACCTCTTGATCCCATTCGTAGTACAACATTGCTTTCCGATGAAATCTCGGCCGAACAATCCATCCTAAAACAAGAATTGTAACAAGCAAAAACAGTAATGCAACTGGAATTACGAATTGAAAAATTATCGCATAACGTTCCCAAAATGGTGCATTTTGAATATGAAACGAAATCGTTTTTTTCACTTTTTGTAACCTTGAATCGTTTATAGTGATGGTAGCTTCTATGGTGCCGGTATCTGTAAAATTGAATGTATCGGAGTAATAAGGACGAGGATACACATAAATTTGATTGTCATGTTGCCGCAGTTCGTAGTTGATCGATTGATGAGATGTGACACCAGTAGATTGCAATAGCTTCTTTACTTCCCCTTCTGCCATTGGTTCACCATTCAGTAATGGCTGCAACACAAATGGTTTGCTTTTTTCTAAATTCGTCACCTTTTCTTCATAATCTTTCGTTATAATCTGCAAAGATAATTTTGCCTTTGGCATCGGATCAATTCGGAACTCTCTCGTTTGCCTGTAAAACCCTTTTATATTCATATGAATTTTTCCGCGTACTGGCTGTTTTCCAACTTGCGTTTCATAGTAAAATAGTTTTCTTTTATTATCCCATTTCATTGGATGCTGTTTTCCATCTAGTTCTATTTCTGCTTGGAAATAAGAAGATTGAATGGGTAAATCCGTCGGTTTCGCTTCAATCACTGCTTTCGTTCCCTCATACATTTTCTCTACATTTTTTTTCGATTCATCCTCTTTATCATAAGTAGAAACGGTATAATCAAGTGCTGGTTCGACAAGTACTTTCAATCCTTCTTTCACAATATCTCTATCAATTTCTAACGTATATGTCCCTGGTTTCATCACTTCACCGTTCGTAGCAACAATATGTGTAATACCTCCATATAATTTCGATTCTCCTGGTGCATGAATTGAAAAAGACGATTGTACTGCTAATGGTTTAGAAAGTTGTTCGATTTGATATTGAGATGCATTAGAAGATTGTTGCACAAGTGTCATTCTTTTTAATGGAAATGGTGTAGTAACCTCTAATTTATTGCCTGATATACTCGTTTTCACAACAGATTCAACAGAAGAAAATGGATCTCGATTCGCAATCAGAGCCGCAGCCTGATTTACACTCTCAATGACCCCATCTTCCCCGCTTGTCGGCATGATAATACCATTTATTTCTTTCTTCCAAATTTCTTTGAACGTATTCATCTGTTGTTTCTCTTGCTGTCCTAGGTTCTCTTCCATTGTTATTAAAACTGGATGTAATGATATTTTTTTCGCTTCCATTTCTTGTTTAAATCCCTTTAGTTTCTGCGTGATTTGCTCTTTACCACCAGTTTTTTCTTTTTCTAATTCATTAAATGCCCCGTCAGTTAATACAATAAGCCAAAATTCACGTTTTCCATTTATGTCCGCTTCCTTTTTAATAGATTGCATTGCGATCTCTACTGCGCTAAACGGTGTATTTAAATAGTTCTTCCATGCCCCAATTTGATTGATCTCTGTTTGCCTTTTTTCATTTGTTAGCATAACATTTAACGCTTCAGTAGGACGACTCATTGGAACATATGAAAATCTATCTTTTTCATCTAATAATGCAACTAAACTTTGCAAAGCATAATTGGCATATTTCCAGCGATCGTTATTTCGCATGCTGCCAGAATCATCATATACAAGTGAAACGACCCTTTCTTTTGCCTCCTCTCCTTTTGCAAAAGTAAAAAAAGGATTCAAACATACTAATAGAAAAAAAATGAATGTGGCACAGATTCGAATCTTCATGATGAGGCTTCGCCACCTTTGTAGACAAATTCCTATGTTTAAATTTATGAAAAGAAACAAGATATATGACTTGTATTTTAGGACAGCAATCACGACATAATCTTATTATGTAAACAAAATTTAAAATAGAAACATTCCTTTTCGTATTTTCTACCTGCATATCTACCTTATTATTTATACGCAAAGAAAAAGTCTATTTTGAAATAAACATCTCAAAACAGACTTTTCAAACTGAAAGCTCTCGTAAAAAAGTTTGATTTTTTTATTTAGCACAGCACTTCAATTTGCTGCAACATATATTGTATCGTTCCATGCAAAGTAGCCGTAACACCTGTACGAACTGTATCCTTTTCAAAAAGTGTAACATGCCCAACTTGGACTCCTTGTACATCCGTTATCGCATTATACAAACCTGTTTCATAGTTACCTATTACAGCCCTAAGATCTCGTAACCGTTTCTGTTCCATAACTTCTCCTTAAATCAAGAATTTTCTTATATTTTATCATACAAATAAAAAAACACGCCTATAAAAGCGTGTTTCTATTGTTTCACGTATACTTCAACAATTGGGTTATCTCTACGATCCGCATGCAGGCGAATATTCTCTTCGCTTGTATGATAAATACTTGCTAATAACATAACTGTTAACAAATTGGGGATTTCTCCATCACTTCCAAATTTCCGTTCAAGTACCTCTTCATATTCAAAATCCAAATCTCCTTGTATATATGTATACACTTCAAATCCATCTGCTAAATCACAAACAATCCTATCGATAATATCTGCCCCTACTTGCTTTTCCATTTCACTACGAAGGGCATTTGTAAATTCACCCCAAGGCACTTCATATGTTTGAAATTGATCTTTAGGTTCCATATGTCCCACTCCTTTTTCACATACACTCTCCCCTTATCTTTTCCCTTTCTCGTAACAATTATGAGACTTAGGTCAATCGTACAAGCCGCACTTGTCCCGATGACATATCGTATTACTGTAACACGGAAGGAGGAAAGAACGTGCATCGTCAAAAATGTTTTAATACTTGCCGACGTTATTTTGGTAAAGTTGTACGAATTGAAGATCGCGATGGTTATATTCATCTAGGTAAAATAGTTGACGTAACAGATGATTCTGTTTGGATTGAGCCGATTCATCGTCCATCTTTTGATACCGGTTTTGGATACTATGATGCATATGCAAATGGCGGCTGTGACTTTTGTGGTGGATTACGTCGATGTAACCGTTGTGGATTTGGTTTTGATAGAGGTTGCCGTGGCGGTTTTTGCGGCGGCGGTGCGATTGAATTAGCTTTCGGGTTTATTTTTGGTATTGCTTTAGCTGGGTTATTTTTCATCTAATATATAAAGGAGCTGACTGCATTTTCTAGTCAACTCCTTTTCAAAAATAACGCGATATAATAATCCTATTATACACAAATACACACAGCAGATCTTTGGGTCTGCTTTTTATTTTTCACAAATAAATACACGGTGCCCTAAAATATGTTGGTACATTTGTAATACTTGCTCGTGTTGTACCCATGCATCATACAATTCTACTGGAATAAAATGTGACAGATTCCATTCTGGCTGCTCTATTTGGCCTGCAACCGTCTCAGCAATCGTTCCTCCACCTACTATTGTTATCCTTTGGAAGTTTGCTATTTGAAATACATCCATCCATTCCTTTTCTGTTTGTAACTCTTTTATTCCATATAATTGTGTTATTTTATCCTCTTCTTCTTTTGGTAAATGTTTCTCAATAATCATTTCAATCACAATAAGCTTCCCGTTCTTTCGCAAGACACGATAACATTCTGGAATCGCCCGCTCTTTCTTTGTAAAAGCAAGTACAGATTCTCCTAATACAAGGTCGAATTGCTCGTTCAAAAACGGCAACTGCTCCACATTCCCTTTAATCAGCCCAATAGGTAATTGTTCTTGTAACCATCTATTTTTCGCCTTTTGAATCATAATCTCATTATTTTCAATTGCCGTCACATTGTAACCAAATTGTTTTTTCATATAAGCTGCTGTACGCCCTGTTCCACACCCTATTTCAAGCACATTTGCTTCACGATGTAATGGCAACTGTGCCAATACCTTTTTTGTTAATGTAAAACCACCAGGGTGTGCACTCCCAATTCCGTAATAAGCTAAAAAATCAATATACACGTTCCGTTTCATAGGATTCTCCTTCATTTTTTCTACAATAGCTATATTCATAAACATAAAAAACGGTGCAAAATAAAAAAGCATTTCTAAGGACCACCTTAGGAATGCTTTTGTCTTTACTACTTACTGTTTTCCTCTGTTACATAAGCCCACTTAAAGCTGTATTCTGGACTGATGTTCTGTTTTACGACTCCTTTTACGTTTGGTTTCATTACATACGATCTAGCATTTTGATATAACGGTACAAGCGCTACATCTTCTTCCAGTAACAATTTTTCAGCCTTGCCTAACTCTTCCCAACGTTTCTTCGCATCCGCCATTAACTCTGTCTTACCTTTGTTAATCATTTCATCGTATTTTGGATTTGAGTAACTCATTTGGTTTTGAGAGTTTGTTGATTCGAACATATCTAGGTATGTCATTGGGTCCGCATAGTCTGGGTTCCAGCCGCCATATGAGAAATCGTAATCTTGATCAGATTCTAATTTCAGTTTTTGTTTAAATGGCTGCATTTTAATATTAACTGTTACACCTTTTAAATTTTTCTCAATTTGATCTTTTACATATTCTCCAACCTTTTTAGCGTTACTTGTATCATAGTTTAAGAACTCAAGTGTCACTTGATCTTTACCAAGCTCTTTCTTCGCTTCTTCCCATGCTGCTGCTGCTTTTTTCGCATCCGGTTTCAACCCATTTTTAAACGTTTCTTGGAAATCTTTACCGTCAGGACCAGCCGCTAATCCTTTTGGTACTAAATAATCCGCGGGTTTAGAACCATCATTTAAAATTACATTTGCTAAATCCTTTTTATTAATGGACAATGCAATTGCTTCACGCAATTTTTTGCTCTTTAATGGTGTATCTTGGTTAGCACGTTTTTGGTTTAAACGTAAGTAGAATGTACTTGGTTCTGAATATGTTCCAAACTCACCTTCTTTATTTCTATATTTATCAACAAACTCTCCACTTAATAAAGTAAAGTCAACTTGACCACTATCATATAAATTCACACGAGTCGCTGCATCTTTTACAACACTATAGTTAATTTCTTCTAGTTTCACATTCTTTTTGTCCCAATAACTATCATTTTTCTTCAGCTTCCAGCCTTCTTCATGCTTCCAATCCGTTAGAACAAACGGTCCATTATAAACTACTGTATCAGATTCTAAACCATATTTATCTCCTTTTTCTTTTACGAATTTTTCATTTAGTGGATAATACGATACAAATGCCGTTAAGTTTAAGAAATATGGAGTTGCTCTTTCCAGTTCTACTTCAAGTGTGTAATCATCTACAGCTTTTACACCTAGTGTAGCTACTTCCGCTTTCCCCTTATTAATAGCTTCGGCATTTTTAATATAGTATGCAATAAATGCGTACTCTGCAGCCGTATTTGGATCTACCAACCGTTGCCATGCAAATACGAAATCTTTCGCCGTTACTGGATCACCGTTTGACCATTTTGCATCTTTACGAAGTTTAAATGTATATTTTTTTCCATCCTCACTCTTCGTACTAGATTCTGCGACAGCTGGGATTGGCTTATTATCTTTATCAAGACGATATAATCCTTCCATTGTATTCCCCAAAATTTGTGACCCAAGAGTATCTGTATTTTTTGAAGTATCCATTGTTGGAATTTCGTTTGTTTCTGTACGATTTAGTACTTGTTTTGCTGCATATTTAATATCCGATTTTTTCTCTTCCTCACTATTAGACGTTGTACTTGTCTTCTTATCCCCACCTGATCCAGAGCATGCTGTGAGTGCCATGCTTACTGCTAAAACTGGTGCTACAACTGCTGTTAATTTTTTCACTTTTTTCATTTGTATACCCTCCCTAATTTATATGTACGATGATACTCTTGAGAGATTTTCTGATATCCATCAAGTTATCAGAAGATTCTTATTAATTAATATTCTACTATTTTTTCCGAGTTTGTAAAGTTTCTTTTTAAAAATTCTGAAAATATTTTTTCTATAATAATTCGCTTTTTAATAGTAGTATTACAAGATTCTCCCCATCTACTATATGAGCCTCAAAACCTTCTTATTCTTTTCTATTTTTTTTAAGTGCTATTATATATGCCTCTTTCTCGTTATAAATCATTTGAATGTAAAACATTCCTTTACTTTTTTCTTCCACTCTTGATCCATTCAAATTGATAAACTAGATTCTTCCCATGAAAAAGCCTCTCCAAAAGTGGTGTGCTTACCTCTGGAGACGCTTTTCTAAAGCTTATTATTTTCCGCCTTTCTCCTCTATATACGCCCATTTGAAGCTGTACTCTGGGCTAATATTATGTTTTACAATTCCTTTTACATTTGATTTCATTACATATGCATTGCCTCTTTGATATAACGGAACCATTGCTACATCTTCTTCAAGTAATAATTTTTCTGCTTTTCCTAACACTTCCCAACGTTTTTTCACATCAGACAATAATTCATTTCCTGCTTGTTTAACCATTTCATCGTATTTTGAATTAGAATAACTCATCTGGTTGTACGGACTCTTCGTTTCAAACATATCAATAAATGTCATTGGATCCGCATAGTCTGGACTCCATCCAGCATATGAGATTTCATAGTCTTGCTCTGTCTCTAATTTTAACTTTTGTTTAAACGGTTGAATTTTCGTATTAATTGTTACACCTTTTAAATTTTTCTCAATTTGATCTTTTACATAATCAGCAACTTTTTTCGCTGTTCCATCATCATAACTTAACAATTCAATTGACACTTGGTCTTTACCAAGTTCTTTTTTCGCTTCTTCCCATGCTGCCGCTGCTTTTTTCGTGTCTTGTTTTACACCACTTTTAAATGTCTCTGTAAAATCTTTACCATCTGGACCTTTTGCTAGTCCCTTTGGTACTAATTGGTCCGTTGGTTTCGATCCGTTGTTTAAAATAACATTTGCTAAACCTTTTTTATCGATTGATAGCGCAATCGCTTCACGTAATTTTTTACTCTTAAGTGGTGTATCTTGGCCTCCACGTTTTTGATTTAAACGTAAGAAGAACGTACTTGACTCTGCATACTCACCATATTCCTCTTTATTAGATTTATATTTATCAACAAACTCTCCCGATAATAACGTAAAGTCAATTGCGTCAGTATCATATAAGTTCACTTTTGTAGCTATTTCTTTTACAACACTATAATTAATTTCTTCTAGTTTCACACTCTTTTTATCCCAATAATTATCGTTTTTCTTCAACTTCCACCCTTGCTCATGCTTCCACTCAGACATTACGAATGGTCCGTTATATAAAACTGTATCCGCCTCTAAACCAAATTTATCTCCTTTTTCTTTTACAAACTTTTCATTTAATGGGTAGTATGATGCGAATGCCATTAAATTTAAAAAGTATGGAACAGGCTTTTCTAATTCTACCTCAAGTGTATAGTCATCTACCGCTTTTGCCCCTAATGTCGATGCATCTGCTTCTCCTTTATTAATCGCTTCTGCATTTTTAATATAATAAGCAATAAATGCATATTCAGCTGCTGTTTCTTTTTCTAGTAAGCGCTTCCACGCGAATACAAAGTCATGTGCTGTTACTGGATCACCGTTTGACCATTTTGCATCTTTACGAAGCTTAAATGTATATTTTTTACCATCCTCGCTTTTCGTACTAGACTCCGCCACAGCTGGGATTGGTTTATTATCTTTATCAAGGCGATATAGACCTTCCATTGTATTACCTAGAATTTGCGCCCCCAATGTATCTGTTGATTTTGAAGTATCCATCGTTGGAATTTCTTGATTTTCCGTACGATTTAATACTTGCTTTGCTGCGTATTTTATATCGGATTTCTTCTCTTCGCCACTATTAGACGTTGTGCTTGTCTTCTTATCCCCACCTGATCCCGAGCATGCCGATAATGCCATACTCATTGCTAGAACTGGTGCTACAACTGCTGTTAATTTTTTCATCTTTTTCTTCTTCATTTGTGTACCTCCCTAATTATATGTACGATGATACCCTTATTAGTTTTCTGATATATTTGTATTATCAGAAAATTCTTATTAAATAATATTCTACTGTTTTTTTAAGTTTTGTAAAGTTATTTTTTTAAAATCTTAAAATATTTTCTACTATAATGACAATATCTTTCGGTTATATTACTGTGCAAAATTTTCCCATTCACTATTTAACAGCACAACACTTCTTACTCTTTATTTAAGTTCCTATTAAAATTCTTTATATATGATTTCTCCATCAAATATTGCTTCTAGTAACTGAACCTTTTTAAAACAAGATTCCCTCCATAGAAAAAAGCACTTCCAAAAGTAGATATACTACTTTTAGAAATGCTTTTTTATCTTTGTTACTTACTATTTTCCTCTGTTACATAAGCCCACTTGAAGCTGTATTCTGGACTGATGTTATGTTTTACAACACCTTTTACGTTTGGTTTCATTACATACGATCTAGCATTTTGATGTAATGGTACAAGCGCCACATCTTCTTCAAGTAACAATTTTTCAGCCTTCCCTAACTCTGTCCAACGTTTCTTCGCATCCGCCATTAAATCTGTCTTACCTTGTTTGATGATTTCATCATATTTTGGATTTGAGTAACTCATTTGGTTTTGAGAGTTTGTTGTTTCAAACATATCTAAATATGTCATTGGATCCGCATAGTCTGGGCTCCAGCCGCCATATGAGAAATCGTAATCTTGTTCAGATTCTAATTTCAGTTTTTGTTTGAATGGCTGCATTTTAATATTTACTGTTACACCTTTTAAGTTTTTCTCAATTTGATCTTTTACATATTCCCCAACTTTTTTCGCATTACTTGTATCATAGTTTAAGAATTCTAATGTTACTTGATCTTTACCAAGTTCTTTTTTCGCTTCTTCCCATGCTGCTGTTGCTTTTTTCGTATCATGTTTTAAACCATTTTTAAACTCTTCTTGGAAATCTTTTCCATCAGGACTCTTTGCTAATCCTTTTGGTACTAAATAATCCGCAGGTTTAGAACCGTCATTTAAAATAACATTTGCTAAATCTTTTTTATTAATAGATAACGCAATTGCTTCACGTAATTTCTTGCTCTTAAGTGGTGTATCTTGATTCGCGCGTTTTTGGTTTAAACGTAAGTAGAATGTGCTTGGTTCAGAATATGTTCCAAACTCTCCTTCTTTGTTTCTATATTTATCAACAAACTCCCCACTTAGTAAGGTAAAGTCAATTTGGCCACTATCATATAGATTTACACGAGTTGCCATATCTTTTACAACACTGTAGTTAATCTCATCTAATTTTACAGTCTTTTTATCCCAATACTTATCATTTTTCTTCAGTTTCCAGCCTTCTTCATGTTTCCAATCCGTTAAAACAAATGGTCCATTGTAAACTGTCGTATCAGACTCTAAACCAAATTTATCGCCCTTTTCTTTTACAAACTTTTCATTTAGTGGATAGTACGATGGAAACGCTGTTAAGTTCAAGAAGTATGGAGTTGGTCTTTCGAGCTCTACTTCAAGTGTGTAATCATCTACTGCTTTGGCGCCTAGTGTAGATACTTCCGCTTTTCCTTTATTAATTGCTTCTGCATTTTTAATGTAATATGCAATAAATGAATACTCTGCAGCTGTATTTGGATCTAGTAAACGTTGCCATGCATACACGAAATCTTTCGCTGTTACTGGATCACCGTTTGACCATTTTGCATCTTTACGAAGTTTAAATGTATATTTTTTACCATCTTCACTTGTTGTGCTAGATTCAGCAGCAGCTGGGATTGGCTTATTATCTTTATCAAGGCGATATAGACCTTCCATTGTATTTCCTAAAATTTGAGAACCAAGTGTATCCGTATTTTTCGAAGTATCCATTGTTGGAATTTCATTTGTTTCTGTACGATTTAGCACTTGTTTTGCTGCTAATTTCTCACCTGATTTGCTATCGCTTCCGCTTGAATTCGTACTTGTTTTTTTGTCTCCACCTGTAGAACATGCTGTCAATGCCATACTCATTGCTAAAACTGGTGCTACGACTGCTGTTAGTTTTTTCATTTTTTTCTTTTTCACTTTTGTACCCTCCCTAATTACCTGTACGTTTCTAGATTAAGAAATTTCTGATAATTCTATTTTTCTTTATATATTTATCAGAAGATTACTATTACTTATTATTCTACTAATTTTTTAATTTTTGTAAAGTATTATTATTAAAAATTTTTAAAATTTTATTTTATTACAGTAACATTCATAAACATTCTTTTTTATTTTACAGAAATTTCTGACTAATAGAACATATATCTTCCTATTCTTCCATTTATTACGATTCAATAAAAAATCATTATGAATTATTGTTAATATATAGTGTATAAATTTAACAAATCCTTTTTTAACAAAATAAAAAAGGCCAGAGAAACTGACCTTTTTATCCGCTATTTTTTCTTTCCGCATCTCAAATAACATCTGTTTATGCTTCTCTTCATTAAATTTACAATGACACGCATACACACAACTCTCCCTCTCCACCTAAAAATTTTCATGTCATTTTTGTGATACAAAACCAAAAAGCAGAGCTTATGAAAGCCCTACTTAATCAACACATCCTATCTCTATCCTTCTTCCTCTTCTTTTTCAACTTTTTTCTTACTTAATCCCAGATGTGTTCGCAGTGTATTACTAAGTTCCCTTAAACTCTTTGTATCTGGATTATAGTAATATACACGTTCACCTTTCGGACCATTTGGCAAATATAAATCATCTCCAACTAATTGAATTTTCTCAATTGAAACATCTAATCCATATTTATAAAACGACAGCATATCATCCAAGGCTAAGTTTGTCTTCAAATCACCATCTACAGCATCAATCATTTTTCCTATTTTCGTAACAGATCCTACACTTTTTAATTTTGTTAATATTGCTTCAATGACGAGTTGCTGGCGCTGTCCCCTCATGGCATCACTATCAATATGACGTGTTCTTGCGAGAGCCAGCGCTTCTTCTCCTGTTAATTTTTGCATTCCTTTTTTCAAATGGATAGCATCGAGTTCATCTTTACTATTTTGCTCCGAAAACTCAATTGGAACATCTATTTCAATACCACCTAAATCATCGACAATTTTGATAAATGAATTAAAATTGAATTTCACAAAATAATCAACCGGTACATGTAATAGTTTTTCTACTGCTTCAACAGACGCTTGTGGACCTCCATCTTTTCCATTCTCTACAAAACCTCTGCCATAAGCATGTGTTATTTTATCTTTTTTCTTTTCAATTGGAACATATGTATACGTATCACGTGGTATACTTATTAACTTGACTGTCTTATCATCCTTATTAAAAGTCGCTAGCAATAATGCGTCTGTATGAAATGCCCCATTATATTCTTTTTGACGCTCCTCATTCTCATCAATCCCCATAATTAACAACGAAACATTATTCGTTATTGGCTTAACAACTTCCTCACGCAAATCAGATTTCTCACCACGTGCTAGACTGAGAGAAGCTTTTTGCACCGTATTTGAAGCTTTATCGTATAAGTACGCAGCGTATCCCACCCCACTAGCTAACAAGATTCCTACAAATATTCCTACTACTGTTCTTTTTTTATATTTTTTCTTATTCTTTTTTTCACGCGAAAGTGAATTTTTCTCCATATTATTTCCCCCGATATATATTATTCAAGACGAATTAAAAACTAGCAAAATAACTAGCTCACTATTTATTCAATACGTTTTTTAATTTTTCATATGAAGAAACATCTTTTTGAAATATGTTTTCATCAATTCCTTTATCTATTTGTATCTTTTCTGTAGTAATAGAATATTGAATCATTCCATTATGAAAACTAAGAAAGTTCAACATAATCCCTGTATTTTTTTCTACAATCATTTCGAATTTCCCTCGTAAGTCTTCGGCTGTACTTAAAGGCATCTCTATATTAATAACGCCCTCTATTTTATAGCAATTTAATCCAAGATATTTTATTTCTTTAAAGTCCCAATCTTTATATCTAATTAACAAATCTGCAAACTCCGATTGAATACTATATTTAGCGAATCCAACATAGTCATCATCATACCGTTTTTTTTCTCCCATTTTATTAAACGCTCTTTCAGTAGGCGTTAATTTTAGTAACTCTTTATTTTTAGATTCTGGCTTCCAGCTCACTTCTTTATATGTATAATCTTTATCATTAAATTCTTGTTTCTTTCCTTTGTTATATAAAACCGTCATTTTTTTTGACTGACGATCCTCTTTAGAAGAAATTCCTCTTTGATTTTTTGTATCAATTGCATACTTATAAGTAGTAATGAGACGAGATGAACTAGAGTACTCTTCAAATTGCCCTGTAACATCTTTAAAATAATCAATTGAATCCAGCATTTTTTGATGAATTTTCTCTTTTTCAGGATAATTTACGTTAAGTTTTGTTTCTTCCTCGTTTTCATAGTCTGAAAATGCCTTTTTCGTTACATATTCAAATACGCCACCTTTTTGCGCAAAACTTTGCATGGAAAATTCAAACATAGAAACGATTGACATTACCATTATTGCCGCACTAACAGCCATAACTTGAACTCTATAAGACTTCTTTTTTACCGGAAGATTATATAATGTATCATTAATTTTCCGTTTCAAATGCTCCGGTAACATCGTCTTTTCTCGTTCTATTCGTTTTTTTAATTTTTCATCAAACAATTCATCCTTATCCAACACATCCCACCTCCTACTCCATTTTTAATTGTTTCTGCAGTTGTTCTCTCGCCCGTGACAACCTCGATTTAACCGTTCCTTTTGGTATTTCTAATAATGCCGCAATATTTTCTTGATTCATATCTTCATAATAGTAGAGTACTGTTACAGCTTTTAATTCTTCGGTTAAAGACTGAATTGCATTATGAAGATCTATATCTTCATAAGAATCAAATGCTATCATGCAATCAACATTTCCTTCTATTGCAATTACCTTTTTTCGCGATCGTATCATTTCATTACACTGATTAATCAGGATTCGAATGCACCATGTTTGGAAAAATTCTTCACTTTTAAGATTTTTTATATTTTCATAAGCTTTTAGAATGGTTGTTTGTATCGCATCTTCTACGTCATTTTCATCATATAGCATTGCCTTAGCTATACGATAGAGTTGAACTTTACGTGTATGTATTAAAGAAACAAATGCTTCATGATCGCCTTTTTTAGCTAAAGAAACATCGCTCTCTTCCTTCACTATCGTTTTATATAACGGTATTACTTTCACTGTTTATCCTCCTGTTTTATTTCTCTCAATAAAACTTTACACTTATTAGACGGATTTGTGAGGAAAAAGGTTCATTTTTTTTGTAATTTTCTAGAAATAAAAAAGATAGTCAATTCCTTTAGGAACTAACTATCTTTTCAACTCTATTTATCCGGCTATTCGCGGGCAACCCAATTGGTGAGGGCTGATAATTAGTGAGGATGAACCCCTTTATCTATAGCGGTAAATCTCTTTTCTTAAACAACACAATCGCTACTGCAAAGATACAAATCGCACCAAAAGTTAGTCCAACACTCACCGGCCATATGTTATATGTCCCTGCCACAATTTCTTTTGGCCGAAACAACGTAAATAATGATATATTTCTCATCCATTCTAGCTTATCGCTTAATTTCCCTACCATATCTAGTAAATAAAACAAAATTGTCACACTAGCAGAAAGACTAAGAGCCTTTCTTTCATCATTACATATACAAGAGAATAAAAATGAATAGGCACTGACTACGAGAAACAACAGTCCCCCAACTAAATTCATTTTGAAAAATACTTCTTGATTTAAATTATTTTCTTCCAAGAGCCACTCTGCTCCTAATACACCTGCCCCATACGTCGCAATTATAATGATTAGTAATCCCAGAATAAGAACTATTCCTTGTGTGATTGCAATTTTCACTCTCGATACCGGTGTTGCCAACAAGTAAGCCATTGCTCCTTTATCTACATAGCGAGCCATTACATGTGTAGCTACCATTACACTAAAAATTGTCAATATAATGAGAAACAACATACCATAGTATTCGCCGGCTAAAAAATCACTTACATTTTGAATCGAATTTTCCATACCAACAATCTTTTTCACACTATCTGGCATAGCATCTATCATTTCATTTAGCCCTTTCGCGGATACGAGCGATGGGAATATCCAAATTAATAACCACAAATAAAGAGCCGCACCAATCGAATAACTCCATATGCTTTTTTGGTTTTCTTTAAAACTAGCTAAAAATAGCTGTTTATTCATGTTTCACACCCTCCTTTGCATCATAATAATGCATAAATAAATGTTCTAAATCCATTGCTCTCGTTTGGAGTACTTTCACATTATACCGAGCAAGTGTTTTTAATACTTCCTGATAATTCCCCTGTACAATAACGGACGCTGTATTCCCCTTTATCGCTTCAAATTGTAAATTTTCTTTTTGTAAAGAACGTATTTCCTCTTGTGACGAAACCGTTACATCCATTACCTGTCTTCTCATCCCCTGTAAATCATGAATGTTTTCTACCGTTACAAGGCGACCATCCTTAATAATAGCTACCCGGTCACATGTCCGCTCAATTTCTGTAAAAATATGAGATGACATGAGAATTGTCTTTCCTTTTTGTTTTTCCTCTAATATTAAATCTATAAATATTTGCTGCATGAGCGGATCTAATCCTGACGTTGGTTCATCCAAAATTAGCACTTCAGGATCATGCATAAATGCAGTTACAATTCCTACTTTTTGTTTCATCCCTTTAGACATTTTTCGAATCGGTGTTTTCACATCAAATTGTAATCTTTCAATGAGCTCATCACGTCTTTTTGTATCTTTCAATCCTCGCATACCTTGCATAAGCTTTAGAAATTCTAATCCATTCATCCCTTCTATAAAAGAAATCTCGCCTG
The DNA here is from genome assembly GCF_022625245.1 of Bacillus sp. TL12. NCBI lineage: Bacteria > Bacillati > Bacillota > Bacilli > Caryophanales > Bacillaceae > Bacillus > Bacillus sp. TL12. The sequence continues at coordinate 100,645 of NZ_JAJJBY010000008.1, read as the reverse complement.
GCAAATAACCAACTTCTCTTTGAATTTTCGCAGCCTCATTCCAGCAGTCTAATCCAAAAATTTCGGCATGACCAGCAGTTGGTTTTATAAATCCCATTAAATTACGAATCGTTGTTGATTTCCCCGCGCCATTTGGTCCTAGGTAACCGAAAACTTCCCCCTCTTTTACTTGAAAAGTAATATCAAATAACCCTTTTCCATTCGAAAACTGTTTTGTGACATTTTGGACTGAAATCATTATTCCACCTCATTTTTGAAATATTTAATTGTTTATATTTCAAAATTATTGTACTCCTCTCCAATCATATTGACAACATTTTTTGAAATATTTTTATATCTATATTTCAAAATTATTGTTTTCATCTCTATTTTCTTGTATATTTTGAATGAGGTGATTATATTGAACGGGTTTGAAAAAGTAAAAGAAAAGAAAAAACGCGCCATTAAAGACGCTGCTTTGTCATTATTTTCAGAACGTGGATTTAACGAAGTAAAAATAGAGGATATTGCAAAAAAGGCTAAAGTATCTCAGGTGACAATTTATAACCATTTTGGAAGTAAAGATGCCCTTTTTAGAGAGCTTATTCAAGAATTTACGACAACTGAATTCCAATACTATCAAAAAATAGCAGCTGAAAACATGCCATTTCACGATATGATGCATAAAATGATACTACGGAAGATGGAAAGTGGCAGTTTATTTCATCCTGAAATGCTATTGCAAGCAACTCAAAAAGATCCAGAACTCCATGAATTTCTATATCGTTATCAGCGCGAGACAGTCCTGCCTTGGTTTTTCGAGATATTAGAAAACGCACAGCATAAAAATGAAATTAATCCAAACCTTTCAAAAGAAATGATGCTATTATACATTCAAATGTTTAGTAAGTTAGGTGAAGATTATGGGGCACAGCTCTTAGAAGGAGATCGTAAAAAACATATAAAAGATATTGTTACGTTGTTTTTTTATGGACTTTCTAATCCCGACAATACGACTCACAAAAATGAAAAAGAAAGTTTGAATTGAGCTATTGAGATCAAAGGGGAATGTTACATGTCACAAGATAAACTGTTCTATGAATTGGTTTGTATGAGCTGTAGACAAATATTTAAAGCATATGAAGGAACGAAAATATACAAACTCTTTAAAGAAAATAGCAATGGAAAACACACTTGTGAGCACTGTAGTCATAATATACAGCTTGAAGCAATTAAAAATTTTTTTAACAAATATTAAAAAATGTTTCTATCTAAACAAATCCATTATATATTTTAAACACGAAACTCATCAAAAAAAGACACGAAATCGTGTCTTTTTTATTTATAGTGAAATAACCCTACCTGTTTCACTACTTTCAATAACAGCTTGAATAACACGAATAACTTGTAAACCTTCTTCCGCTGTTACAGGAACTGGCGCTCCACTTACAATGCTATCTCGAATTCCTTTATAATACATTTCATAGCATCCCACTTCTGTTGGAATACGTTTCACTTCATCTTCTGTTTCTAAAATAGCAAAATTACTTTCACTATCTTCTCCATATCCTGCACTACCTGGCTTCATACCAAGCTTTAATTGCTCTTCTTGTGAGTCCATACCATATTTCACAATCGAACCTTTATCCCCATGAACACTAAAGTGAGGCCCTGCATGTTTTACATAACTGCTGCTATGTAAAATTACACGCTTAAATCCATAGTGAAGCACAACATGAAAATAATCATCTGTTTCTGCTCCAGGTCGCTGCTTTACTACATCTGCACTAATAGCATCTGGTTTTCCGAATAAACGTAATGCTTGGTCAATTAAATGCGACCCTAGATCGTATAAAATCCCTGACCCCGGTAAGTTTTTTTCACGCCAGCGATCGCGTACATGAGGACGGAAACGATCAAAGTGCGCTTCATATGCATACACATTTCCAATTTGTTTCTCCTCAATTAATTTCTTTATTGTTAAGAAATCATTATCAAATCGACGATTATGATACACACTAACAAAAACATCATGCTCTTTCGCCAATCTAATAAGTTCTTCTCCCTCTTCAATTGAAACAACGAAAGGTTTTTCAACAACAACATGTTTGCTATGTAAAATAGCCTCTTTTACAAATGGAAAATGTGTTGTATTTGGTGATGTAATTACAACAAGGTCTATATCATCTCGTTTTACTAATTCTCCAATCGTACGAACCACTTGTACAGTCGGTAATGCTTCTATCACTACCTCTTCTTTTGAAGATACAATCGCACGAATATCAAATTCATCTATCGTTTGTAATAAAGGGATGTGAAATGTTGTACTAGAAAATCCAAATCCGACAATCCCTACACCTATTTTTTTCATATATTTCCTCCATCCATGAGAACGATTTCATATTCATTATAGCAAGTTTTATTTTATTTACATAACCATTTGCTCATTCTTAGATTGGTAAAAATAAAGTGAAACTTTAATTCCTGTGAATTTCTTCATACCCCACTGATTATTCACCCTCACCCCCATTTGCTCTTGCCGAATTTTGAAATGAGAGTCTTACTACCCGCGAATAGCGGGATCAAAATATAGAAGATAAATAGAATTGTAAAAGATGTGTATATTCACATCTTTTTCGACTTTTTAAGGAGCAACCTCATTACCATCAAACTAATAAATCTATTAACTCACCTAAATAACAAAACAAGCTGAATTCTTATAAATAGCTGTAAAGAAAAATTTTTCGTTTTGAGGGCACTTTAAAATATTTACTGGATGAGCGTAGACAGCTCCCTAAAAAAGGATATGCATACTTTCTATTTATCTCATCTTATTTACTTTATTCTTCTATAAGATTTTATAAAATCAATTTTTTCTCAATATACAAAACAAAAACATAATTTATAATAACTCTTGAGCTAATCATTTTTTAAATTTATTTTTTAAATTTATTTTTTATATTCTACTTTCTTAGAGGACTTTATTACATTATTTCCATCTTTAAAAAAGAAAGGTTGAAGTCATGAACAATACAGAAAAAAAACTAGAATACATATTGTTTAGTAGCTGGTCTGTTTCTTTTATTGCAACACTCGGGAGTTTGTATCTGTCTGAAATAATGAAATATGAGCCCTGTACATTATGCTGGTATCAACGTATTCTCATGTATCCACTCGTTCTTTTACTAGGAACAGCTATTATACGGAAAGATTATAGAATTGGGGTTTATAGTTTGGTCCTCGCTATCATTGGCGCATGTATAGCTGCCTATCACTATTCCCTTCAAAAAATCCCATTTTTATCTGAAAACGGAACATCATGTGGGAGAATACCTTGCACAGGAGATTATTTAGATTGGTTCGGATTTATTACAATCCCATTTCTCGCTCTAATAGCCTTTCTTTTTATTATTATTTGTTGCTTTATTCTTATTAAAATAAGCAAGGAGAGAAACAGTATATGAAAAAAATGCTTTTTTTCATTATTACTATTTTATCAATATTTACACTTATTTTTATTCTAACCAATAAAGGAACAAAAAGTGAAAAAACCACAAGTACTGAGGAGGTAGATTATTATAAAAACCAAATTACCCCCGAACAATTACAACAAGATCTATCCAATCACAAAACAAAAATAGTTTATTTCTACAAAACGACCTGTCCGCATTGCCAAAGGATTTCACCAATTGTAGTTCCTATGGCAAAAAATATGAATATTGATATGCAAGTTTTGAATCTAGAAGAATATAAACAAGGTTGGGATATGTTTCAAATAAAAGGAACCCCTACAATTATTTCTTACAAAGACGGGAAAGAAATGAACCGTATATTAGGCGAACAGTCCTTACAAACGTTTCAAACATGGTTTGAAAACAACAAATAAGGATTTATATTTTACCAAAAACATTATTTTTCAAACTTATAACTAGAGTATTGATAAAGAAATAAATATTAGCGTAATTTTTTGTTTTTAACTATACATTCTATTAATTTATAGAGGAGTAAAGGGGGCTCTCCCTCATGCTTACCAATATTGAATACAGTTTAATTTTTGATTTGTTAAGTATGAGGGGGATTCCCCATTTGCAATAAAATATAATTTATTAGGAGGTAACACGTATGTTTAAAAAAGTTGCATTATCAATCGCTTCGGTAGCAGTAGCAGGTTCAGTTTTATTCGCAAGTCAATCGGTAACGGAAGCTGCTTTTTATCCGGTACAAAAAACGGGTTCTGGGCTAGATCTTCGCACGACTCCGACAATAAATGGCCTACGGACTGAATCAAACATTCCAGATGGCACTAAACTTTGGTTATATTGCTATGTAAATGGCGAATCTTATATGGGAAGTAAGGTTTGGGATTTTGTAGATGATAATGGCTATGGTGGTGAGTTAGATCAAGGCTTTGCTCCTGACTATTTCATTAAAACTGGTTCTTCTAAACCAGTTGTTGGATACTGTGCTTTTTAATTGGAAAAACAAGAAAACAGCCTCCTCGGGCTGTTTTCTTGTTTACATAGTAATCCCCCTAGTGGTTAATGGTCTCATCTCACTTTTAGTTTATTGATTTCGTACTACATCAGTCATTACCTTTAATTTGGTGCTTGAGATGAGAAGCAAATAAGTGTAAGCTTCACTCTCACATTTACATTAAGTTTCTATTTTTGGGGATCCGCGCTCATTTTGTATACATCTACTTGTTCACCAGTGCTTAAAAGTAGATGATAATGGCTATGGTGGTGCTTGAGCCAAGGCTTTGCTCCTAATTATTTCATTAAAACTGGTTCTTCCAAGCCAGTTGTTGGATACTGCTCTTTTTAATTAGAAAACACAAGAAAACAGCCTCATCAGGCTGTTCTCTTTTTTACATAGTAATCTCAGTATTGGTTACTGCACTTACCTCATTTTTTGTTTGTTGATCTCGTACCACATCAGTAACTACTTTTACGGATGTAATTTCGTTTGGAGCTTGAGATAAGAAACAGATAAGTGTAAGCTTTATTTTTTCCTTGGCATTTAAGCTTCGATTTTTTGGATCCGCATTCATTTTATATACATCTACTTGTTCACCATTACTTAAAACAAGTGTTTTAAAAGGCCCTTGTTCCAAATTAAGTACTTGATCTGAAGTATTTTCTAAAATAGTTGTAAATTGTATTGCATTCATTTGCTCTGTACTTAGTCCTCGTTCTTTTAAGTTATATTTCCCAATTTCACTTACTTCTGTACTCTGAATTACCTTAATTCTCTCTACTTGAATATGAAGAGGCCCTGCTTCTATCATTGTATTTGGCTCACTTAATTGCTTTAGAACCACTGTTCCAAGTGGATGCTTTGCTTCTTGTCCTACTTGTGTTAATGGCTCTGTATAAGGCTTAGCTTTTACATTCGTTTCAGCTATTGGAGCTTTTTTCGTATCAGATTCTACCTCTTTTTCAGAATTCGTTTGATTAGAACAAGCAGATATAAATATACATACAGATACAGTCATTAAAAAGGAATATACTTTTTTCATTTATGGGCTCCTTTATTACAGAATATAGTTAATATATTTATTACTGTTCTACACTTCTTAAATTATTGTAAATTAACAATGTATTTTTTTGAATACTGAAACCAACAATATATGCAGTCTTATATTGAGAAAATTTATCCCGCACTAACGGGCAGTAATACTCCCACCTCAAAATTCGGCGGGAGCAAAGAAGTTAGGTGGGAGATAAACTGCCCGTAAAGGCCCGATTGGTTCAACTAACAATCAGTGGGGGATGAGGAAAACCCCCACTGTTTAAAGTTTCACTTTATTGTTACATATTTTCGTGTCTGCTTCTTTCAAACATTTCTTTACTTTCATTTGAAGAGTTCGTGATAACAAAAATACCCGAAATAACCAATACCATTCCAAAAATATGATACCAGAAGAGAGGTTCATGTAATATAAAAGCTGATAAAATCACTGTGCTTATAGGCATTAAAGCTGTAAATACTGCCGCTGTCCCCGCTGATACCACTTCTAACCCTTGATTCATTAATAGAACAGCTAATACAGTAATTACAACTCCTGTATATAATACGAGTAACCACGCCAATGGAGATACAGTAAAAAAGTTAAAATGTAAGGATTGATATATCGCAGAAGGTAAAAATAATATCGCACCTGTCAAACTCATAATTGTTGTCATTGTTAAAGGTCTTAAAGGCGTAGAAATTAATTTCCCAAAGGAAAAGAAAATTGCTTCTCCAATCACAGCGCAGAAGATTAACATATTTCCTGTTAATGAGTGCGAGCCTACATTAAAATTTGAAAGTTGACCAAAAACATTGATAGACAATGTACCTAAAATAGTTAATAGAATCCCTCCTATTTTATTCATTCCTAGTCTTTCTTTTAGAAAAAAATAAGAGATTAAAGCCATTATTGCAGGCGTACAACTCATAATGATGCCGCTATCTAAAGCTGTTGTTTGTTTTAAACCATATAATGTGCAAACACTAAATAAAAACACACCTATAAAACTTTGAAGAAAAAATATAATGTAATCCTTTTTTACTAGTTTAGGCATTTTTTCACCTTTATATAAAAATAAAGGAAGTAATATTAAGGAAGCAATTAGTAATCTAAGCTCTGAAGCAATAAATATAGGAAGTTCTTTAATAATGTACTTATTAACAATAACGAAACTTCCAATTGCAACCATTGCAAATGACATTTGAATATAAGCAATTGTTTGTTTGGACATATTGGATTCCTTTCTCACTAAATTGTTAGTATTAAAAGCTTTATTTAGCATGTTGCTTTTTATTATTTTGATATTCAACTGGTTACATAGCATAAACTCTTAAGCCTTCATGAGTTGAAAGATCTTCTATGCACGATGATTTCATGATTAATTACCTTTTGGGTGAAAACTCGTTTATAGTGAATTGGCTCTTTTAAAAAATAAGGATTTCTAAAAATCATAACTAACAATAGCATGCAGCATCTTATATTTGCAAAATAAAAAATTGATTATCTTTTGAGAAATTTATACTGAATCATCAACCATAGAATAAAAAAAATTTTTTATGGTTATATTTCTTATCCTTCAAAAACACTATTATTTTAAAATATCTTACATATTTCTTTATTTTATTTGAATGCTTATATTTTCAATAAACTTTCTAGGTATTAATTTTTATGTTGAGAAAAATAATTATATTCAGAATATTATTGACGATTATTTTTTTAGAATGATACTATGAACAACGTGATAAACAAGTTTCAAATTAGCACCTAAACTCTATATGATGGCAGTGTAGCCAAGTGGTAAGGCATAGGTCTGCAAAACCTAATTCCTTGGTTCAAATCCAAGCACTGCCTCCATACATTTTAAGGGGGTAACATATGTCGAATTCAATGAATGTAAAAAAGAAAGGAATTCATCAATTAGTTGCATCAGAAGAAGAGATGATCAAGTTAATCAGTGAAGAATTAAAAAATACTACTCAAGAAGAATTAGTAATTATGTCAGGGCACTTTATGCTCTTTTTTGATGAAGAAACAAATAGCTTAACTCCTGGAATTATCGAAGAACAGAAAACAGATGTGATGAAAGAAAGGATTTCACGTAGAGTAGGTATATTCCCTTTATACACGTGGAATATCGGAATTCAATTAGGCAAGCAATTTTATGAACAATTTAGAGACATTAAATACCTACTATTAATTAACGATTGGCAATATGTTCCATCTGCAAATGCAAGCGTTAGTGATCTTCGTAAAGAGTTTTATGAGAGATATACAGAAATTCCAGAAGCTTACGTTACAAGTTTAGAAAAGAGTAAGTACTTTAATCAACAGAGTATCTTGTCTAGCCGAAAAAATCCGATCTTTTTCCCTGAAACTTGGCTTAAATATAGATTTCAAAAAAGTGCTAGTAAGCTAGTAAAAGAAGGAAAATTAGAAAAAAGAATGCTAAACGATCGAGAAAATCAATCCGAAGTATCATTTGTAGATGCGGATGGAAATTATAAAACATTAATTAGTTGTGGTGTAACTGGATGTGCAGGAGAAATTACAGAAATGATAGCTGAGGTACATAAGGCAGGTTATAGAGCATTGTTATTATTCGCACCTGGAGAATGTTACCAACCAGTACGTACAGGTATTGAAATCGCTCTTAATCTATATAATTTAACCGGGATGAAAGTTATTGTTGTGGATCCTGGTGGAAGTGGTGAAATGTCAAAAGAAGAAATCTATGAAAAAACCGTTAATTTCTCTGTGTTTTCTTCGTGATAAAGGAGGGCAATGCTTATGAGACAGGTGTACTTAGATTATGCTGCTACTACTCCATGTCATAATAAAGTGATCGAAGTGGTAGAAAAGTACATGAAAACAGAATTTGCAAATCCTTCATCTCAGCATGTGATGGGAAAAAAAGCACAGTATGCGGTGTATCAAGCGAAAAGTAAGATTGCAATTTCTATTGGTGCTCATAAAGAAGAAATAATATTTACTTCGGGGGCAACAGAAAGTAACAACTTGGCATTGTTAGGAGCAATTGATTATCATGAAAAAGAACCTGTAAATGTAATTCTCTCACCTATAGACCATAAATCGATTTTAGAGGTTGGAAAAGAGTTACAAAGAAGAGGTATTATCGTAAAATATGTGGACATTAAACGTGATGGAACCATTTGCTTAGATTCATTGAGACGCTTATTAGATGATGATACAAGGGTTGTTAGTTTTGCATATGTTAATTCCGAGGTGGGAACAATTCAACCTATCAATGAGATCTCTGCTTTATGCAGAAAGTATAAAACATTGATACATGTAGATGCTGTTCAAGCTTTTGGAAAAATACCAATAGATGTGAAAGAATTGGATATAGATACTTTATCATTATCGGGACATAAAATTTATGGACCAAAAGGTGTAGGCATTTTATATGTAAACCAGCACAAACAGGAATATTTCCGTCCTTTATTATTTGGAGGTGAGCAAACATATTTGCGCAGTGGAACATTACCAACTTCACTAATAGCTGGTATGGGCGTAGCAAGTGATATAGCTATATTAGAATTAAAAGAGAATTATGAAAAAGCACTGAAATTAAGAACAATTGTTATAAATCAAATTCAACAAGAAATACCCCTTTCTCGCGTAAATGTATGTATGGAAAATAGCATACCTCATATCATAAATATAATGATCCCAAATATTAGTTCAGAAACACTTATAGCAGGTATGAGAACTGTTTCTATTTCTTCGGGATCTGCTTGTAATTCAAACAGCTTAGAACCGTCATATGTATTACAAGAGATTGGATTATCAAAAGAAGAAGCTAATAGTTCTATTCGTATATCAATTAGTCCCTATTTAAGCGAAGAAGAACTTTTATACGCTGTTGATGAGATTATAGCTAAAATTAAAGATATTTATTGTGTGCAACAGGGATTTTAAAAATAATAGAAAAAAGCACTCTTTTTTCTATATACCTTCACAGAAAGAATAGTGCTTTTTTATGCTTCACAACAGTCTAAGATTTTAATAAAAAGTTATAACTTAAAACAATATATTTTCGAGAGTACCTCATAGTCCTAATAGGATGGTGACATACTGTACTCCCTTTCTTTCAATCAATATATAATTACCTTTATTTTTTCATCCTAATTCTTTTTGGTTTACTTTCATGAAAAAACTAAAAAAATTAGAATCGTGGTGAGTTTAAAACCCTACTACTCCAAGAAACCCATGTTCTATATAGAACATGGGTTTCACTAATAAGATGAGTATATATTTAATTAAAATTCTTACTATCGTTTATTCACTCTGTCCGCTTCTTCGTCCACGTTTCGACCACTTCACCTGTATCCGTAACATCTAAGACTAAACTACCATTACTATACCGGTCTTTATTACGAAACGCTTTTGGATCTATTTCTTCGACAATCTGTTTTTCTGTTTTCATATAAACAAGTTCATCATCTCGAACAATTTCAATACCAACAATACGGTACGGATTACGTTTTAACTCTTTAAAGATAACAAGACCGCGCTTTGCCCTTGTTGATTTCTCAATCTCAGAAGCTTTCAATCGCTTAACCGCGCCTCGCTGCGTGACAAGAATCAATTGATCTTTTTCACTATTTAACGGCTTACCAGAAGCAACGTAGTCATCTTCTTTTAAATTAATCGCTTTTACACCAGCTGCTCTTACACCAACTGGACTTACCTCTTCTTCGTTAAAAATAAGTGCATATGCGCCATGTGTTGCAAGAACAATATCACTTGTTCCGTCTGTTGCGAATATATCTACAACTTCATCATCTTTTTTCAAGTTTACAGCAACGAACGCCCTTGAATAGCGCTGCACTTTATACTGATTTAGTTCCGTTTTCTTAATCATACCATTTCGCGTTACAAACACTACGAAACGTTTTTCTTCCTCAAAGTTCTGTACAACCGTTGCCCAAATTAACGTCTCATCTCGTTCAAGCGAAACAATATTCGCTACATGCTGGCCTAAATCTTTCCAACGAATATCTGGCATCTCATATACTGGAAGATAAATATAATTTCCTTTATTCGTGAATAAAAGAACTGTTTCTGTTGTGTTTGTATCGAAACGTTCCAGTAAGATGTCGCCTTCTTTCATACCGAAGTCTTTCCCGTTCGATGCATTATGTGAACGCCAGCCTGTTCGTTTTACATACCCTTCTTTCGTTACAGTAACGATGACATCTTCTTGCGGAATCATAACTTCCACATCAATTTTTATTTCTTCAATTTCTTCTTCAATAACCGCACGACGATTATCACTATACGTTTTCTTTACTCTCTTTAAATCCACTTTAATAACTTGCAGAAGCTTTTTCTCACTTTGTAAAATCGCTTGTAATTCTGAAATTTTCTTTTGCAGTTCTTCTGCTTCTTTCTCCAGTGCGGTAATATCTGTATTCGTTAAACGATACAATTGCAGTGATACGATTGCTTCCGCTTGCGCTTCTGTAAACCCAAATTTTGCACTTAAGTTGTCTTTTGCATTACGTTTATCTTTAGATGCTCGAATGGTTTCAATTACCTCATCTAAAATCGATAATGCTTTCATTAAACCTGCTACAATATGCTGGCGGTTTTCTGCTTTTCTAAGTTCATATTCTGAACGACGTGTAACAACTTCTCTTTGATGTCCAATGTACGCATCTAAAATCTTCGGTAACGTCATAAGCGTCGGACGACGATTATTTATAGCTACCATATTGAAGTTATATGGAATTTGTAAATCAGTATTTTTATATAAATAATTTAAAATACCTTCTGCGTTTGCTTCCTTTTTTAATTCCACAACAATACGAAGACCTGTACGATCTGTCTCATCACGGACTTCAGCAATCCCATCCAGTTTTTTATCTAGACGTAATTCGTCCATTTTTTTTACTAGATTCGCCTTGTTTACTTCATATGGAATTTCTGTAATAACAATTTGTTGCTTACCACCACGAATCGTTTCAACTTCTGCTTTTCCGCGAATGATGATTTTTCCTTTGCCTGTTTCATACGCTTTTTTAATTCCATCAAGCCCTTGAATAATACCACCTGTTGGGAAATCAGGCCCTTTAATAACCGTTAATAAGTCATCTACCGTACTATTAGGCTTATCAATACGCATCATTGTTGCATCGATTACTTCACCAAGGTGATGAGGTGGAATTTCTGTTGCATATCCAGCTGAAATTCCTGTCGATCCGTTTACTAATAGATTCGGGAACATTGCTGGCAAAACAACTGGTTCTTCACTTGTATCATCAAAGTTTGATACGAATTCTACTGTTTCCTTATCGATATCACGAAGCAATTCAGAGGCAATTGGCGATAAACGAGCTTCTGTATAACGCATCGCTGCCGCTGGGTCACCATCTACACTACCATTATTCCCATGCATTTCAACTAATACGTTACGCACTTTCCAATCTTGACTTAAACGTACCATCGCTTCATATACAGAGGAATCACCATGTGGATGGTAATTACCAATAACGTTACCAACTGTTTTAGCCGATTTACGAAACGGCTTGTCATGTACGTTTCCTTCTACATACATGGAATATAAAATACGACGTTGTACTGGTTTTAAACCATCACGCGCATCTGGAAGCGCGCGATCTTGAATAATATATTTACTGTAACGTGCAAAGCGATCACCTAACACGTCTTCAAGCGGGAGGTCATGAAACTTCTCTGCTTGCATGTTATTCCACCTCCGTCTCCATAATCATTTCATTTTCTAAAATATTTCCTTCTTCTTGCATACCGAATTGTACATTTCGCTCGATCCACTTACGGCGAGGCTCTACTTTATCACCCATCAACGTCGTAACACGGCGTTCAGCTCTTGCTGCATCATCAATTTTCACGCGAATTAGCGTACGTGTCTCTGGATTCATTGTCGTTTCCCATAACTGATCCGCGTTCATTTCGCCCAAACCTTTATAACGCTGCAACATATAGCCTTTACCGACCTTTTTCGTCACATCGTCTAACTCTTCATCTGACCACGCATATTCAATTACTTCGCTTTTCCCTTTTCCTTTACTTACTTTATATAAAGGTGGAAGAGCAATAAATACTTTACCTGCTTCAATTAACGGCTTCATATATCGGTAGAAGAATGTAAGTAATAACACTTGAATATGTGCGCCATCTGTATCAGCATCGGTCATAATTACAACTTTATCATAGTTAATATCTTCGACAGAAAATTCGTTTCCAACACCACCGCCGATTGCATAAATAATGGTATTAATCTCTTCATTCTTGAAAATATCAGCAAGCTTTGCTTTTTCCGTGTTAATTACTTTACCTCTTAGCGGCAGCACTGCCTGGAAACGACGATCGCGCCCTTGCTTCGCAGAGCCACCAGCAGAGTCACCCTCTACTAAATATAACTCGTTCTTTTGTGGGTTACGAGATTGCGCAGGTGTTAACTTGCCGCTCAATGTTCCTTCCGAGCGTTTTTTCTTTTTACCAGTTCTCGCTTCTTCTCTAGCTTTACGAGCTGCTTCACGCGCTTGTGCTGCTTTAATCGCTTTTTTCACAAGAAGAGTTGCTACATCTGGATTTTCTTCTAAAAAGTATGCTAAGTGTTCGGACACAATCGCATCTATGGATGAACGTGCTTCACTTGTTCCAAGTTTCCCTTTTGTTTGACCTTCAAATTGTAGTAAATTCTCCGGCACACGTACAGAAACAATTGCCGCTAACCCTTCGCGAATATCCGTACCTTCTAAATTTTTATCTTTCTCTTTTAACATTGAAACTTTACGAGCATATTCATTAAAAACACGTGTCATTGCTGTTTTAAATCCAGCTTCATGTGTCCCACCGTCTTTCGTACGTACATTGTTTACGAATGAAAGAATGTTTTCTGAATAGCCATCGTTAAATTGAAATGCAAGTTCTGCTTCAATTCCATTTTGTTCACCAGCAAAGTATACAACTGGATGGATAGAGTCCTTTTCTTCATTTAAATAAGAAACGAATGCTTCAATTCCTGTTTCATAATGGAAAACGTCTTCTAAATCATTTCGTTCGTCTTTTATAGTAATTTTCATGCCTTTTAACAGAAAGGCAGATTCACGCAATCTCTCACATAACGTTTCATAATTATAATTTGTTGTACTGAAAATAGATGGATCTGGTTTAAAATGCATCGTTGTTCCAGATTGTTTCGTTTTTCCGATTTTCTCTAGTGTTGTTACAGGCACACCACCATTTTCAAAACGTTGTTCATATATATTTCCATCACGTTTAATCGTTACAACGAGCCATTCTGATAAAGCATTTACAACTGATGCACCAACACCGTGTAAACCGCCACTTGTTTTATAGCCTCCTTGTCCAAACTTCCCACCTGCATGAAGTACAGTTAAAATCACTTCAGGTGTAGGCTTTCCAAGTTTATGCATTCCTGTAGGCATCCCGCGCCCTTTATCAATTACACTAATACTATTATCTTTATGTATTACGACAGAAATTTCGTCGCCAAATCCCGCTAATGCTTCATCAACGGAGTTATCTACTATTTCGTATACTAAATGATGCAATCCACGGCTGTCCGTGCTCCCGATATACATACCCGGGCGTTTTCGAACGGCTTCAAGACCTTCAAGCACTTGAATGGCATCTTCATTATATTGAAACTGATGCTTTGCCAAACTCCTTGCCCCTTTCCTAATCAAATCAGAACATATGTTTCTATTATAGAATAACGCCTTAACCATACTTTTGGCAAGTTATGTTATGTCTTTTATATACCATTCTCAATAGAAAAATCCTTGTTTTTTCACAAGGATTCCTTTAGGCTACTATTTCAGAAAAATAATCGTTTGTCAACGAGAAATGGATATGTATTCCAAATTACACACTCCACCATTTGGCAATTAACCAAATGACAATTATCCAAAATGGGATAGCAAGTAGCAATCCCCAAAAACAGCCTTTAAAAAATCTCATGATGAACACCTCGTTCATCTGTTTAGTTAGCAAGTATTAACTAAAGCTGAATTGAACTTTCACTTACAATGTCTATACTATCGCGTCATCGCATGTTCTACTTTAATACAGCGATCCATAATGACAGTATAGCCTTTTTCTTTTAAAAATGTATATGTATCTTCATCTTGTACTCCTAATTGTGCCCAAAAAACATCCGCATCAATCTCTACAAATTCTTTTGCAACGTCCATTAAAAATTCCGAACGACGGAATACATTTACGATATCGACATGTTCCTTAATATCTTTTAATGACGAAACTGCTTTTTCTCCTAGCACTTCATCTATGACCGGATTTACCGGGATAATACGATATCCTGCATCCTGCATCGCTTTTGAAACCATATATGATGTGCGTTCTGGTTTGTTGGACAATCCGACAACCGCGATTGTTTTGCTTTTTTTCAATACTTCACCAATTTCCGTACGAGTTGGGTTTTCAATTGTCATAGTAAATCCCTCCTATTCCTTTAGTATAGCCGATAAAGAAAGTCTCTTTCAATACGAAAGAGACTTTCTTTATTAATTCTTAGCAGAAGAGTTATCTGCTAAAGTAGCTGTTTTCGTCATTTTTTCACCATTTCGATAGAATGTTACTTCAATTTTATCGCCAACTTTTTTCTTTTCATATAAATATTTACGGAATTGAAGTGAATTTTCTACTGTTTGGCCATCTAATGCCACAACAACGTCATACTGCTGAAGTCCCGCTTTTTCAGCTGGTGAAACGGGATAAATTTTGCTTAAGAGAACACCCTTTGTAACATCTTTTGGTAATTTTAATTGTCCTAATGCATACGGTGGATAATCCTCAAGAGATGCAACTCCTACTCCCATCGCTGGACGTTTTACCGTTCCATCTTTTTCAAGAGATTCAATGACTGGTTTTGCAACATTAATTGGGATAGCAAACCCGATTCCTTCTACTTCTTGCTGTGCAATCTTACTAGAATTAATACCAATGACTTCACCATTTTGATTGAATAATGCGCCACCACTGTTCCCTGGGTTAATTGCTGCATCTGTTTGAATAACTTCTGCTTGCCAATCCGGCTGTTTGTCACCATTAATATCCACTGGAATTTCGCGTTCTTTACTACTAATAATCCCTTCTGTTACACTACCATCAAAACCTAATGGATTCCCAATTGCAATAGCCGATTCACCAGCGCGAATTTTACTGGAATCACCAAGTGTGGCTACTTTATTAATATTAGATCCATCAATCTCTACAACAGCTAAATCTAACCAAGGGTCTTTCCCAACTAATTTTGCGTCTACTGTTTTATCATTACTTAGTTTCACTGCAAGTTTATTTGCTCCATCTACTACGTGATTATTCGTTACGATCAGAGCTTTGTTTCCAGATTTTTTATAAATTACACCCGATCCTGATCCAGCCTCTTGTTCTTGACCTGCTTGCTCCATTGAAAATGGATCCATACTCTTTTGCATGTTGATAACACCTACAACTACTTCTTTAGCTCCTTCAATCATGCCAGGTAAATCCGTCTCACTCTTTGCTTTATTTACAACAGGAACCACAGTTCCCTCTACTTTTGAATTAGAAGTTAAAACCGTCCCATTTCCATTTGTCCATGGCATATACGGTGCTGCAAAACTAATGGAAACAGCTCCAATAACCGCTCCAACTAGCCCTGTAAAAAAGTACCCTTTTTTACTACCTGATTTTTTTACTTCTCTCGTTTCACTATGCTCTTCATTCATATTTTGTCCGTCATAATATCCCATAATTGATATCCCCTCTCTGCTGAATTCGTATTTTCAGTATAGTCACATGTTGTGTCTTTCTTGTGAATTCATCGTGAAATCCAATTAAAAAAATACTCCTATCTATTATAGTAGACAAAAAATCTATATTTTGTACATTTCCATCTACAAAAGAGAGTGCAAATGTACTATATTCCCAAGCTGAATTGCATAGTATTTAAGGATTATTCCTCGAACTTATATCCAACTCGAATGACAGTTCCAATATGTTTTGCTTTATCACCTAACTTATTACGCAACTTTTTTATATGTGTATCAACAGTACGATCATCACCATAATAATCATACCCCCAAAGTTGATCTAATAAATGTTGGCGTGATAATACAATCCCTTTATTCTCCATTAAATAAACAAGAAGTTCAAACTCTTTATGTGTTAATATTATTTCCTCTCCGTTTACCGATACCGTACGTGAAAGACGATTCACATCGATTCCTGCCATAGAAAGTGCATTCTCTTCTGCCACCCCTACTGCCCCATCAGCGCGCTTTAACAAAGTTTTTGCTCTCGCAACTAATACTTTTGGACTAAAAGGCTTTGTTACATACTCATCAGCCCCAAGCTCAAAGCCTAACAATGTGTCATCTTCATCAGAACGTGCTGTAAGCATAATAATTGGTACCGCTGACTCTTTTCGAATGCGACGACAAACAGACCAACCATCTATTTCTGGTAGCATAATATCTAACATAATTAAATCAATTGTATGTTCAGCAAATAATTCTAATGCTTGTTTCCCATCTTCAGCTTCTATCACTTCAAAACCTTCATTGCGAAAATAATCACTAACAATTTCACGTAATCTTCTTTCATCTTCAACAAGTAATACCGTTTTATTCATCTGACCTATCCCGCCTTTTTACTCTTTCAATCGAATCATACGTTGATTGGAGCTTCCGCGAAATGGAAGTGTTAAATCTCTTTTTTCAAGTTCAAACCTTCCATCGACCAGAACATCCCCATAATGTAACAATTCTATCATATCATTATTTTGAGAACTCTGTATCTCTTCTAGCGTATAACCTGTGTAAATCCATAAGTTTTTTTTCAAATCTTTTACCGCTTTTGCTACGATTTTCACTTCAGCAGCTTGAAAAAATGGATCTCCACCCGAAAAAGTTACATCAGTAAGCGGATTTTTGGCAATCTCTTTCACAATTTCTTCTACGGTCATTTCAGTTCCATTACAAATATTCCATGACTTAGGATTATGACATCCTAAACAACGATGCGGACAGCCCGCAAAAAACACGACTGTCCGCAATCCTTCCCCATCTACTACACTATCATGAATAATATTCATTACTCTCATTTATGTTTCACCCGATCCGCTTCTTCACTACGTTTTGCACTATTCCATTTCGACATATCACCTACAAGATATCCCGTTATCCGACGAATTCTTTCTATTTCATTCTCATTCTCGTTTCCACAACTTGGACATTCATTTTCGATGACCCCATGGTAACCACAGCACTTACAACGATCAACTGGATGATTAATTGATCCATACCCTACTCCATACTCTGCCATCGCCTGCACAATTTGTTTTAATGCTTTTTGATTATGAACTGCCGCTCCATCTAATTCAATATACGTAATGTGTCCGCCATTACACAGTGCATGAAATGGACCTTCTAAGCGGATTTTGTCAATTGCTTGAATAGAATAATAAACTGGTATGTGGAACGAATTTGTATAATATTTATGGTTTGTCACACCACTAATAATTCCAAATTCATCCCGATCTCTTTTCACAAACTTGCCTGATAATCCTTCCGCAGGAGTTGCAATTAAAGAGAAATTAAGTTGATATTCTTCCGTCGCTTGATCCATCTTCTCTCTCATAAAGGTCACGATTTCATTTCCAAGATCCCATGATTCTTTATCTTCCCCATGATGTTTTCCTGTTAAAGCAACTAAACATTCTGCAAGGCCGATAAAACCAATACTTAACGTTCCTTGTTTTAAAATTTCAGCAACAGAATCTTCAGGATGCAGTTTTTCTCCGCCCCGCCATACTCCTTGTGAATATAAAAAGTGAAAATCTCTTGCCTTTTTCGTACACTGGTAAGCAAATCTTTCTAGTAGTTGACGAATGCCAAGATCCACATAATAATGTAAAGCTTCAAAAAATGTTTCTTTTGAACCGCTAATCAATGCCAATTTCACTAAGTTAATAGAAGTAAACGATAAATTCCCTCTTCCAATTGCAGTCTCTTCCCCATGAATATTAGACATAACACGCGTACGACAGCCCATATAACATACTTCGCTTTCTGAACGACCATCATAATGCGCTGCATTAAATGGCGCATCTAAAAATGAAAAATTCGGGAACAACCGCTCAGCAGTCGTTTCTAGTG
The DNA here is from genome assembly GCF_022625245.1 of Bacillus sp. TL12. Classification (NCBI taxonomy): domain Bacteria; kingdom Bacillati; phylum Bacillota; class Bacilli; order Caryophanales; family Bacillaceae; genus Bacillus; species Bacillus sp. TL12. The sequence continues at coordinate 81,964 of NZ_JAJJBY010000008.1, read as the reverse complement.
CCAATTCAAACAAATCATAGTTCGGATCACTCTCTTCAAAATTGACACCTTTTTTCAGCTTAAAGATTTGAATAGGGAAGATAGGTGTTTCACCTTTTCCTAATCCAGCCTGAGTCGCTCGTAATAATTGCTGAATTAATAATCTTCCTTCTTTCGATGTATCCGTTCCGTAGTTAATAGAGATAAACGGAACTTGCCCACCTCCCCGGCTATGCATACTATTAGAATTATGAATAAACGCTTCACAAGCTTGATACGTATCGTTTTCTGTTTCTTTCCATGCAAATTCTTCTACTTGCTCTTTTGTTAACGGATACGCCCCTAATCTGTTCTTATTTCTCTCAAATGTTTTTCTCACATACGGTGCTAAATCAATATCAAATAAGGCAAATGATTGACCGCCGTGCTGCATGTTCTGGTTTGCCTGAAAAATAATCGAAGAAAGCGCCAACGCGCTTTTAATATCTTGTGGTTGTCTCATATGTCCATGCCCGGTATGAAATCCTTTTTCAAGCATTTGTGCTAAAGGAATTTGCGAACATGTTGTCGTACCTGTCGCATAAAAGTCTAAATCATGTGGGTATAATATATTTTGATTGATTGCTTTTTTTACTTCTTCAGAAAGTAACTGTTCCATTGCATAATATTTGGCGCTCTCAGATGCAAATGTTCCCATCATTCCCATTGGAGACCGTCCATCAACATTTGCATTTTCTTGCATTAAATCTTGCTCATTCCCGTGGACAATTGTTTCAAAAATCTTCATTAATTCTTCTCCACACGTACTTTGTTTCATCATTTCCCAAACCTCCAACAACATCTTGTTAATTCACTAACAAAATGATACAACATATAGTTCTAATCAATCTGTGAGAAATGTAACATTCCTGTGAAAGTTTTTTTAAGAAACTTTGAATTTTTCATTTACAAAAAAGAAATGTGATCTTTACAAATGTATGGTACAATATACGGGAAAAACTCTTTTTACCCTTTATCAACACATTTGAATAAAGGAGACTGAACTTATGCTTATTACATATCTTTTATTTATCGTTGCCTATTTACTTGGCTCGATTCCCTTTGCACTTGTTGTTGGAAAAATTGGTTATGGAATCGACATTCGCGAGCATGGTAGCGGTAATTTAGGAGGAACGAATACATTTCGGACGCTAGGGAAAAAAGCAGGTTTTATCGTTACAATTGCTGACATTTTAAAGGGGACGTTAGCGACAGCACTACCGTTAATTTTCGCCTTAGACACCCATCCCCTTTGGTTTGGATTAGCTGCAGTTCTTGGACATGTATATCCGATTTTCGCGAAATTCCGCGGCGGAAAAGCAGTCGCAACTTCTGCTGGAGTACTCTTATGCTACACGCCAATCATTTTTGTAATATTAGCCGCTGTCTTTTTCACCCTGCTATTTACAACGAGATACGTATCGCTTTCTTCTATGGTAACGGCTGTTGTTGCTGTTATCGCATCAATTATTGACGGGAATAAAATCTTCATTGTTGCGATGTGTTTATTAGCTGGTATGGTTATTTATAAACACCGTGCCAATATTGGACGAATTATAAATAAAACTGAGCCGAAAGCGAATTTTACAAAGAAACAAAAGTAAGGTTGTGCCCCACATAAAGTGAAACTTTAATCAGTGGGGGTTTTCTTCATCCCCACTGATTATTAGTTGAACCAATCGGGCTTTTACGGACAGTTTATCTCCCACCTAATTTCTTTGCTCCCGCCGAATTTTGAGGTGGGAGTATTACTGTCCGTTAATGCGGGATAACGCAAAAAGAAAACGCAAAGCATATTAATAGCGTCTTTTTGCGTTATTTTTTATACTATAGAAAAAGCAACATAACTTGGAGGAACTATACATGAATCTTTCCGTAACAAAAGAAGCAGTAAATTGGTATAAAGATGAATTAAACTTACAATCTGGCGATACACTTCGCTTTTTCGTACAATATGGTGGTTGCAGCACTGTTCAAAAGGGACTTTCTCTAGGAATCCGTAAAGACGATCCTGCTCATCCTGCCACTCAAATTCAAGAAGAAGGCATTAACTTCTTCATTGAATCGGATGATGAATGGTTCTTTGATGGGCATGACTTATCTGTTACACTTAACGACGGTGATGACTTCCCGCAATTTAATTATGAAAAATAAAAAAAGTGTGGCCCAGGGCCACACTTTTTATTTTTTCTTAATTTCTTCATACTTCGCATACCACTCAGGGTATAATTTCTTAAAGGATACAGGACGGAATCCCTCTTTTTTCGCACAAATATTTGTTGTTGTAGCCGTAATACAAAGGTCTCCATCACCATTATAAATTTCATATCCGTAAATAACACGGAGTGGACTAACTGAATCAATCCATGTTTTTACAATTGCTTTTTCTCCATAACGCATTGCTTTCCGATATGAAATTTGCAAATCTAATACTGGAGAAATAACTCCTTCTTTTTCCATTTCAATATATGAAAATCCTAATTCTTGTATTAATTTAGTACGCCCCAATTCCAGCCATACTAAATAATTTGAGTGATACACCACACCCATTTGATCTGTTTCCGCATAGCGGATTTCAATTTCGTGTTCTGCTACAAACATATCACAATCTCCTTCTCGCTTCTGTTTCCTCGCATACATTTAATCATAATACAGTGAAATCAAAAATAAAATAGAAACGGTGAATCTTTTTCCTGAAAGGAGCGAGTATATGATTCAAATTGTAACCGTTCGTAGCGGTGACAGCGTATATAGCTTAGCGTCAAAATACGGAACTACACCTGAAGAAATTGTAAAAGACAATGGACTTAATCCAACTGAAACACTTGTTGTCGGTCAGGCACTAATTGTAAATACGAAAGGGAATAACTATTACGTACAACCTGGAGACAGCCTTTACCGAATTTCTCAAACATATAACGTTCCTCTTGCGAGCTTAGCAAAAGTAAATAACTTATCTTTAAAATCCATCCTTCACGTCGGTCAACAATTGTACATTCCAAAAGGCTCAAAACGAGCAATAGAATCTATTGCCTATTTGCAGCCTTCTACTATTCCAATTAAAGAAAGTTTAGTGAATGCCACACGGGCTATCATTCCTTACCTCACATATTTAGCCTATTTTAGCTTTGAAGCATTGCGCGATGGAACCTTAAAAGAACCAACTGAAACTGCAAGAATTGCTCAAATTGCTGTGCAAGGTCAAACGATTCCTATGCTCGTGATTACAAATATTGAAAACGGCAATTTTAGCGCTGAATTAGCCTCTATTTTTTTACGGAGTGCTACCATTCAAAACAAATTTATTACTAATATTCTACAAACAGCTGAGAAGTATAATATGCGTGATATTCATTTTGATTTTGAAAATGTTGCACCAGAGGATCGCGAAGCATACAATCGTTTTTTACGAAATGTAAAAACAAGACTACCAGAAGGATATACATTAAGTACAACACTTGTTCCCAAAACGAGTTCTCAGCAAAAAGGAAAATTTTTTGAAGCACACGATTACAAAGCACAGGGAGAAATTGTCGACTTTGTTGTTATTATGACATATGACTGGGGATGGCAAGGTGGGCCACCGATGGCTATATCTCCTATCGGTCCCGTGAAACAGGTAATTCAATATGCAAAATCTCAAATGCCACCGCACAAAATTATGATGGGACAAAATTTATATGGTTTCGTCTGGAAGCTTCCCTTTAAAGAAGGAAATCCTCCTGCAAAAGCAATTAGTTCTGTCGCAGCTGTTGCACTGGCTCGTAAATATAATGTGCCAATTCGTTATGATTTCACAGCACAAGCACCACACTTTAATTATTTTGATGAAAATGGTGTGCAGCACGAAGTATGGTTTGAAGATGCTAGGTCTGTTCAAAGTAAATTTAATTTAATCAAAGAACAAGGTATTCGCGGGATTAGCTATTGGAAAATCGGTCTTCCTTTCCCGCAAAACTGGCGCTTACTCGTGGAAAATTTCTTAATTACAAAAAAAGGCTGACAACCGTCAGCCTTTTTACCCATTATACTCAGATTCATCTTTTATTTCGCTTTTCAATGAATCAATACTTTCTAAACGGCGCTGATTTTTCGCTTCAATTGCAGCGCGATCTTTTTCATTCGAAACCTCTGCAGTTTCTTTTGCCTCATTAAAGTTATCAATCGTATTTTGTACCATTTCTTGCAACTTTTCTACATTATCACTTCGATCATCTGGATTCGCTTTATATTGCTCTGTCATGCTATTTTCCTCCTAATTGAGATATACATACCATATTAGCTTTCCAAAAACGAATTAGATTATGTATGCACATAAAGAAAAGGAGAATGAAAACATTCTCCTTTTCTTTAACCGTTATCCACAATCGGTTGTTTTCCCGTCTGGTCTTGCATTTGCTTCCCTTTATTTCCACCAGCTTTTTTTGACTGTGTTCCAATGTGATCTGGTGCAAAATCTTTTGAATTCTTTTTTGGATTACCCATTATAACCGCCTCCTTACTACTAGTATCATACTAGTAGTAAGAATTATTCAGCCTGCTTAAAAAGTTGCATTTCATAACGTTTTTCAATTCGTTCTTCAATCCGTTCAATTGCATCACGATCGCTTAATAGTTGCCTTTTATTTTCCCCCACAAGTTCTTCAAATGATTTCCGACGACTTCTTCTCATGCTGCTCATCCTTTCTCCTTCTCTTTCTTACTAGTTAGTATGAGCAAATGAAAAACTCTTTAATCAGATTTGCAAGAAAATTTTATGTTTTATCAAAGAAAAGTTTATTTCTAAATAAAAATCCATCAGTCGTCCTTTGACAACCGATGGATTTTTTAGCACATTTATTATTTCATTATACTTAAATATTTTTCAATTTCTTCATCTGCATTAACTGTACTTTCTTTATACTCACTCAGTTCTTGCATCACTGTGTCATAAACCTCTAAAATATAATTTTCTAACGTCGCAAAATCTTCTAGACTTTCAACCATAATTCTCGTCATACCTATTTCACTTTTTAAAGCCGGCTCACATTTTAAAGTAGGATATATCTCTAATATTTCTTGTTCGGTCTTTTCAGTTAAAACATATTTTTTACGCCCTTTGACCTTCACTCTTACAATCGGATAAAACGCTTTAATATCTAAATAATTCCCGACACTTACATAACGAATCCATTCGACACCACGATTATTCTTCACAAGCATTTCTTTAATTAATGTATACACCGCATCTTCTTCAATTGTTTCTTTTTTCGTTTTCTTTCGCCCTTCCCCTTGCACGATTGCACATTTTTGATATACAGCGGCACATGTAATACAGTCATCAAGTGCATTATGAGAACTTAAACGAATTCCGAGCATTCTTTTTAAAGTTTCTAACTTATTGTTTGGAGCATGCTTCATATATTTTTTTGCTAAAAACACGGTATCAATTACCATATTTTTAGGTTCTGGCAATCTAAGCATATTTGCATTACTCTTTAAAAAACGCATATCAAACGAAGCATTATGCGCAACAATTGTGTCGTTACCTAAAAATGCTAGAAACAATGGCAAAACTTCCTGAATCAGTGGTGCATCCGAAACGCGATAATTTGTAATCCCTGTTAAACTTGTAATTCGACTAGGGATAGGTCGTTCTGGATTTACGAAAGAAACAAATTGATCAGCCAACTCATGATTACGGTACCTTACCGCTGCCACTTGAATAATTCGATCATTATATGGATTAAATCCTGTCGTTTCAAAGTCAATCACAACATAGTCTGCTGGCAAAGATAAATGTCCCACAGGCATACTCTCCTCGTTTAAATTTCTTTTATCATACCATGAACAAGCTGCTTGATGAAAAAAAAAGACAGAAACAGCCTATGGCTAACCCTGTCTTCTTCCTACTATTTTAGTTTCGCAACTCGTTTTTCCATCTCTTTTTGCGTCATCGGCCCGATAAACTTATCCTGAATCACGCCTTTTGTATCCACAAAATATGAAGTTGGGATAGTAATTACTTTATATGTCGTGGTAACAGTTATGTCTTTATCCAGTAAAACCGGAAAAGTAATTCCTTTCTCTTCCGCAAACTTTTTCACTTTTTCCTCTCCATTAGCACCTTCAGAAACCGTATAATTTACAGCAAGAATTTCTACATCGTCTTTATGTTTCTTATAAAAAGCCTCCATATCCGGCATTTCTTGCTGACAAGGACCACACCACGTTGCCCAGAAATTTAGGATGACTTTTTTACCTTTTAAATCTGAAAGTTTAACCCTTGTCCCATCCGATTTTGACAACTCAAAATCTGGTGCAACCTTACCTACTTCAATTCCGTTTTTTGCAATCACTTCTTTTTTCATCGTTTCTTCACTTTTTACTGGTTCTTCGCTTACTTGTTTATCATTTTTTCCAAGTTGCACATATACTGCGTAACCAGCTAAACAAAATAAGATGATAATAACCGTAAATTTCCGCCACATATACATCACCCTTATAATTTGAGTCATTTATTATATTCATTCAAAAATAATATTCGTATTTACATTTTATTTTAGCTTATACGGACAACCTTGGAAATATTCTCCTGAAAAATAAATAGAATATTCTTAATGCAATCGAAAATCTTTTCTCTTTATCGTATAATGGAAATATCCATAATTAGGAAGGGGTGTAATCATTTATGCATAAAACAATTTTCCATTGGCTACAATATGTGATCATTCTCCCCATTTTATTTTTCTCATTATTCATTACAAGTTGGACTGCTAGTTACTTAAGTATTTCAGAAGATTGGAAACAACATATCGTCTTCACACCTAAAATAACTGAAAGCTCCCAACAAGTGTATGAAATTGATAAACTTCTATATGCCTTTAAATACAATCCCGTTTCCACTACAGTTTTTGTATTATCCATTGTCTATTTATTAGGAATTATATTAACACGCTGGTTGTACTGGAAAAAACATAAAACAGGATTCATTGGTTTACAACTCATGATCATTCTCCCTATTTTTCTTTACACTTTACTTGTTACACATTCTACAAGCACGATGATTGCTATAGAAGAAAACTGGAAAAAATACTTACTCTTCTCTCCAAAATCGATTACTGATTTTAATCAAATCTATTATATCGATAGGCTATTATATGCATTTCAAAAGTCCCCTATCATTAGTACCGTTTTCATTCTAACTTTTCTTTATATGACAGGGCTAGTTGTAACTAAGATTTCTCGTCAAATACGTTTACGCAAAAATATAAACATATAAGGTGACAATAAGGAACATGCTTGTACTGTTTTGTGCAAATATCTTCCTTTTACAAAGGCGGTTTCTTATGCAATCATTTAAAAAAGCTATTCTCTATATGTTTAGCTTCATATTTTATTCCATTGGTATCATCGTATGGGTTATAACCTTATTTAGCAAAGATCCTGAAAGGCGAAAAACTGGTCGCGTTTGCATTTATACAGTTTTGGTATCATTTATTCTATTCACCATGCTTGGTATTATTAGCTTTTACTCTATTACAACAACCTCTAGTTCATAATAATTTATTGAAAGGGTGAGTACTATGGGCGAACATCCGATTAGTAAAGAACTACGCTATATGCGTATATGTTTAACTATTTTAATTCTAGTTCTTATATTTTTTAACAAAGAAAGAGTTATTGAAGTTTCTACAAACCACGACACCACTCCAGTAGATATACAAACCAGTAATATGACTCAAATTGCAGAAAATACATTTGCTTTACAGGAAAGTAATCCTAGCAGTGGTGATAGACACACGATTAAAATCTTTAAATATAACCCAGATACAAATAAGATTACATTAGTTAAAGAATTTAATACTGAAAATCCAGAATCATATGAATATCAACTAAATAAAGCGGAATGAATGTTACTTACATATAAACCAGGGGCAGAATTCTGTCCCTTGGTTTAGTAAATTTCAAAAGTTATTTCACCAGCATTTCTTTAAATAACGAATTATAGCTTAATAATTCTTGTGACGTCCCACATTCAGCAATAACGCCTTTGTTCATTACAACAACGAATTTCCCCATGTAATCAGTCTACTTCCTACAAATAAAGCAATGTATATATACACTTCTTCTATATGTTTCTGAATAAATCGATCTACAATTAGTCCCATTAACAATGGTCTAGATACATTCATCATGGCTGCTAAAACCCCACTACATATCGAGACGATGAGTAGCAATTTTTCTTGTAACAACGGAATTAAGAGTCGTTTATATCCTTTCATTGTTATACCTCCAATTTTTTCTATAAGAAAAGGAAAGGGATGAAGCTATACGGCTTCACCCCTTTCCTCTTTACATAAAACAAGGAAGCTAACTTCAGTCAGCTTCCTTGTTTTGATTGAAAATATTATACTTTTCTTCTTTACTACAACTACTTAATTAGTTTGACACCTTAGACTCTTCAATTTTCTCACGAAGAACCATTTGCAGAATACCACCATGACGGTAGTAGTCGATTTCAACTTCACTATCAAAACGTGCTACTACTTCAAATTGCTTTTCGTTTCCTTCTGGGTCGATTGCAACTACTTTTATAAGGTCACGAGGTCTAACTGTTTTGTCAATTTGAATTTCAAATGATTCATTACCAACAAGGCCTAATGTTTCAGCACATTCTCCGTCTTTAAATTGCAATGGTAATACACCCATTAATACTAAGTTACTGCGGTGAATACGCTCGAAGCTTTCTGCGATTACTGCTTTAATGCCTAAAAGGTTTGTACCTTTCGCAGCCCAGTCACGAGAACTTCCCATACCATAATCTTTACCTGCAACTACAAGAAGTCCAGTACCATCTTCTTTATATTTCATCGCAGCATCATAGATAGATGTTACTTCGCCAGTTGGCCAGTAAGTTGTATATCCACCTTCTGTTCCTGGTGCGATTTGGTTTTTAATACGAATGTTTGCGAATGTACCACGCATCATAACTTCATGGTTACCACGGCGAGAACCATAAGAGTTAAAGTCAACTGGCTGTACGCCATTTTCTAATAAATAACGTCCTGCTGGTGTATGTTTGCCAATTGAACCCGCAGGTGAAATATGGTCTGTTGTTACAGAATCTCCAAATTTACCAACTACGCGTAAACCTGAAAGTGTTTCCACTTCACCTGGTTCTTTTGATAAACCTTCAAAGAACGGTGGGTTTTGAATGTAAGTTGAGTCATTATCCCAAGTATATAGCGCCTCATTTGAAGTTTGGATTTCATTCCAGCGTTCATTACTGTTAAATACTTGCGCATATTCTTTTTTGAACAGTTCAGATGTTACGACACTTTGAACCACTTCTTCAATTTCTTTCGCTGATGGCCAAATGTCGTTAAAGTAAATTGGATTACCGTTTTCATCTTTACCGATTGCATCGTTTTTCAAGTCGATATCAACAGTACCAGCAAGCGCATATGCCACAACAAGTGGTGGGGATGCTAAGTAGTTTGCTTTTACAAGTGGATGAATACGACCTTCAAAGTTACGGTTACCAGATAAAACAGATGTTACTAATAAGTCGTTTGCTGCAATTGCTTCTTCTAATTCTGGCGCTAATGGACCAGAGTTACCAATGCAAGTTGTACAGCCGTAACCAACTGTTTGGAATCCTAATTGATCTAAATAAGTTGTTAAACCTGATTTATCTAGGTATTCCGTTACTACTTTAGATCCTGGTGCTAAGGATGTTTTTACATAACCAGGCACTTTAAGACCTTTTTCAATTGCTTTTTTCGCAACTAAACCTGCACCAATTAATACATATGGGTTAGATGTATTTGTACAGCTTGTAATCGCAGCGATTGCAATTGCACCTGTTTTCATCGTTACTTCCTGATCTTTTAATGCAACTTTCACTTCTTTATCAAATTCTTGTTCATTGAATCCAAGCCCTTGTGTTCCAACTGGTGCCACAACTGCTTTATGGAACTCCTCTTTCATATTTGAAAGTGGGATTAAATCTTGTGGACGTTTTGGTCCTGAAAGGTTAGATTCAATTGTATTTAAATCAATTTCAACAAGGTCTGTATAAATTGGATCTTTGCTGTCTGCTGTATAGAATAAACCGTTCGCTTTACAGTATTCTTCAACAACGCGAATTTGTTCTTCATCTCTTCCTGTTAAACGTAAGTAATCTAATGAAATCTCGTCAATTGGGAAGAATCCACAAGTTGCGCCGTATTCTGGTGCCATGTTTGAAATTGTTGCACGGTCAGCTAAAGGCATGCTCTTTAATCCGTTACCGAAGAACTCAACAAATTTACCAACTACACCTTTTTGACGTAACACTTGCGTTACTTTTAAAGCAACGTCTGTTGCTGTTGTACCACTTGGAAGTGTACCAGTTAACTTAACACCGATAACTTCTGGTACTGGGAAGTATGAAGGTTGTCCAAGCATCCCTGCTTCTGCTTCAATACCACCAACGCCCCATCCAAGAACGCCGATACCATTAATCATTGTAGTATGAGAGTCTGTTCCAACTAACGAATCTGGATATGCAACTAATTCATCTTCAGCATTTTTCACCGCATGAACAACTGGTGCTAAATACTCAAGGTTTACTTGGTGTACAATACCTGTTGCTGGTGGAACTGCACGATAATTATCAAATGATTTTTGTGCCCAGCTTAAAAATTTATAACGTTCTTCATTACGTTTAAACTCTAAGTCCATGTTGAATTCAAGCGCGTCTGCTGTACCCGCTCTATCAACCTGTACAGAGTGATCGATTACAAGGTCTACAGTAATTTCTGGATTAATTTTATCAGGGTCCCCGCCCATATCTGCCATCGCTTTTCGAAGTGAAGCCAAATCAACGACAGCTGGAACACCTGTGAAATCTTGTAAAATTACGCGAGATGGTTTAAATGGAACATCGATATCTTGAACATCTTTCGTTCCCCACTTTGCTAAATTTGTAACATGCTCTTCTGTAATTACACGTCCATCAACTTGACGAAGTACAGATTCAAGCAAAACTTTAATTGAATACGGTAATTGTGATACATTGCCAACCCCTGCGTTTTCAAGCGCTTTCAATTGATAATAATGATACGTTTTCCCATCTACTTCAAATGTTTCACGAGATTGAAATGGATTATGTTTGACCATTATGTTTCCCCCCTGTTAAACGTGACTGAGTTGTCTGAATATAAAATGTAGACAAACTTTTCAATACCTTACGATAATATCTTATTACAACTTTCTAAATAAGTAAATAATAAGAAACTTATAGTTTATCATAAGTTTTCTTTATCTCTGGAAATTTGAATAACCTTCGTTCTCCTTATGAATACTATTACCATAAAGTAAAGCTTTCTTTTCGAAGCTTTTCTACTCTGTTCATGCATGTAATGAACAGCTCATTATTTGTGTTGTAAAGAAAACATTATAGGGGTGACTACAAATGGGAAAACGTAAAGCAAATCATATCATTCAAGGAATGAACGCTGCATCAGCACAAGGACAAGGAGCTGGTTATAATGAGGAATTCGCCAACGAGCCATTAACACCAGCTCAGCGTCAAAATAATAAAAAACGTAAGAAGAATCAGTAGTGAAAAATCCCAAAAGGTACTCCTTTTGGGATTTTTAATGTTTATAACGTAATAAGTCTGAAACCTTCACAAATCGGTATCCTTCTTTTTGAAGAGCCGGCAAAATTTTTTCTAATGCAGCTACAGTTTGACTTCGATCACTTCCACCATCATGCAATAACACTATATCACCACTTTTGGCATTTGTTACAACATGCTTCACAATAGATTCAGTACCTGGGTCTGCCCAATCTTTCGGATCTTGATTCCAAGACCACAATACAATTTGATAACCTGCTTCTTTTGCTGTTGCAAATACCGCATCGTTAATATATCCTCCTGGTGGACGAAAAAGTAGAGGTCCCTTTACCCATTCTTGTAAATATCGTTTCTCCTCTAAAATATCAGTTTTTAATTTTTCATTAGATGCATCTCTTGCATATAAATGGTTCATCGTATGATTTCCAATTTCATGCCCTTCCTTAAGTACCCTGTTAACTAAATATGGGTTCCGTTGAATTCGAAAACCAATCATAAAAAAAGTTGCTTCAGCTTTATATTGCCTCAATAAATTAAGCACTTGAGGAGTATATGTGGGATCTGGGCCATCATCAAATGTAATTGCAATTAGTTTTTCGTTATTCGGTACTTCCCACGTTACATAACCAGTAGGTTCCAATTCTTTTCTCATTAACATTTTTGCCTCTACTCTGTCCACCTGATATATATGTACGAAACTAATCAAACAAATAATAATTATAGAAATTTTTCTTCTCAACATATTAATCCTACTATTGGACAGGTTGTTGAAGTCATACAACAACCTGTTCAATCATTTAACTGATCCACATCTCGCATAATATTTTGTAAATTACTTTCAAACTGCTCAAGTTGTGGACGTTGTGTTTCAGATGCTACTTCTAATGCATTTTGAATTTGTTCATATGCTTCTTGAACTTCTTGTCGTAAATGTTTTAAATCATGACCATAATTCGGGTCGTTTTTCACAATATTGTTATATAAGTTTTCCGCTTGTACGACCCCTTGTTGTGCGGCTTGAAAAGCTTGCTGTTTATCTTTATGATACGGCATACGCTTTCCCCTTTCTTTTCTAGTTAGTCTCACTTATCTTTACCTTTTTTCATAAAAACATTCTCGTATAAATTTACAAAGTTCTCTCATTCTAAATACAAGAGGGAGGTGACAACATGGAAAAAAACAATAGCAAATCCATTCATCAAAATACAAAAAAAGGACAGCCTTCTGGGCAACCTGAACCATTAAGTGGGTCTCATAAAGTAAAAAATCGTAATCATTCAAGACAAAAAAATCACGCACATCATGATATGTAAAAGGAAGGGCAATGCATACGCATTGTCCTTCTCGCTTAAACCACTTGCAATAAAGTGAAACTTTCATGAGTGGGGGTTTTCTTCCTCTCCCACCTAACTTCTTTGCCTCCGCTGAATTTTGAGGTGGGAGTCTTACTGCCCCTCAAATAGCAAGATAAACCCGTCAACATATTTTCTAGCTTGCTTTTCACCTCTAATTTCTTAATGCATATTATATATAGTATGAATTGAGACTTTACGGAGGGTGTCTTACATGGGCAAGAAAAAGAAAAATTGTCTTTTTCGTGTTGATGGTTTTGAAGAATGGATGGATCAGTTTTGCTCTGATTCATATGACAACTTCAGTTTCCCTAATCACATTCACATTGACCTTTGTGAAACTGAACAAGAGTACATTTTAGAAACTGATATTCCTAATGTTTCAGAACAAAATGTACTTATAAACAAGATAGAGACAGGCCTAACAATTTGTATATTTCATAAAAATTCATCTTTACAACGAACAATTTCTTTACCTGCTAACATCATCTACAAAAAAATGCTAGCCTGTTTAGAAAATGGCTTTCTTGCCATACACATTTCGAAAACTGAAGTTGCAAATAAGCATGAAAACAAAGTACTTTTTTCAAATTAAAGCGTTATATAAAAACAGAGTAAGAACAGTTTATTGCTAACTTTTCTTACCCTGTTTTTTCTTTACTTTATATAGAAGGATTGATTAAGAAACAATTAGCTTTACCGTCAACTGCTATTTCATTCCAATTTCCATATCGCAATTTACGGTGCGATTTCTTTTAGATAATAAGCTTCTTGTCCATAAAAAAATGGGAAAAGCAATAACTGAAAAGATAGCTAGTATCGAAAATACGGCCAAACCATTTTGATATCCGTAATAATCTAACAGTACTCCCCCAAACCAAGGGCCAATCACACCACCAATCCCTGAAAATCCCATTGCTCCAAAATACGTTCCTTTTAAGTGTGGGACTGAAATATCATCAATAAACACATCTGTCATTGAAAACATTAATACTTCTCCTATTGTAAAAATAATCGTGTAAAGAACAATGCTGATGATTGATTCTCCAGTTCCAAAACCAATGAGCCCACCACTAACAAAGAGCGTGCCAATCATAATTGATACAAGTGGTGTACACTTCTTACAAATCTGAATAACAGGGTATTGTATAATTACTACTGTAATTGCGTTTAATGTTAGCATATATGAGAATAATGTCACGCCATCTTGAAATACATAAGAGTTCGCAAAGTATTGAGAGACTGTTGTTGTAAAATGTGAAAAACCACTGTTACTTAAAATAATTCCAACTAAGGCAACCAAGAAAACAATATCTTTTCTTAAAATACGAATTGCTTTTATCATCGTTACAGGCTCTATAGTGTCCATTGTTTTTTCATCCATTTGATACTTTTTAAATTGCATTGCTAATATCACCGTATATACAATGTATACTCCAGCCGCTATTAAAAACGGCATTGTTGATTTGGCGCTTCCAATTTGCAATCCTACAAGCGGTCCAATTGCCACACCGACATTTATGGCACCGTATCGTAAGTTATACGCAAATAAACGATATTCCGGCTTCGTTAAATCCGATAGTAACGCTCTTGATGTCGGTTCAAAAAAGGAACGACATAAACCATTTAATGCGTTTAATAAAAAGAAAGTTAGAACATGGTCTGCAATCGAAAACCCGATAAATACAAAAATCCAAACAATAAGGGACGATATCATAATTGTTTTACGGCCAAATCGATCTGATAAATTCCCACCAATAAAACTAGCAAACACTCCAACTAATGCGCTTGTTCCAATAATAGCACCTGTCATCCCAGCTGATATATCTTTTACAATTGTTAAATAAATTGCCAAAAAAGGAATGCTCATTGAAGTTGCAAACCTTGCAAATAGTGTCCCTATAATAATACTCATCCCAAGCGGGTGAATATGTTGTAACTTTCCCCTCATACCTATACCTACTCCCCTATTTCATACAAAAAAAGAAAGCAAAGAAGCTGCTTTCTTTTTCCTTTTTCAATAATAAATTATATTTATACCCGAGCTGTCCTAGATAGCTCCATATCTATACCATATGTAAACTGTAACTCTTTACAAACGTCCTTGATTAGGATGTTCACGTCGTACTTTTCATTAAATGCAAGAACCGCATTTTCCACTTCCTCATACGTATATTTGTATTCACCAGTAATGACACCTTTTAAATCAAAACATTCATTAATACAAAGCTGAACGAGAAGCTGATCATACATAGCGGACACATCTTCTTTTTTCCATAATAACTCTTTCACATATAACCGATCGAATGTTACACTCTCTCGATTACATTCTGTTAAAGTACGAGTCATGTCATGTAATTCTCGATATAGTTCAGAAATATTTGTATTGAGACGAATTAATTTGTCTACGCCATTTTCATACAGCATTTCATCCACCCCCGTATATGCTCTTTTTCTTATTATAGCAAGAAAATTCTAAAAAAGAGATTTTTTCTTCTGAAATATTAGGAAACTTATTTAGATTGTTTTACAATGAAACTAGTGAAATAGAAAGGAGTACGAAAGTGAACAGAAAAATATATTACACCGATGCCTATCAGCAAACATTTACAGCACAACTTATAAAACAGGACTATGATAACGCAGGAAATTTATATGTGACTCTAACAGAAACAACATTTTATCCAACTGGTGGCGGTCAACCACATGACACAGGAACATTAAATGATATTTCCGTCATCAATGTTGAGGAAGTTAATAACGAAGTCCGCCATTTCATTTCAAGTGAATTACATACAAAAGAAGTAATCGGCAAAATCAATTGGCAGCGTCGTTTTGATCATATGCAACAGCATACCGCTCAGCACATTCTATCTGCTGCCTTTTGGGATCATTTTAACATCCCTACAATTGGTTTTCATCTTGGAAAAGAAACGGTAACAATTGATTTAGACACGCCTGAACTTTCAATAGAAACAGCTAATAGCGCACTACAAATCGCAAATCAAGTCGTCTTTGAAAACCATCCCATCCATATTAAATGGATGAATTTAGAGGAAGCAAAACAATTACCTCTTAGAAAAGAGCCAACAATTACAGAAGATATTCGCGTTGTAATCATTGAAAACTACGATTACAACGGGTGTGGCGGTACACACCCAAAATATACAGGTGAAGTGGGACCGATTCATATAATAGATTGGGAGCGAAATAAAGGCGGCATCCGTTTAACCTTTGTTGCAGGATGGCGTGCACTCAAGTTAATGAAGCACCATCAACACATTATTAAAGACGTTTCCAAACAGTTAAATAGTAATGAAAATGATATTCCAAATAAAGTAACCCAGCTTCTCACCTCTCAGAAAGACAACGAAAAAGCACTACAAACTATGAATGAAAAGCTACTACTCATAGAAGCAAATGAATTACTGCAACAATCTAAAGACGTACATGCTGGGACACTCATTTCTAAAGTCTTTACAAATCGGTCCATGCAGGAAATTGCGAAATTATCAGCTATCATTACTGAAAAAAACGAACACTCGATTACATACTTTGTTACCGAAAATGAAGAAAAATTACAATGTGTTCTTGCATGTGGAAAATCGGTAAAAACAAACATGAATACAATTTTGAAAAATGCCCTTCCTACTATTGAAGGAAAAGGAGGCGGTAATCAAAAAAGTGCTCGTGGTGGCGGAAAAGCAGTGATTACAGGAGAGGAGTTTTTAGCTCTGCTTATTCACTTATCACAAGAAACAGTTTGAAATGAAATAAAATCAACGCCTGGAAGTAATGTCTATAAACAAAAAAAGTAGAAAACTAGATTTTTTCTAGTTCTCTACTCTCTCAAACAATATCGCAACCCCAATTCCCCCACCAATACCTAGCGTTGCAATGACATACTTTTCTTCCCCTCTTTGTACTTGGTAAAATAACCGAGTAACAAGCATCGCTCCAGATGCACCATAAGGGTGACCAAGAGCAATCGCCCCACCATTCACATTTAGTTTATCATATGGGATTTGTAGTTCTTGTGCACACGCTACAATCTTAGCAGCAAAAGCCTCATTCATTTCAATATAATCAATATCGTCTATTGATAGGTTCTGATCTTGTAATAACTTTCGTACAGCAAATATCGGTCCGCTACCTGGTAAAAGAGGATCTACACCAATTGCAGCACTACTCACAAACCTTAGAATCGGCTTATAACCAAATGCACGAGCCTTTCTTTCCTCCATTACAAGCACAGCACATGCCCCATCATTTACACCACATGAGTTACCGGCTGTCACCGTTCCTCCTTGTAAAAAAACCGGCCTTGTTCTATTTATAATTCGTTCATAATTCATTCCGTACTTTATCGTTTCATCTTCCAGTATATTTGAAGAAATCGGAATCATTTCTTCTTGTAAATACCCTTTTCTAAGTGCTTCCAATGTTCTTTTATAACTGAGACAAGCATATTCATCCTGCATATCCCTTGTAATTTTATATTTCTCTGCTACATATTCAGCTGCTATTCCCATATCTGGATCTCCAATACGATCAGGCGAAAAGCGAGCTCTCTTCTGGAAGGGAGATGTGCTTGTACTTTCCACTCCTCCAGCAATATAACAACTACTTGCCCCACCTTGAATAAGGTGGCAAGCCATCCGAATCGCTTCTAACCCCGCACCGCACTGGCGATCAATTGTTACGCCCGGTACTGTATATGGGAGTCCGGCTTCAAGCGCTGATAACCGTGCAATATTTCCGCCTGGCCCAACAACGTTTCCTAGTATTACATCGTCTATTTCGTTCTCTATTCCTTTACTTAAATGTGCTAGCAAAGGAGTTGTCAGTTGCTGAACCTCGTATTCTTTCAACATTCCATTTTCCTTGCCAATCGGTGTTCGCTTCGCCTCTACAATGACCGCTCTATTCATAAACTGTCTCCTGATTCTCAATTACATTTCTTGCTATTTCACGGGCAATTTTCCCGCTACTTGTATGTGGAATTTCATTAACAAAATACCACTCTTTCGGAATTTTAAATGAGGATAGTCGTTGTAAACAAAAGTTTTTTAATTCTTGTCTCGTAGCTCTTCCTTTCACCATAGCAACAGGTTTTTCGCCCCAATATTCATCTTTTATACCAACAACTACAATTTCTTCAACATGGGGATGAGTAGATAATACACTCTCTATTTCCTCTGGAAAAATATTGATACCTCCAAATAAAATCATATTCTTCTCCCTACCTACTATATATAAAAAACCTTCCTCATCTTGATAGCCTATGTCATTTACAGTCATCCAGCCCTCTTCTGTAACTTGACAAGAAAGCTCTCCATTTAATACATACCCCATAAAAAACTGATCACTTTTCACATAAACAATTCCAATTTCACCCTGTTTTAATTCCCTACCTTTTTCGTTATATATCCGAATTTGCACATTATGACATGGCTTTCCAACTGAAGATCCCTTTCTTTCATTTTCTACATCTGTCAATGCTGTGACAAAACTTAATTCAGAAGCACCATAAAATTCATACCTTTTCGCATATGGAAGTACAGTTTTTATTTTCTGTTTTGCTCTAGCTTCCCATTTTGCTCCTGAAGAAATAATTTTTATTTCTTGTTCTATAACGCTTTCTTTTTTATATAATGCCTCTAGCATAGTCGGAACAGTATACATCACTGAAATCTTCTCTTGTTTCAATATAGATAAAACATGATTTGGAATGAACTTTTCTACAAGATACACTGTTTGCCCTAAATTTAGTGCACTTATTGCCCCATACAAAAAAAGAGAATGAACCAATGTACCAGCAAGCAAAACCGTATCATTTTTCTTCATATGGAAATCATGTAAATTGCAATCAAAGCTATGGACCCAAGAATCCTGCGCTCTAAGAAATGCCTTCGCTTTCCCAGTTGACCCCGATGTAAACCCCATATAGAACGAGCATTTTTTTACACTTTCTGAAGAATAGTATATATGTAACTGGTCACCTACCATTTGATTATATTCATGAATCGAGAATACCTTTCCATCTATTAGCGGTATTTCACTCATCTTATATTGTTCAGTAATTACAATAGATGGATTAGCAAGCTTCAACCTTTCCTTAAGCTCATGATGTTTCCACTTTAAATCAAGCGGGACACAAACCCACCCTGCCATTGCAGCACCTGCAAAGATTTGTAAAAATTCAATACGATTTTCTAGTAAAATCGCAACTGTTTTATTCGTTGTTCTTTCTTTATTAAGCCAATTTGCAACTTGGCAAACAGATTCATACCATTCTTTATATGTTAATACTCTATCTTTTTCTTTTATCGCTATTTTATTAGGATGTAAACCAGCATGCTTCCTATAAGACGATGTAATCCCCACTACTATTCATCCTTTCCTTTCAGATAACAAAAAGAAACACGCTAATACGTGTTTCTTACATTTTATAAAGTCTCTTACGCTATTTAACTAGCGTTTGAGATTTTACCTTTCTTTAAAGCAGGCGTAATAATGTGTTTCAATGAACGATGTAATCTAGGTACAAGAATCGCTACTATCACAGCTTTAACGAAATCACCTGGTAAAAATACAACACTCACTTTAATGGCTTGCCATACAGAAATATCCATGATGAATGCTTGGACAGTCACGCCAAATATATAAATAACTAGAATCCCGCCAATTATATTAATCAAAAACACTTTTATAACAGACACATGGCTTAAACGCTCTACAAGATACCCAATCACAAACGCTCCAACAATATATCCGATTAAATACCCTGCACTCGGACTAACAAATACGCCTGGGCCACCGCGACCACCAGCTAATAATGGTGCTCCTACTCCAACAATAAACAAGAAAACCATTTGACTTAATGCACCAAGGCGAGATCCAAGTAATCCTCCCGCAAGCATAACACCAAGAGATTGCAATGTAATAGGAACAGGTGTAACAGAAAGCGCAATTGGTGGTATTAGTCCTAATACACCCATAATTGCACTAAATAAAGCAACAAAAACTAAATTCTTTGTATTCATGTGTTTATTTCTCCTATTTGTAAACTATAAGTTATCATAAGATAACATATCATTGGTGTTATCTTACCTTTTCTCTTGTATCATTGTCAACATTTTTATGATTTCGGTTAACAAATAAAACTACTATAAATAAACATGATTCAATATAAAAAAGCGACTCCCTTTGGCAGGGAATCGCCTCTTCCTATAAATTATTTTTCGCTACCTTTATGCAGATTCTCTAGTTCTTTTCGTAATGCTTGTTTCAAAAATTTTCCGACGGATGTTTTTGGAATCTCCTCCATAAAAACAATATCGTCTGGCAACCACCACTTCGCAAATTGCGGTCGTAAAAATTCATATAACTCTTCTTTCGTTACAGAACTATTTTTCTTTTGTACAACACATGCAACAGGCCGCTCCTGCCACTCCGGATGAGGAACCGCAACAACAGCTGCTTCAAATACAGACTCATGTGCCATTAAAGCGTTTTCTAAATCTACAGATGAGATCCACTCACCCCCACTTTTAATTACATCTTTTGTGCGGTCAACAATTTTAACGCATCCTTCTTCATCAACTGTAACAACATCACCTGTATATAACCAACCATCACGGAATCCTTCGATAGTTCGTTCATCATTATAATAACTTGCAGCAACCCATGGTGCCCGCAAGCACAATTCACCCATCTCAGTCCCGTCCCACTTCACTTCCCCGCTCACTCCAACTACTTTCATCTCAACACCTGGCACAAGATACCCTTGCTTTGACCTGATTTCAAGTTGGTCTTCGTAGGATAAATTTGTCTCATAGCTTTTTAACCGCGCAAGTGTCACAAGCGGACTTGTTTCAGTCATACCGTATGCATGGACAAAAGGAACATTATGTTTTTGTTCGAATGCAGCTATCACACTTTTAGGTGCTGCAGCGCCTCCACATAAAATCCGTTTCATACTTGACAGATCATAACTATTATTTTCTAATTCTTGTAAAACACCAAGCCAAATCGTTGGTACACCAGCAGCCAACGTCACTCTTTCATTCTGAATCATTTCTAATAAAATTTTCGGTGTAAACATCGGGCCAGGTAACACTTGTTTCGATCCAAACCACGTTGCTGCAAACGGCAGTCCCCAAGCATTCACATGAAACATTGGAACAATCGCCATTGCTGCATCACCTTCAGATAATGCCGCTGTATCCGCGAGCCCAAGCGCCATACAATGAAGTACCGTACTACGATGCGTATATACAACACCTTTTGGATTCCCTGTTGTCGCTGACGTATAGCACATACCTGCTGGTGTATTTTCATCCATATCTTTTAAGAATTGAAAATCAAGATCCCCTTCTGTAAGAAGCTGTTCGTAGTGGTACACCGGCTCTAGAGAAGTTTCTGGAAGTTCTTTTTTATCGGTCATAATGATGTATGCTTGTACAGTTGATAGTTTATCTTGAATTTTTTCAACGAGAGGTACAAGATCTTCATCAACGAGTAAAATGCGGTCTTCTGCATGTCCAATAATATAGGAAATATGTTGTGCAGATAAACGAATATTAATCGTATGCAAGACAGATCCAATACCCGGAATTGCGAAATATGCTTCCACATGACGATGATGATTCCACGCTAAAGTTCCAACTCGTTCTCCCTCTTTTATCCCTAATTTCTTCAATGCGCTAGAGAGTCTTCTTGTTCGCTCTCCTAATTGCTTATACGTTAAAGTGGTAATCGTATCATGTGTACGCGAAACGATTTCTTTCTTTGGAAACAGCTTTTCTGCCCTTTCTATCATAGAACTAATTGTTAATGGCACATTCATCATCATTTTTGTCCAACCTCCCATTAAAGCGTTTTCATTTTTAAATATTATACCAAACTTCCGTAACAAAAGTTTTATTTTTCTGTATTTTCTGAATTATTTCCGCAGAAATAATTATCTAATTGACTTATCGTACTCTTTTTATTCCCTACCACTTGATATCGTATCTTTCTTTATGACTATATTCCTTTCATTGGCTTTTTTCCATATCATATATCCTATGCTTATCATGAGTAGAAACGGAATTCCTGTCAATAATGTCGTTTTAAACATATCAGTAAACCATGTGGTAAGAATAATTGCTAACATTAATATCACGCCCAATAGGGTTAAATACGGAAATCCCCACATACGTACCGGTAACTTCCTTCCGCCATTCTTATCCCATTTTTTTCTGAAATATAAATGAGTAACAAAAATCATCATCCATGTGAACATAGCTCCAAACATAGAGATTCCCATCATTAGCATGAACGCTTGATTAGGAGAAATAATCGTAACTACGGTTGCTAACGCGATTCCTATTGTGGACAAGAATAAAGCTGAAACGGGAACTCCTTTCTTACTAAGTATTCCAAAACGCTTTGGTGCATATCCCGCTCGTGATAATGAAAACATCATGCGTGTTGTAATATATAATCGGCTATTCATCGCCGATAATGCTGCAATTAACACTACAAAATTCATAATACCAGAAGCACCTGTAATATGAAGTAACTCCATTACTTTAACAAATGGACTTTTATCCACACCTGCCACTTTCCAAGGAACAATCATCAACATGAGAGCTAACGTACATAAATAAAATATAATCAACCGATCGATTGTTGAACGAAGAGTCTTTGGAACTGCTTTTTCTGGGTCTTTTGCCTCTCCAGCTGTAACAGCAATCATTTCGATACTTAAGTAACTAAATATAGCAACACAAACAGCAACCCACATGCCCCACCAATCGCAATCATCGACAATTGCCTAGTAGATAGTCGCCGTTGTAACCCTTTCTCTCTTTCTATAATGTTTTGAAACTCTCCCTTTCTCTTCTCCATATTCTCCCTCACTTCTATTATTTTGTGTCAATTTATTAAACAGAAAATTCTATCTATTTAACAAAAAAATAAACAGAGGAGAATAACCTCATTAGTTTACTCTCCTCTGCTCATTTCACTATACATATCACGTGTAATAAAGTATCGCTTCGTATCACGATACATCCCCTTTACAATCAAATCGTCCTTAATGGTTTGATCATATTTCATCCCTAATCGTTTCATCACCTTCTCAGATTGTCTATTTCTTGTATGACAACCTGCTTCAATACGATTGAAATGTAACTCTGTAAAACCATATTTCAAAAACGCCTGCGCGGCCTCTGTCGCCAACCCTCTTCCCCAATATTTTCGTGATAACGCATAAGCTATCTCCGCTTTTTGTTCTTTCGGATTATAAGCAATAAATCCACACGTTCCTATAAGCTTCTTTTCAGTTTGTAATTCCATACCAAAAGCAGTTAACTCTCCTTGTGCATATTGGTTTATAATTGAATTCACAAACATTTTCGTATCATCTAATGTTGTATGGGGATTCCATACAGTATACGTTGTCATTTCTTTATCTGAAGCATACTCATATATATCTAACATATCGCTTATATTAATCCTCCTTAATATAAGACGATTTGTATACAATGTTGGATACTTTTCTATCTTATTGTTCATAATGGTTTCTTCTTAAACTTAGGATAGTTCCTTACTTTTAACTGAAGTATACTTCCACAATCCGTACAAATATAAGCATCCACTGGAGAAGATGTAAACATCGTCTCTTTTTTTCTTATTTGCGCATATCCAACAAACTCGCCTTCCCCAATATCATTAGAGCCGCAATAAGAGCATGTATGTATCTCTTTCTTTTTCATGAGAGCACCCACCTTTAATCTGTTTCTACTCCCTTCGACAGTAATCTTCCATTTTCCTTCCACAAAAAAATCCCTACTTCTCCTAAATGTTGAAAGGAAAAGTAGCATTAGAGTCGCCTTCATACATTCCAAATACATTATTACATTCTTTTAAAATAGAGACTGTCATACTTTATGAGTACATGAAAATAAAGAACATAAGTAAAAAGAGCCTATTAAAGGCCCTTTTTACTTACCACCCTGCTTTTCTAATACATATAAATCCTCTTCTATGTTTGACAACTTATCTGTAATTAATATTCTCGCATCCCCAATTGCTTGATTATATGCGTATGGCCCAATTAATTTTACCATTTCTTCTATATAAACGCTCTGCTTGAAAACGCCCGATTGTATCCAAGTCTTCCTCTTCAAAAAACCGCTGAATTTGTTCTACAAGCTCATCTTTCTTTTCATTTGGTATTTTTATATTCATCATGCCTCATCTTCTCCTCTATTTTGCGATAATATTTCCCTTAACTCTACCATAGAAAAACGTGTTCCTGGACAAGTTTTTGTGACACCTTCTAATTCACGATGACCCAGTATATGTTCTTCACATATAGAAAACTGCTTCATAAAGTTCTTACATAGCAAATGTAAAGCCTCTATTTGCGCTATTGCTGGATCGTATTTATCAAAATTACCTGCCATGCAAATCCCTATCGTTTCAGTATTATATCCCTTTGCATGGGCTCCAACATGTAATCCCCTACCTGCAAATACAGTTCCATCTTCTTCAATAAAATAATTATATCCAATGCCGCTCCAACCTCTTACCTTTTGATGGAATTCATGTGTTTTATACACATCCCATCCATCTTCAGCTGTGTGATGAATAATAAGTTTTGTTACGTTTTGCAGTGGCTGCAATTCATCTTGAAATTTCAGCTTTGCTTGTTTCATTTCCATTCCGAATCCTCCTTTTACAACTCAATCATAATTATCGTTTTATCATCTGGGTGAATTCGCTTTTGTCCTTCTAATTCTTCTATTATAGAAACATATTCCTCTATACTATGCCCTCTTACATATTGCACGGTTTGCTCAAGTGACCAATCTGGGTGAAATAATCCATCCGAACAAATAAATATTCCTTTCACTTCAGCAAGTGGTAATTCTCCTTGTTGAATCCAAGTGATTGCTTCTGGCATCCCATTTGCTACTGAATACCCATTTGGCATATTAGCAAGATAACGATTATATTTTAATTGCTTCCTAATATCATTAAATAGATGTTCTTCCGGTACAGGAAGTCCTTTTTTTCTATCTTCTTCACGTTTTCTTTTCGCTCGCGCGCTAATCCCTTTTACCGTATCCTTTGTTAGTACCTTCATCGTTCCATCATGAAATACAGCAACAATCATACAGTCACCAAGCTGCGCATATTGAATGATTCTATCATTGATATGAACTACAGCAATACAAGTACACCATAAATGATCTTTCTTTGTCGTATCAATCTTATAATCTATCATTTTTTCTTGTAATGCTTCATTTGCGTTTTTAATTACCTCTTGTAAACTTGTTACTTCTTTTAGCGATGTAAAATGACTTGCAAATAAATTAGATGCAAGATATGCTCCATTATGTTCTTTCTCATCTTGAAATGGTATAAGTGGTGTTGCACCATCGCACACACCATATACCATCACATCTTCGTTACAAAAAAAGGCATCCTCGCACTCCTGTTTCAAAGGACTTTTCTGTTGATACGTTTTAAATTTCATATCTTCACACCTCTTTAATAAAGTTCAAAAGTAATTTGATTTTTTAAATTAGTCTAATTTTCCGAAATAAACTGTTTTCCCCTAAAACTTTCAATTTCATATATAATCTTGAAATAATATGATTTTTTAGTGAAGGACGGGAAAAAGATGGTCAGATTTCTTGGAGTTATTATTGGTTCTATCATTATTGCAGTTGCCTTTAATCTTTTCCTTATCCCCCACAAGATTTTAAGTAGTGGAATTGGCGGAATTGCTATTATCTTAGGAATTGTAACCCCTGTAAACACAGGAATTATTAACTTTGCATTAAACTTACCTATTCTTATTTTAGGATACATAGGTCTTGGAAAAAAAGTAATTTTTAATACAGTTGTATCTGTTATCGTATTATCTGCAGCATTATACTGGATTCCAGTACAAATCGTCGCAAAAGATCCGCTTCTTTCTTCTGTATTTGGAGGCGTAATTGCAGGAGCAGGAATTGGTCTTGTCTTTAATTGTCATGGTTCTACGGGCGGATTTGATATTATCGGTATGCTATTATCTCGCAAAAGAGATATTAAACTTGGTGGTTTCCTCATTATTTTAAATACAGTCGTTGTTGTCATTGCTGGATTTTTCTTTAACTGGGATGTAGCATTAACGAGCTTACTTTCAATCTATGTAACAGGTAAAGTAATCGATGTTGTTCATACGAAACATCGTAAAGTTACACTTATGATTGTAACAAATCAAGCTGAAGAAATGAAAAAGAAACTTCTTTCAACAGTTGTACGTGGAATTACACTTCTTGATGGCGAAGGTGCATACTCAAATGAAAAAAAACGTGTGCTTATGACTGTTGTTTCACGAGAAGAGCTTGCTGGTATGAAACTAGCTATTTCTGAAATTGACCCACAAGCATTTGTTAATATTACAGAGACTGTTGAAGTATTAGGATTGTTTAGAAAAGGTTAAAAACTAGGTGGAACTCCACCTAGTTTTTTATTTATTCTCATAAATTCTAGTCGATTCCCAAACGGATCAAAAACATAAAATCTAATTACATCTGGACGAGCATGATCATCTATGACTTGAATCCCTTGCTCGATTAAGTTTTTCTTAAATTCATCAATTCTGTGAACATAAAAAGCTGGATGCGCTTTTTTAGCCGGAGAAAAAGTTGCTTCTACCCCTATATGAATTTCTTGATTTCCACAACGAAACCAACAACCGCCACGTTTTCTTAATTCTTCAGGTTTTGGAATTTCTTCTAAACCTATTATATGTCCATAAAAAGCTCTCGCCTCTTCTTCACACCCTGCAGGTGCTGCTACTTGTACATGATCAATCCCTTGAATATAATTTATCATATGCCCCTCCCCCTTTATATTTTTATTTTATTGTATATAGCTAAAAAAATAACTTATATAAGTTTTATAAAACTCTATAAGATTTACTTAACAGCCATATACATAAGTTTGTTTTATAATGAAGAAGGTGTTTTAATGAAAGTTTATCAAAAAGAATGAAAACATATTCTATTCTGTAATTTTGTTTTTTATAGAAATATATAACATTTTTCATATATTATATTTATAATAGATTAATGAACCGGTTTTAGATGCTAGTTGCACGGAGGAAAAATTATGAGTCGTAAAAAGTTCTCATCTATTCAAAAAAATCGTCACTTGGTCATACCTCGTCGTTTACGAAATCATACACAAAATTATTCTTTAACAGAAATGTATGCATCCCTTTTCGAACATAATCCTGATAGCATTATTTCATTGAACTTACAAGGAATCATATTACACATTAATCCCTCTGCAGAAAAAATATTGGGATATACTTCAGAGGAATTAGTAGGAAAAACAATTACTTCTATTTTAGAAGCACATATTTTTGATCAAGTACTACAACAAATAAAAAATACTACAGCTGATAATCAAGAAGAATACATACTTTCTATTTTGCATAAAGAGGCATATCAAATAGATGTAGTTACAAAATTAGTCCCTATTTTTATTCAAAATCAACTTTCAGGTGTATATGCAATTATGAAGCCGCTGGAAAAATCTGAAAGAATCGAAAAAATGTTAAAAGAAAGCGAAAAACGACTGCGTACATTAATGGACTCAATGCCTGCCTTTGTCATTTTTAAAGATCATGAAGGGCGCTGGCTAGAAGCAAATGATTACGCTCTTTCTTGCTTTGATTTCCATGATGTTCCGTATCACGGAAAAAAAGATAGTGAACTTATTCAATATAATGAGGCATATCGTGAAGCGTTTTTACATTGCGAAGAAATTGATGAACTTACATGGCAAAAAAAACAAATTATTCATGGTGAAGAATTTATCATTCATAAGGGTACATCCAATATGATCTTAGATCTTTCAAAAGTTCCACTCTTTCATCCTGATGGTTCACGAAAAGGGCTCATTGTTATGGGTAGGGATGTTACTGAACTAAAGAAAACCGAAAAATTACTACGAAAATCTGAAAAATTAGCGGTGGTTGGACAATTAACAGCAGGAATCGCTCATGAAATAAGAAATCCATTAACAGCGTTAAAAGGATTCTTAACATTATTAAAGCCTGAGATTAATGAACAAAACAAATGGTATATAGATGTGATGTTAAGTGAAATTTCACAAATGGAATCAATCACAAGCCAATTTATGGCAATGTCTAAACCACAAGTTTTATCTATCCATTCTTGTCAAATCAAAAAATTAATTGAAGAAGTTGTGACCTTCATTCTACCTACAGCAATTATGCATAGTGTACATATTATCATGGACCATTCTTCTGTTATGCCCGAAATTCAATGCGATGGAAATCAATTAAAACAAGTCTTCATTAACATTTTAAAAAATGCAATAGAAGCCATGCCCTGTGGAGGGAACATTTTCATTCAAATAAAGCAGCCGAAAAATGATTGTATTTTAATACGTATTATAGATGAGGGCTGTGGCATTCCCGAAGATCGTATTTCTCGTTTAGGAGAACCTTTTTATAGTTTAAAAGAAAAAGGAACTGGACTAGGCTTGATGATGTGCTATAAAATTATCCAAGAACATCACGGTAAGCTACAAATTTCAAGTAAATTAAATAAGGGAACAACTGTAGATATTTACTTACCTGTTTCCCCACCTCAGCGTAATAACGACAGAGAAAAAGAGTAAATGCAAAACCATTTACTCTTTTTTGCACCTCCCCAACACTAAGTGCTAGGAATGTTTCTCGTTATTTCTCTCACTTTTCACCTACTACCGGAAATAATTTCGACAACGGAATCACACTACCCGTTTCATCTTTAAATACAATATGATCCCTTGTTAAATGACGTGGACTTTTCACTCCTGCTGCCGCTGATAAAGCAAATACACTATACCTCATGCTAATAATATAGTTCATCACCCGCCACTGTTTTTCATCTGGATCTAATGCTTTTTGGTAGCGAGGGTTCGTCGTTGCAACACCTGAAGGACATTGTCCTGAATTACATTGAAGTGCCATGATACAGCCACTTGCCATCATAAATCCACGCGCAGAGTTAACTGCATCGGCGCCAATCGCTAAAGCTATAGCTACTTTATCAGGCGTTACTAGCTTTCCTGACGCAAAAACCCTTAATTTATCTCGGATTCCAAAGCGACAAGCTGTGTCAACAAATGTAATTAACGCCGGTATAAGGGGCATTCCCATACTGTCTGCCATCGATTTGTAAGTGGCACCAGAACCACCTTCTGAACCATCAATTGTAATAAAGTCCGGGTAAATATTCAGTTCTTTCATCGTTTGCATTAATTCTTCTAGTGGCTTTTGTTGTCCAATGACTAGTTTCATTCCAACCGGTTTACCACCTTTTTCTTGCAAATCACGAATAAACCATAGGGCATCTTTGGTATGATGTAAAAAAGCAAAACGATTTGGGGAGTTAATCGTTTCTCCCTCTTTTACTTTTCGAACAGCAGCTATTTTCTGATTCACTTTTTTCCCTTCTAGATGACCACCGCATATTTTCGCCCCTTGCCCTAATTTCAGCTCGAATGCTTTAATATTCGGTTCTTTAGCTTTAACTACGAACTCATCCATTGAAAAATTACCCTCTTCATCACGATATCCAAATAAACCCGGACCGATTTGAGCAATAATATTTGCACCTGTTTGTATATGCTCTGGAATTACACCACCCTCACCTGTATTAATCCATGAACCCCCTGCCATTTTCGAACCATATCCTGTGGATAAAATATAATTTTCACCTATTGCACCATAAGAAGTGGCAGACGCTCCAAACATTCCATATACTTTCCATGGATATTTACGATTCTCTCCAACTACAATTACATCATCTTCCTCATATAGCCAAAGATTTGTTGCATCTGAAGTTAATTTTTCTTTTCTAGAAAACAAACCTTCTTTATGAATTACATATTTTTTTGCAGCCCGCTCTTCGGAGAGGTCCACATTGAGTTCTTCTGTAAGAATTGGGAATAAAGTGTTTGCAATATAATATCCAGATGCCTCAAAATCCCGCTTTGAACCAAAACCAAGAACTTCAGATCGATATTTTGCTAAAAACATTACACTTTGAAAATCATAACGTGAAAAAGGTTTTCCATCTGTATCATTATCAAACCAATACTGCCGAAATTCAGGTCCTATCTTTTCCAGTAAAAACCGCATCCTCCCTAAGTAGGGATGAAGTTTTAAGATAGAGTGATGAGTTCGTTTCTTTATAAAAAATGTAACCATAAAAAAGGCGATAAAAAATATTAATAACAATAGTAATATACTAATCATAACGAGTAGCGTTTCATTCACTTTCGCTCCTCCTATCAGACCATTTTCTAATATTTTTTCTTACACAATAAAAGAAGAACACCTTATGTGTTCTTCTTTTATTATTATTCATACTAATGTAGCAAGATGCTGCTTTGCATCGTATTCCTCTAAACTTTCCCCAAGCTTAACACGATGCACAAAATCCGGATTAGCAATCAATGGTCTACCAAATGCTACTACATCAATTGCTCCTTCTTGTAGTGCTTCTTCTGCCTCTTTTGGATTTAAATTCCCCACTCCTACAATTATGCCATTCCAATATTTACGAACTAACTGATGCAAGTTTTTCCTGTCAGCTATAACTTGCGTATAATTCATTGTTGAAGGGTGGATCATCGTTAGTCCTACTTCATGGAACATCTCTACGAAAGTTTGAATTGCCGCTTCAGGATCTTCCCACATATAGCTAGGGTTATCACCTTTAAATGCCGAAAAACGAATAAGCGTTTTATCTGCACCAATCGCACTTATAACAGCTTGTAATACTTCTTTCATAAACGTTAACCTTTGTTTTAAATCTCCGCCATATTGATCCTTGCGATGATTCGCAAATTCATAAGTAAATTGATCAATTAAATACCCATGTGCCCCATGAATTTCTACCCCATCGAAGCCTGCTTCTATCGCATTCCTAGCAGCTTGCGCATACTGTTCGACCGTTTCTTGAATTTCTTCTATCGTCATTGCTTCTGGTGTATCAAAAGGCTTCCGATAACGAGGGACATTTCCTTGTGCTGCTATAGCTGAAGGTGCTTGTGGTGAGAATCCACCCGTTAGTTCATGATGACTCATACGCCCTACATGCCATATTTGCGCAATAATGGTTCCACCTTCATTATGTACCGCCTCTGTTACTGGCTTCCAAGACTCAATTTGTTCCCTTGTATAAAGACCTGGAACACCTGGATGCCCCTTCGCTCTCGGACTAATGACAATCCCTTCTGTAATAATAAGTCCCACGCGATTACGAAGAGACCAAGTGCCAATTTGAATCGGATCAAATAACTTTGTTTCTTCCACATTTTGAAATGATCCCCAATTGTTTATATTCGTACCTTCATAAATACTCGCTGCTTTACTATTTGAACTTGCCATCCTGTTTCCCCCTTAATTCAATATTATTTCAATAAATCATTAAAAAATTAACTATACATGCATCATAATTTCTCCTATATAACAACGTCAATTTACACGCCTTTATTGTAAATATCCGTATATTAAACATCGATAATACCCATTTCTCCATAGCTGTACTCCTTTTTTACTTCTCAATTGATTATTGTTATGTAGATAAAATTAAAAAGGGTTTCCTAATTAGGAAACCCTTTTTATAGTTGACCATATGATGCTAGCAATTTATTTATCTTTTTTGCGCAAAGAAGATAAATAATTACTATCTCCTCAGATGTAAAAAATTCTTAACGATAGAAGTGAGATTGATTAATTATTCTTCTAGAAATAATAACTTATATATACCTAAAACAATGAAAGCCCTACCTCTCTTTCATCCTTACGGCTCCTTGTCCGTGCCAGTGTGAATCAGGATTACAAAAATCAAGTAACTATTTTATCGAGTTATTTAATAAAATTTCGAACATTCGTAAAAGAAATTAAAAAATAAAAATGGATTAGATTGTAGAAATAACAAAAGAGGTTAATGCTCTAAAAGTGGTTTGAAAGAGTTGAATGTCTTTGAAATGATTGATTCTTTATAATTATATTACCAAAAAATTCAAAATCTTTTTTGGGATGTAATACATTATCTATAATGAACCTTAACAAAAGCTTTTCATTTGATTTTCTGTGATACCTTTAATCAATCCCAGTTCACTAATCAAAAATTCATGTGCGTTATCTAACATTTTCTTTTCGCTTGCATTAAGTGCTTTTTCTTTCTGCATACGCATTAAATCCCGTACAACTTCAGCACCTTCTTGTATTTTACCCGTTTTTATTTTATCTGTGTTCACTTTATACCTTTGTTTCCACGTAAGTAATCTATCTGATTCTCCATGCTGAAAAATATCTATGATGTGTGTTAATGCCGTTATATCCGTAACTGGTCGTATATTTGAACTCAATATTTTCCCCGTAGGAATCATTACTTCCATATTACTGGCCGACATTTTTATGACATAATACTGTTGTTTTTCTCCTGAGATTTCCTTTTCTTCTATGGCTTTAATTATACCTGCTCCTTGCATTGGATAAACAATGTTATCGCCAATTTGAAACAAATAATCCACCTCCATATATGGTAACCTTCTCAAGCTTAACATACATTTATTTTTTAGCAAAATTTTTATAATATCACAAATTTTTTTTCGCATCAACTTATTTCCTCTTGAAAAATAAGATTGAGAAATAATGATAATTCAATAAAAACAACTTCCCATTACTAGCAAAACAAAGTTTAATTTGCGAAAAACACTATCCTTTTTATTCTACAATTCCTTCATCAGAAACCTCTATACATTTCGGGTTCAAAACTCTAATTCACCACCTAAATAATGCATTATATTAATTAAAGGATGTATATGGTGATTATTGTTCTTTGTCTACTTGTATTCTGAAATCTCGGTTAAAACGTAGATTCGTTTTTCCTTATACAAAACCAGTTTACTCTTGTATCTTTTCTTGTGTGGTACTCCTATTTTTTGACATGCTTTTATTCCCATCCTTGCAAGAGCTCTTATAAATACTTAACTAGTTTGTGTTACTAATGTAGGAAATGAGGTCATTTAGAAATCTTATAAAACAAAAAGTACACCACTACATATAAGAGTGATGTACCATTTTAATATAATGTGCAACAGGACAGATAAAATATTAGCTTTAAAAACCTTCATATGCTATCACTTATCTTTAATATTACAGACTAGGAAAGACTTTTTTTCCTATATGCTAACCTGCTTACTAATCGTTTCCCTCGCTAACAGAAAGCTCATAATCACCTGAGCAGCCACACGACTCGTCATATCACGAAAATCGAGCGTTGGATCGATTTCTACAATATCCATACCTTGGACAAGCGGTTCTTGACCAAGCGCAGTAATCGCATCAAGTAACGTCGTACTATCCATACCACCTGGTCCAATGGCTGGACACCCTGGTGCAAACGCTTGATCTAATACATCCATATCGACAGAAACATAAATAACTGTAACGCCTTGTCTACGTAAAATCTCGATACTTTCTGTAATAATATCCTTAATTGATCTCTCTCGTACATGCTTCATTGTATACACCGTCACACCGTGCTCTTTTGCATATTCATGGTACGTACGAGCATTTGAGAAATTGCGAATACCAATTTGAACAAGTTGCTTCCCTGTAATGACATCATTTTCTATTAAACTACGAAATGGCGTTCCATTCGATGGTCCCCCATCTTCTAAATTACGTAAATCATGATGTGCATCAAATTGAATAATGCCGACTTTCCCTTTACTACTTGCGAACCCACTTATACTAGGAAAGCTAATAGAATGATCTCCTCCAAGAACAATCGGTACCATTTGCGAGTTTACTTTCGTCAAATGACCAATTGTCTTGGCGATGCGAGCATGACTTTCTTTTATGTCTGTTACATGCATCGTAATATCACCGCAATCATACAGGACGCTTTCTTTCATATCATGCTCTTCTGTAATCGCATATGTGCTATATGCATCTAGCATTGCACGAATGGTTTTCGGTGCAAAACATGCACCTGAATGACTAATAGAAGGTTTAGAGAGCGGTGCACCAATTAAAGCCGATCCAAAGATTTCTTCCCCATCCCAAACTTTAATCATATCGCTCCATTTCGTTACTTCGCGATCTATAAACTTTGCATTTTTCTTTAAATAGTGGCCTTGCTCCACGCTTTGTCACCTCTTGTATATGCAAGATTACCATTCTTCCATACTGTATTTACATGACTCACACCGTAATGATACGGTACATACGCATAATTATATGCATCCCATAAAACTAAGTCCGCCTTACGTCCGACGCGAATTTTCCCAGCAACATCACCACGGTTAATTGCGTACGCTGAGTTAACTGTTACAGCGTTCCAAACTTCTTCTGGTGTCATTTTCAATTTCAACATTGCAATACTCATAATCAGCTGGATGTTTTCAGTTGGACAGCTACCTGGGTTAAAATCAGTCGCTAAAGCAACTGCTACACCTTCGTCAATCATTTTGCGCCCACGTGCAAAACTTTCTTTATTTAAATAGAAAGTTGTTCCTGGAAGTAGCGTAGCAACTGTATTTGAGTTTGCAAGCATTTCAATTCCTTTATCTGATGCTCCAACTAAATGATCGGCTGATGCTGCACCAATTTCTGCCGCTGCTTCCGCACCACCAAGTGGGTCAATTTCATCTGCATGAATTTTCACATCAAATCCAAGTTCTTTTGCCTTTAATAAAAACTCTTTCGATTCTTCTACAGAGAATACCCCTGTTTCACAGAAGATATCAACGAACTCCGCTAATTGTTTTTCTTTCATCTCTGGTAATAAATCTAGCATCCATTGTAAAAATTCTTTTGATTTTCCTTTGTATTCTTTCGGAACAGCATGTGCTCCTAAAAATGTTGAAACTAAATCAATTGCATGCTCTTTTTGAAGCTGGGCTGTCACTTCTAATTGCTTCCACTCTGTTTCATCATCTAATCCGTAGCCACTTTTCGCTTCCACTGTTGTAACTCCGAACGACAGCATACGATCCAAATGAAACTTCGCCTTCTGCACAAGCTCTTCTTTCGATGCTTTCTTCGTTGCGTTTACAGTTGAAAGAATGCCGCCACCTTGCTCTAAAATCTCTAAATACGGTACTCCCTGTAACTTAAGAGCAATTTCATTCTCACGAGATCCACCAAATACAAGGTGTGTATGCGGGTCAACAAGACCCGGAGAAACCATCTTTCCTTCGCAATCGATAACTTCTTTTGCTTGTAAACCTTTTGCTTCTTCCGCTGTTCCAACGAAAGTAATCACGCCATCTTCAATACCGACTGCACCATTTTCGATAACAGGAAGCGTGTTCATCGCTTCCTGTCTTAACAAGCCATCTTCTTGATCCATTGTTAGCAATTGACCGATATTCGTTAGTAAAATGTCCAGCATGTTTTCTTCCTCCTTATTTCATCATTGGAATGTTAACGCCTTTTTCTTTTGCCGTTTCAACAGCTAAGTCATATCCTGCGTCAACGTGACGAACAACTCCCATACCAGGATCAGAAGTCAATACGCGTTCAATACGTTTTCCTGCTGCTTCTGTTCCGTCTGCCACAATAACCATTCCAGCGTGAAGTGAATATCCCATACCAACTCCGCCGCCGTGGTGAACAGATACCCAGCTTGCACCGTTTACACTGTTAATTAATGCATTTAAAATTGGCCAATCTGCAACTGCATCACTACCATCTTTCATCGCTTCTGTTTCACGGTTTGGTGAAGCTACAGATCCACAATCTAGATGGTCACGACCGATCACGATTGGTGCTGATAATTCACCACTTGCAACCATTTCATTGATGATACGACCAAATTTTGCACGTTCACCATAACCAAGCCAACAAATACGTGATGGAAGCCCTTGGAACTCAACTTGCTGACGTGCCATACGAATCCAATTACATAAATGCTCGTTATCCGCAAACTCACGTAAAATTACTTCGTCCGTTTTATAAATATCTTCTGGGTCACCAGAAAGTGCTACCCAGCGGAATGGTCCTTTTCCTTCGCAGAATAATGGACGAATAAACGCTGGAACGAATCCTGGGAAATCAAATGCATTTTGTAATCCTTCATCGAAAGCAACTTGGCGAATATTATTACCATAATCAAATGTAATTGCACCTTTTGCCTGCATCGCAAGCATTGCTTCTACATGTTTTTTCATACTTTCTTTTGATAATTGAACGTAGCGTTCTGGATCTTCTTCACGAAGTTTTGCCGCTTCTTCTAATGAATAACCTACTGGAACATAACCGTTTAATGGATCATGTGCAGACGTTTGATCTGTCACTAAGTCTGGTGTAATATCACGTTTTACAAGCTCTGGTAAAATTTCTGCAGCATTTCCCAATAGTCCAATTGAAATCGGCTCTTTCTTTTCTTTATATTCTTTCGCAACAGCTAGCGCCTCTTCTAGAGATTCTGTGTACATATCACAATACCTTTTTTCAATACGGCGATCGATGCTACGCTTATCTACATCAATTGCAATGACTACCCCGCCGTTCATCGTAACAGCAAGAGGTTGCGCACCACCCATACCGCCTAAACCAGCAGTAAGTGTTAATGTCCCTTTTAATGAACCATCAAAGTGTTGGCGTGCTGCTTCTCCAAATGTTTCATATGTTCCTTGTAAAATCCCTTGTGTGCCAATATAAATCCAGCTACCAGCTGTCATTTGCCCATACATCATAAGACCCTTTTTCTCAAGCTCGCGGAAGTGATCCCAGTTCGCCCACTTCGGTACTAAGTTTGAATTTGCTAAAAGAACGCGCGGTGCATCTTCATGTGATTTAAAAATAGCAACTGGTTTCCCAGATTGAACAAGTAATGTTTCATCACTCTCTAACGTTTTTAACGAATCAACAATTGCATGATAGCTATCCCAGTTACGAGCTGCACGGCCAATACCGCCGTAAACAACTAACTCTTCTGGTTTTTCTGCTACTTCCGGATCTAAGTTATTCATTAACATACGAAGTGCCGCTTCTTGAATCCAGCCCTTAGTTTGTAATTCTGTTCCTCTTGGCGCGCGAATTGTTTGTTTTACGTTTTCCATTTTAATCTCTCCCTTTTTCCTTTTTATAGTGTTGCATTTGCATCCAATCGTTCTAATGTAAAGCGACTTGTTTTTAACCAATGTGCAATATTTTCAATATCTGTTGAGAAAATACGATCATTTGTAATGGAAGGCACTTGCTGACGTCCTTGGTGATAAAACGCTTTCGTTACTGTACTCATCTCTTGGGTACCACGGTATTCAGCAGCTTGCATTGCGCAAATCATTTCAATTGCAAGGACACGTCTTACGTTTTGAATAATTTGATGTGCATGACGTGAAGCGATTGTTCCCATACTTACATGATCCTCTTGGTTAGCTGATGATGGGATTGAGTCAACACTTGCTGGATGCGCTAACGTTTTATTTTCTGAAACAAGTGAAGCTGCTGCGTACTGCATAATCATTGCACCAGACTGTAATCCTGGCTCTGGACTTAAAAATGGTGGTAAATCATTTAACTGCGGGTTTACAAGACGCTCGATACGACGTTCAGAGATATTTGCAAGTTCCGCCATTCCAACCTTCAAGAAGTCCATTGCAAATGCAATTGGTTGACCGTGGAAGTTCCCACCAGAAATTACTTTTTCTCCACCATCAAAAATCAGTGGGTTATCTGTTGCTGCGTTCATTTCAATTTCTAATTTTTCTTTTACGTAATTTAAAACTTGCCAAGAAGCACCATGAACCTGCGGAATACAGCGAAGTGAATATGCATCTTGTACACGCAGTTCCCCTTGCTTTGTTACAAGCTTGCTATCTTGAAGCACATCACGAATACGTTTTGCAACTTCCACTTGCTCTTTATATCCACGAGCTTTATGAACATTTTCATCAAATGCATCAATAATGCCGCGTAACCCTTCGATTGTCATGGAAGCAATTAATTCTGATTGATAAGCAATTGCCTCAGCTTCTATATAAGAGAGAATTCCTTGCGCTGTCATCGCTTGCGTACCATTGATTAATGCAAGCCCTTCTTTCGCTTCTAATTCAATTGGCTGTAAACCTTCTTCCGTAAGAGCTACCATCGCATGGACGCGTTTCCCTTTATAAAACACTTCCCCTTCCCCCAATAAAACAAGAGCAAGATGGGATAATGGAGCTAAATCACCACTCGCGCCTAATGAGCCTTGTTGCGGGATAACTGGGTGAATTTTACGATTTACAAACTCTAATAACATATTCACAACAAGTGGGCGAACACCGGATATTCCTTTTAACATCGTATTAGCGCGTAAAATTAGCATTCCACGTGACACTTCTTCAGGGAATGGATCGCCAATTCCACATGCATGTGATTGAATTAAATTATGTTGAAGTTTCTTCACATCATCCTTTTGAATAAATACATCACTAAACTTTCCAAACCCAGTTGTAATACCGTAAACAACCTTTCCATCTTCTACAATTTTTTCAACAGCTTCACGGCACTCCGCTACTTTTTGCATGCTGCTTGGACAAGCTGTTACACCTTCTCCTTCAAACAACAATCGTTTCATTTCTTCTACTGTTAATGAATGTCCTGTTAACGTAATCATCCTGTTTCCTCCTTAAAAAGAGCAAAAGGGGACCTTACCTTTTTAAGACAGACTTCTGTCCCAAAAAGCAAGGCCCCCTTCTAACTAATAGACTATGGGCAAATCATATGTGATTAATTCCTAAACCAATCGCCTCATGCTCAGACCCTTTTACAGGCGCACCTATCGTTCCATAAAGAGCAACAGCAACCCATTCGCCTTCTTTCTTTCCGTCGTATGGTGTGCCGCGCACAATTGCAAACCGAAGACCTACTGTACGAAGAACGTCTGCTAACTGAATTTGACCTCTCGTTACTCCGTACAACGCTTCCATAATTGCATGATAAAGTGCATGCGTTTCTCTGTAAACGTCTGTTTCAATAACTTGGTTGCTTTTAGCCGCTGTTTCCATTGCTGCGACAACCTTTTGCGAATTCATCGAACCCACTTTCCCTGTACAACATTTCCAACCTTTTGGAATGGATAATACAGGGCTTTCATTCTCATCCGCAAGCGCCAACAACATGGCCATACGACCAATTCGATGTGTTCCTTGAAGAAGCATGTGACTCTCTCATTTCTTGTGAATTATTTGAATATTACTTAATTTAAGAATATATGAAAACGGTTAAATCGTCAATAGTTTAAATGATTATTTGAATGAATTTTTTAATAATCTGTCACTGTTGTGTACACAATCTATTTACAGAAAATTTTTAAACATGCTATAGTCTCACTAACAGCTGTAAGGAGGACCCAAAATTGGTTAAGAGAAAAGATATTCACTTTCGAATTGCCGAAAGATTACTAGGAAGATTTGAAGCAGCACTTCATTATGAAGGTCTAAATAAAACAGATGTGTTAACACATGCTATTCAGCAATTTTGTGTAAAGGTGGAATCAGAAAAGATGAATGATGTAAAAAGGCAATATGCCGCTAGTATCCATCTACAAACACGGATCGATACTCATAAAAAATATGAGGAACAACGAGTAAATTTAGATGAAATTGTAATAAGCCATCTACAATTACAAGGAACAGAAAAAATATTAGAAGTTGGATGCGCTAATGGAAAATTCCTCTCACTGCTACAAAAAGACGGTCATAAGGGACATCTCACTGGTCTAGATCAATCTACAGCTATGCTACGTGAAGCTGCTTTGAATGGAGCGCAGCAACATGTAAATATTGAATGGAAACTCGGAGACGCTACCAAACTACCTTTCTCAGCTGATTCTTATGATTGGATCGTCGCAAGACATATGCTGTATCACATGACGGATGTTGAAAAAACAATTCAAGGATTCCATAAAGTGATTTTTCCTGGAGGCAGGTTCCTAGCTACAACAAATTCCAAAATCTCGTTATCCCGTATGGATGAGATGTGTAACAAAATGTTAGTCGCATTCGATTTACCCGAAAAATCACCATCAGCTTCTCCATTTTGTTTAGAAAATGGAAAACAATTACTGCAATCTGTTTTTGAAACTGTGGAGGAAACGGTTATCCATAATGCACTTTTATTTCATCACGCTACACCTATCGTTAACTATATCTCTAGCATGTTTCCATCTTTAAACATACCTGATGACATTCATCTTCATTCAGAACTAAAAGAATGGCTGACCATTGAAATAGAAAATGAATTATCTCTTCATGGCGGAGTATGGCGCGATCCAAAAACACTTGCTATTTATCGATGTACAAAACAAGCTTGAATCTACTTTAGAACAAAGTCCTTAAATTTCTTTTAGGTTGATGATATTGTGATACCCTATGAAGGAATTTTCATATAATAAACATAATATAACGATAAAAAATATAAGAGGTGAAACTATTGGCTATCAAACAAGAAGAAATTAAGCTGGTAATTGGTGCCGGGCAATATAATAATAATCCTGGCTGGTTACATACGAATGAAGAAGAATTGAATTTATTAAAACGGAAAGACTGGATAAAAAGGTTTCAAACTAATTCTTTAGCAGTAATTTTAGCGGAGCATGTATGGGAACATTTATCATATGAAGAAGGTATAGAAGCGGCGAAAGTATGTTATGAATTTTTAAAGCATGGTGGTTATATTCGATGTGCGGTTCCTGATGGATTTTTCCCAGATAAAGAATACCAAGAGGGTGTACAAGTTGGGGGGCCTGGACCTAAAGACCATCCTGCAGCTAGTCATAAAATCGTTCATAATTATGAAACTTTAAGGGAAATGTTTGAAATTGTTGGATTCGAAGTGAAGTTACTTGAATATTGTGATGAAGAGGGGAATTTTCACTCCAGTAAATGGGATGGAGCCGATGGAGTTATTTTTCGTTCAAAAAAATATGATCCACGAAATCAAGGGGATCAACTCCTTTTTCCATCATTAATTGTAGATGCGATAAAACCTTAAGTTAAATAGATGCTTCCCTTAAAAAATCTTAATCAGAGTAATGAAGCAAACCTATTCTTTTCACATATAAAAGCTAGCAAAATGCTAGCTTTTATATGAATTTTCAGTTCCCATCTTTACATTAATCCATTTTATAAAATACTCCTCTGTTCCCCCTACTGTCGCTCCATCAGTATTCACATATGTAACTGGAAATTGTTTATACCATTCTCTTTCAGTTTCTACCAAATTTAACTGCTCTCCAAATGTACTGCGCCTTCTCGACGTATCATTCTCCTTTCTCTCCTGCAATTTCTTTTTAGAAACACCTAAATACAAAATTGCATTCGAACGACATTTTCTTAATTGATACAATTCTTCTTTTAGTTCGTGTTCCATATCCCAATCCACCCCTATCAATTTTGGAAAATGTAACGTATAAAATTCAATATCTTCTGGGCCACGATCAAATATTACAATTCCCCCTCGTGCATTCTGAAATTGTTTTATTTTTGCTTCCATAAACATTTTTTGATTTGTAATAAATCCCTCTTTTGTGTAAATATCCAAGTTTAATTTTTTTCTCTTCTCTACAATTTCATAAGAATTTTCATATATAATCTGAAAACCTCTTTGCTCTAATCTCCTTGCTAACGTTGTTTTCCCGCTTGCCATTGGTCCTTGAAGTGAAATGATATACGTCATTTTCCCCATCCTTTTTCACTAAAATCAACCTCTTTTTTACAATAAACGGAATTTTACAAACTATCAACAAAATACTTCCTACCTTGTTTCCTATTTCCATCTAGCTTATAATAAAAAATAGAGACGATTATGGACGCCTTTTATGTAAGCTTGGAAAGCCAAGCTTACATTATTTTTTGCTTTCCCTTTCATTAAAAACAAGGTACACTAGACTAGAACATATGTTCTTAATAATTACATATAGTAAGGAGATAGAACAAATGGTATACGATACAAAAGTAAATTCTTGGAATGAATCTTTAAAACAACTACAACGTCGCTATACAAATCAACCAGTGGATCGAAAACAATTTGAAGATGTTGAACTTATGGAGTTCTTCCGCAATAACGACTACATTTCTCTTCCTACACATATTAGCGGCCTATCAACAAAACGTTTTACTTCTTACTCTATTTTCACAACTGAAGATAAAGACCGTAAAGTGGGTACACTTATCATTGAATATTTAGAAGATGATAATGATATATTACGTGTCGAACAACTATACTTCGTTTAATTCATAACGCTTGGTCAAAATGGCCAAGCGTTCTTGCTTTCTATCAATCTCACTGCTTATAATACTAGTAAAAGGAAAACTGCTACCGCAAAGGAGGTATACACTTGCTCGAAGGATGGTTTAGTTGGTTTATTGTTACTTGGACGGTTATTTTACTAGGCCTTATGTCTATCGGTGGATACTTTATGTTCCGAAAATTCTTGAAACGTCTACCAAAAGAAGACGGCATGTCTATTTTAGATTGGGAACAACACTATATTGATCAAACGCGGCATTTATGGGATGATGAGCAAAAACAATTGTTAGAAGAACTTGTAAGTCCAGTCCCTGAACTTTTCCGTGATGTCGCAAGATCGAAAATTGCTGGTAAAATTGGAGAGCTAGCGTTAAAAGAAAAAGCCTCGAAAATAACTGAAGATTTAATTATTAAAGGATATATTGTAGCAACTCCAAAACGAGATCATAATTTTTTAATTAAAAAATTACAAGAAAAGCAAATTGATTATTCCCGTTATCAATCACTTTTAGCAAAATAAAAAACCTCAAGGAGCCTTGAGGTTTTTTACGTTAACTTCATATCTTTCTCATTATAAAACCCATCTTCTTTTTCCATTTCTTTTTGTAATTTCGTAAAGGAACGGTACATCGCAATTCTCCAGGAGACAATCATTGCAAAAGCAAGTAAGAAGAACATACCACTTAGCTGCCCTAAATCAAGCGATTGACTTAAATATGTTTTAAAGACAATACGTACCACAAGCAAGCCGATTAAGATAAATACGAAAGCTTTTGAACGCTTTAAATAAATATCTTGTCCACGCACTTCAAATTTAGATGTTTTAATCAGAAAAATTGAGAAAAACAAACCTACACCAATGGCTTCTAACATTTCTGCTGGTGTTAGGCGAAATTCTGGAAAAATGTACATCAGTGCCCCTGTACTCATAAAGAATGGTGGGAGAATAATTTTCTTCAATGTTGCTGGTTTCTTTGCCGCTTTTAAACGAATAAACATCGCGCCTACAGCCATACAAACAGCAATAATACTTGATAAAAGAACTAAGTTCATACTTTCTCATCCTTTTTTGTGGCAATATGAAAATATAGTTTCATTATATGCTTTTCTGTTAGTATTTCCAACATTTTCACAGAATAATACTAAAAACCGGTGAAACCACCAAATAGGCTTGAGAAATATGCAATAATTTTTGTCATCCAATTAAAGTATAAGAAAATACCCATAACAATCATGATATATCCCCCTACTTTCACAAACGTCCCACTATGCCTTTTAATCCAAGACATTTTCGTAATAAAAAATGAAAGTATAAAAAACGGTATTGCAAATCCAAGTATATAAGCAATCATATATAACATTGCAGACTCTGGATTCGTGGTAGCCAATCCAATTACAGCTACTAAAATTGGTCCTGTACAAGGCGTCCAACCAGCCGCAAATGCTAAACCAATTAAAGTAGATCCTATATAACCACTTGGACGGTTTTTAAATGTAAACTTACGATCTTGCATTAAAAACTTCGGCTTAAATACTCCCACAATTACAAGTCCGAATACAATGATAAATATTGCTCCTAACTGCCTAATTAAGTCTTTGTAATCTTGGAAGAATGATCCAATAAAACTTGTACCAAATCCAATCGCAATAAATACGATAGAAAATCCAAATAAGAAAAACGCTGTATGTATCATACTTCTTTTGCGAAGCATTGCATTTTCTTCTTTTAATTCAGAAATCGACATTCCCGTTATGTACGATAAAAATGCTGGATAAAGCGGTAAACAACAAGGGGAAATAAATGATAACAAACCAGCCCCAAATGCTAAAAAAATATTAATGTCTTGCATCCTTTCACTCCTCTCCTCTTCAATATTGTAGCAAAAACAACAGAAAATACTATGAACAATTCATGAATTCACTATTTACAACATTTTAATAAGAAAAATAGCTATGCACCGCTATATAAATACAAATTAAAAAACCG
Source organism: Bacillus sp. TL12 (assembly GCF_022625245.1). Taxonomy (NCBI): domain Bacteria; kingdom Bacillati; phylum Bacillota; class Bacilli; order Caryophanales; family Bacillaceae; genus Bacillus; species Bacillus sp. TL12. Next base: position 37,664 of record NZ_JAJJBY010000008.1, on the reverse strand, counting down.
AAAGAAAACCCATCTTTTTAGGCGAGAGAGAGCATCCCGCCATGCATAGAAGCGGTCAGATCCCCCTTTCCTGCTCCATGCCAAGTAAAACCAAAAAGAGAAAATAAGTAGCAGTCACACTTTGTTATCCATAGCCATGGCTTATACGTCGAAAAATCAAAATGGATTTATATTTTTTCTAAAACGTTTTCATTTTTCTTCTATTATAAATATATTCTGTTATTCATTAACATATCAAAGCTTTTTCCAAACAACAAATTATTTGTATACAATTTTCCTGTATACGAGACATTTCCTGTAAAAAAATATTTTTTTCAAATGATAACTTTATACAACTCATTCCATATCTTACAATGCTTCTATAATTATAAATTTCAATATTATGCATAAATATCATATTTTTATTATTACCCTATAAAATGTCACACTTTTCTTTCATTTGACCCTTCATTTTTAATTTTGTATACTTCCATCTAGTTATATATGTCCGTTTTGGAACAACTAAATATATAGGATGGGAGGAATTTTCATGCTTCGTTATTCTCTTTTAGTTTTATTGGGAGCATGTAGCTATGGAATTTTAGCTATCTTTGTTAAACTTGCATACGCAGAAGGATTTTCACTTGGAGAAGTAATTGGTAGTCAATATTTGTTCGGTTGGTTTATTTTGCTTGGAATTACACTCCTATTTTCTAGACACCGCGTTCCACTTAAACAAATGCTTATTTTATTTGTCGCTGGAACATCTGCAAGTTTCACAGGAATTTTTTATTATGCTTCACTGAAAACTGTACCGGCATCAATTGCTATTATCCTTTTATTCCAATTCGTTTGGGTAGGAATTATCATTGAAGCTGTTGCGACAAAAACATTACCATCAAGAGAAAAAGTTATTTCTGTTGTCTTTTTACTTGCTGGTACATTCTTATCGAGCGGATTATTAGAAAAATCAGCAGGTGATTTCGATACAACTGGAATCATATTAGGTTTACTATCTGCTGTTACCTTTGCAACCTACATTTTTGTCAGTGGTAAAGTTGCTGTTGAAGTACCATCCTTACCACGAGGCGTTCTTTTAATGACCGGTGCTTTAACTTTAGTAATGATTGTATTTCCACCAACATTTATTTTTAATGGGGCGATTTCACAAGGACTTTGGAAGTATGGTTTAGGACTCGGAACGTTTAGTATTGTTATTCCATCCATCGCCTTCACAATCGGAATCCCAAAAATCGGTTCTGGCTTAGCAACTATTCTTGGTGCAGCTGAACTACCTGTTACAACAATTATGTCTGTATTTGTATTAAAAGAAGCAGTACTTTCTTCTCAATGGCTTGGTGTGGCGCTTATTTTAGTTGGAATTGCAATTCCGCAAATTGCGTATACGATGCGCGGGCGTTATCGAAAACATCATACACATAAGAAAGTTGCTGCATAAGAAAAAAGAGGCTTCTCATTTGAGAAACCTCTTTTTTCTTATAGGTTCTTTCAAAAGCACTAAACTCCTATATAATTGCTAATAAATATATTTTACTAAAACCACCAATTGAAATTTACCTTGAGAAAGAAGGCACATAATATAATGAAACCTATCACAAATCAATTAACAGAAAAAATAATATCTATCCGCCGTCATTTACATCAGTATCCAGAACTATCTTACGAAGAATTCGAAACAACAAAAGCGATACGTAACTGGTTAAACGATGCTAACATCACAATTATTAATTCTGATCTAAAAACTGGAGTAATTGCTGAGGTTTCTGGTAATAAAAATGGTCCAATCGTTGCGCTCCGTGCCGATATTGACGCTCTTCCTATACACGAAGAAACGAATTTATCTTACGCTTCTAAAAACTCTGGAAAAATGCATGCATGTGGACATGATTTTCACACCGCTTCCATTCTAGGTGCAGCCTACTTATTAAAGGCAAATGAATCTTCACTTAACGGTACTGTTAGGTTCATATTCCAAGCTGCTGAAGAAAGCGGGGATGGAGCACGTAAAGTAATAGAAGCAGGCCATTTACAAGATGTTCAAGCAATCTTTGGTATGCACAATAAACCGGATTTACCAGTTGGAACAATCGGTATTAAAGATGGTCCATTAATGGCTGGAGTCGACCGTTTTGAAATCGAAATTAAAGGGATCGGAACACATGCAGCTGTACCTGATGCTGGTGTTGACCCGATTGTAGCTTCATCCCAAATTGTTATGGCACTGCAAACAATTGTAAGTCGAAATATTAGTTCTTTTCATAACGCCGTCATAAGCGTAACAAATATCCATTCAGGAAATACATGGAACGTTATTCCTGAAAAAGCAACTTTAGAAGGAACTGTCCGTACATTTCAGGCAGAAACACGTACAAAAATCCCCGAATTGATGAAACGTGTTATTAAAGGCGTCGCTGAAGCTCTTGGTGTTGAGGCAAAACTTCACTGGTATCCAGGGCCTCCTTCTGTTTATAACGATACAGACCTTACTGCATTGTCAACTCGCATCGCCGAGCAAATGAACTTGCATATTATCTCTCCAAAGCCATCGATGGCTGGAGAAGATTTTTCCTTTTATCAGCAAGAAATCCCTGGTTCATTCGTCTTTATGGGAACAGCTGGTACACATGAATGGCATCATCCTGCCTTTACATTAGATGAAGAAGCATTACCTATTAGCGCACAATACTTTGCTTTATTAGCTCAAGAAGCTATTAACAAATTACGATAAATAAAAGCCGTTAAGATCATTCTTTCTTAACGGCTTTTTCATCTGTTATTATGTTAAGTCGCGCTTTAAAAATACAGTATAGGAAATCCCTAAAAACACGAGTAAATAGATCAAAAGCATACAAGAAGCAAATGGAAATGTTACGCCTTGAATAAAGCTTCCACTTGTTAAAGCTCCATATAAGTTCGTATTCGCTGGCAATAAATATTTTGCCCATTCATATCTTGCTGCCGGTAACAACACTAAATTACCAGACGATGCAACGAATAAAGAAATCCCAATTGCTCCCCCACTCGATCTCGTTAAAACTGAAATCATAAAGGCAAATGCTGCATACACAAGAGTTGGTATCCATTCTAAAAGATAATATTTGCTTGCTTCTACAAATATATTTTGTTCAATGATTTTCCCGCTTTGCATGACAAATTCTGTCCAGGCTGGTTGTTGAAATTTATAAATAATAAGTCCACAGAAAATTGAAAATATCATATTAAATATAAATAAAAGTGCCGAAAAAATAACAATTGCTATATACTTCGCTGTTAAAATTTTAAATCTGTTTGCTGGACGTATCATTAAAAACTTATATGTACCCCAATTATATTCGTTTGAAAAAATAGTACTTGCATATACAAGAATAAATGGCAACAAAATTGGAAAGACGATAAAACCAGTACCTCTCATGAATGAAAGAGGCGAATCAGCTGCTGGTGGAGTATTTGTATCTAAATGCTTCATTTTCAGTTGATACTCTTTTACAAGTTCGTCTCCTGATCTTTGCGTTAAAATATCCTGTTTTGTCATACCAAGTTTTTTTTCAATTTCCGCTGTTCTCTCTGTATATTCTACTTTCCAATCGCCTGATGTGGCTGGTAAATATTTGACCGATACCCATCCTAAACCAATAACTAAAATCGCAATGACGGCAAACGGCATAATCGTTCGCTTTCGCTTAAAGATTTTATATAATTCATTATAAATTAAATTAAACAATATCCTTGCCCCCTGTTAATTCTAAAAACTTCTCTTCTAACGTTTTTCTTTCTTCATACACACGATAAATACGAATCCCTTGTTCTGTTAATGTACGAATCACATTTGGAATTTCTTCATTTTCCACAGTCATAACCAATTCATTATCTTGAATCGTAACATCGCATTCTAAAAGTTCAGCTGCTTGTTTCACATCATCCACACGTATACGTATCGTCTCCATCTCTAAGCTATCATCTCGCTGAATATTTTGTGTTGCTACATATTCTCCGTGCTGAATAATAATAACCCGGTCACACATCAATTCAACTTCAGATAATAAATGACTCGAAACAAGCACAGCTTTTCCTTGCTCATGCGCAATTTTCTTTATATACATTCGCATTTCATGAATACCATTTGGATCTAATCCATTTGTCGGTTCATCTAAAATGAGTACATCTGGATTATGTACGAGTGCTTGCGCAATTCCTAATCGTTGTCTCATACCAAGCGAATATGCTTTTACTTTACGATTAATAACTTGTCCCATACCCAATAGTTGAACGACTTCATTAATGCGCTCTTCTGTAACATTACCATTCATACGTCCAAAGTATGTTAAGTTTTCATAACCACTTAAAAAAGGATAGAATTCTGGATTTTCAATTACAGCACCAATTTTTGCTGCTGTACTTTCAAACTCCCGTTTTACAGATTGACCATCTATCCATACTTCCCCTTCAGTCATGCGAATCATACCGACCATCATTCTCATTAATGTTGTTTTCCCAGCACCGTTTGGTCCTAACAAACCAACCACTTCGCCTTTTTTCACTTCAAAGCTTATATTTTCTACTAATGTCTTTGAACCGATTCGCTTTGTTAATCGATCAACTTTTACTATAGACTGCTCATTTGTCATTCCATACAACCTTTCTTTTTCACACTTATTAAGTTCTTTTCACTGTATCACGATTATTTTCTCATGTAAAACAAAGAAAAAGACATGATGTTTCATGCCTTTTTCTCTGTTTTATGTGAACTTTTCTTTTTTAAACCTTGTATATATTGATAACATTGCCACATCGATAATACAATTAAAATAATAATAAATAATGTCGTTACTAATAGTGCGGAAATCGTAATTGGCGCACTACATCCTCCATAAATCCTCGCTATTTTCATGAAAATAATTGTACATAACTTTAAAAATAGCATCCCATGAATCAATCCAAAAAAACCAGCCCCACCAAAAATCAATAACTGTTCCTGCCACAATAAACACACCATTGTTCTTTTTTTCATATCACTGCCTTTATACAATTGAAATTCTCGTTTTCTTGTCTTAAAAAAACTATTTATCATTTTGTATGTAATAAAGCTACATACAAACAACAAAAAAATAGACACATAATAAAAAAGCGCCACAAATAACGGAATATGTTGCAGCTTTTCTACTATCATTTCGTTTGATTGAATAGATACAATAAAAAAACAAACTGTTGTACTCGTTGCAATCCATATAAATTGCTTTAATCTTCGGGCAGCATAGTTCTGTATATTTTTCCTTGCTAACCGAAATAAAGACATAATTGATTCCCCTACCTTACTTTATAACGTCCAATCTTCTATACTACCAGTGTATAAAAATATTACTTTTTTAACATCGAACTACAACCGGAATCTTTACTAGGTCTTAAGTCGGAGAAAAATGACTGTATGTCTACGGTTATACTGAAACAGAAAAAAACCTATAAAGGTAAATATATTAGTATGGAGGGATTAAATGAGAAAACTGCTTCTTCTCAGCATCATTTTATTGATTGCTTTTCTTAGTAGTTGTATTGTCCAACTAAATACAGACTCATACACAATTGTAAAACCATATAAATTATCAGAAAAGGAAACTGCTCTTTTACAATTATTACCCTTACAACAAGAACATGTTTCTTTTTATGAAGTTACCATTCCTCATAAACAAGCTGAAATATTTACAACTATTGAATATTACCAAAATGGAGAAAAAATAAAAGATATAGTTAGGCTTTCTTCTTCCGACTTTATAGATAAAAAAACAAAATTAGCCGTTGGTCAGCAAATATTTCAACATACGAATAATGAAACTTGGCAATGGTTCATAGGTATTGATGGTAGTTCCATGACTGCTTCTGAAGACGGCTTACCTAATATTAATGGATCTGCATTTGAAGAAATTAACAATCCTCAAAACATAGAATATAACAAAAGAACAGTCCTTGCTGCTTGGATAAAAACAAATAAAAACCATATATCCGCACTCTCTATAGAAGATGAAGAGTCACGCCAACGATTGCTCCAAGAAAATGAACATGTCTACTTAGTCAGTATTGAAATAAAAAGAGGAGATGCATCAGAATAGCATCTCCTCTTTTTTGTCATTTTACTTATCGTTTTCCACTTCTATTCGTTTCTTTTCCCTAGCAATTTTTAAAAACTCTAACAGCTCAGGGTTACTATTTGTTTTCCGGTATGCAACTGACATCTCTGCTACAAAATTAGAATCATATATAGCTTTATATACAACTTCTGTTTTATACAACTTATTAGCAGAAACTGGAATCACTGTTATTCCAATCCCCGCTGCTACAAGCCCCATAACAGTTTGGTACTCTGTTGCCTCCTGTACAATATGTGGACTGAATCCAGCGTTCCTACATAATGATAAAATTGTATCATATAGCGCAGGCCAAACCGGTCTAGTTATGAATACAAATGGTTCATCTTGCAAATCTTCAATATGAATTTCTTCTTTCTCTGCTAGTGGATGCGCTTTTGGTAAACATAGTGTACACGAAAGCTTTTGAATTGGTTCTAATTCTAGCAATTGCGTATTAATCGGCGGACGTAAAAACCCAACATCAATTCGATTATCATGAAGCGCATGAACTTGATCTGGTGTTGATAATTCATGCAGTGCAACAGATACTCTTGGGAACTTCTCTCGATACTCTCTAACAATAGACGGTAAAATATCGTATATAGCAGCCCCTACGAATCCAATTGAAAGCGAACCAACTTCTCCCCTTTGCGCACTTTGTGCCACCTCAACTGCTTTATCAATCTGATCAAATGCCTTTTTTACTTCTTTTAAAAACATTTCTCCAGCTTCTGTCAGCTCAACTTTCCGCTTCGTTCTTGAAAATAACGTAACTCCCATTTCTTTTTCTAATTGCTGAATTTGTTGACTAAGTGGTGGCTGTGTCATTTGTAAACGAGCAGCTGCTCGCCCAAAGTGTAGCTCTTCTGCCACCACAACAAAATATTGCAAATGCCGTAATTCCATTTTGGACACCCTTTTCCATTAATATGTATAATAAATCAATAACATATAATTTATATATTAGACAAATATTTCGAAAGAACGTATAGTGGAAATTGTTAATTCTTTTTACAATTTTTATGTAAAAAACGAAACGAAAGAGGTGTTACTGTATGAAATGGTGGAAATTAAGCGGACAAATTTTACTATTATTTTGTTTTGCTTGGACAGGTGAATGGATTGCAAAACAGGCACACCTCCCTATTCCAGGAAGTATTATTGGTATTTTCTTATTATTAATTTCATTAAAATTTAACCTGGTGAAAAAAGAATGGATTCAAGACGGATCAGACTTTTTATTAAAAGAACTTATTTTATTTTTTATTCCTTCTGCTATCGCTGTTATACGCTACAAAGATACGCTATCACAATATGGTATCGATCTCATTTTAATTATCATGATTAGTACTCTTTGCGTAACACTTGTAACTGGTCTTTTAACAGAATTGCTATTAAAGCGGAAAGGATCAACACAATGATTGCCCTTTTATGTTTATCATTAACACTATTCACATATTGGATATCTAAAAAACTATATCAGCGCTGGAACTGGAGTATACTTTCTCCTCTTCTCGTTTGTCCAATTGTTTTAATTGCATTATTACTCGGATTAGACACATCTTATGAAACATACGATTCTGGTGGTCACTGGCTAACTGAGTTGTTAAAGCCAGCAACAGTTGCTTTTGCATGGCCAATTTATAAATACTTTGATCTGTTAAAAAAACATGCAAGTGCCATTCTAATTAATGTTATTGTTGGCTCTTTTTTATCCGTTATTACCTCAGCTTTACTAGCAAATGCCTTTCAAATTGATTCATCGCTGGAACATAGCTTGGCACCACACATCGTAACAATACCAATTGCGATGGCAATATCAGAAATGATTGGTGGTATGTCTCAATTAACAGCTGTATTTGTTGTACTAACAGCATTAACAGGAGCACTCTTAGGTCCTTCTCTCATTCGCATATGCCGTATTAAAACAGCCATCGCGAAAGGGATTATGCTAGGTACTAGCGCAAATGGAACTGGCACTTCAAAAGCATTTGAAATCGGACCAGTTGAAGGTACAATCGCAAGTTTATCTATGCTTCTAACAGATGGCGCAAGTTTAGTCATTGTTCCACTTTTCTTATCTTGGTTACACTAAATAGCACTATACTCTTATTTTATCGCGATCAATGGGGCTTCGAATAAAGTGAAACTTTAATCAGTGGGGGTTTTCCTCATCCCCCACTGATTATTAGTTGAACCAATCGGGCCTTTACGGGCAGTTTATCTCCCACCTAACTTCTTTGCTCCCGCCGAATGTTGAGGTGGGAGTATTACTGCCCGTTAGTGCGGGATAAAAATAAATCATTACAAGAAAAAGGATAGAAACTGTAGTATAACGCTACTTTTTCTACCCTTTTCTTAATTTCAATTGAAATTTCTTTCTCTCTTATACAGACTTAACTATGACTGCGTAATTTTATTAGGAACAAGTAATTTCCCAATACATATAGGTAACATATCTAATAGTGTTTCAAATGCGTAATTTATGTCCAGTCGCTCCGTCCATTGATGTGCATCTTTTCCTACCGGTCCCATATTTAATACTGGAACATCAAACTCTTCTAATTCCTGGAGTGGAATCGAATAACCTTTATTCCATAATGGCATATTGTCTACCAGTGAATTCATCGAATCTGCTGGGTACTGTAAGCCCACATAACTCAAATCTGAAATTCCCCCAAAATAATTTTGATTTTTAAATGTCATTCCATGATTGTAGTGAGCGTATCTTTCCATCTCCCCAACCACTTCTTTAATCAAAGGATTGTGGCGTGAGCTCACAGCTGGGTAGTACGGTGGAGCAAAGAAAAGGATAATCATTGGTGCCTTTTCTTTGCATAAAATAGCTAATTTATCAACCAAATCAATTGTTACTGCACGATCGTCTTTATTTCCTCTATTTTTTATAATAGCATATTGAATACTATCTATTTTTTCTTGCCCATGTTGTTCAATTGCATAAGCGATAAGCTCTTCATACGTTAATACATTCACTTTAAGATTAGGCGGTATGAATGGATTATACTTCGAAAACTGATATGCTCGATTCTCATACGACTCTTCGATTTTCTCTGCTACTTTTGTTACTTTTTGATGTAACAACGCCATTACATCCGTCATCGTTTTTTCTAGTAAAAACAAATTAAATAATGTGACTGCACGATGAGGAATTTGTACAGAATAATCCTCCTTTAAGTCCCTTTGTAACAAGTTAGTTGGTGGAGGACTCGCCTCACCTTCTACAATATCACAAAGTTCCGTATTTAATTCTAATTCAGCTGTCAATAATGAAGCCATATAACTCGCATTTAACCCTGCAAAAGGTTCGCCTACATGTGTTTCTTTTCCATAACAAAGAAAACCAGGTAACACCTTACCAATGGAACCAGTATAAATATACTTATTTTGATCACCTGGATATTGTGTAAACATAGGCTCTGAATTTAGGACCGTTTTATATTCTAAATCATGTTCTTTTGCTAAATCTAACAATTTTGGAACAGCAGCCCTCATCCCTACAGAGTTTACTTCTTCATCTGGAACAGCCAATAAAAGAACATTCCCATCAAATCTTCCTTCACAAGCTTGCTCAATCATCGCCATTTGCAAAGCTAGACCACATTTCATATCCATTGTTCCTCTACCAAATAGCCAATCCCCTTGTTCTATATCTTCACGCACATGATTTGGTAGTTCATCTTTATGAGAATAAAACATAGATGTTAATTTTTTAGCGTCAAATGCATCTGCTTTCCACACACCATAATCTTGTACATCTACAACATCGAAGTGACTAACAAGAATTACTGTATTTCTTGTACTATTATTTTTCTTTACTAGGGCCGTAACAAAATATCTCCCATCCCCTGTCGGATTTTTTTGCAAATGATGCGGATTTTGTTTGAAATAGTGTAAGTCAGATAATTGTTCCACAACAAAGTCTGGCAATATAACTTCAGCGTCCGAGCCAGTAATACTAGGAATTTCAACAAGATTGCTTAATAATTGAACCAATTGTTCTTTTGATTGCCATTTTGACATATAAATCCCCCTATTTTTCCACATTATGAAATTCATTTCCGTTATACGAATAAAAAATGACGACAGGCTATCAAAATTATTATTCTGATATTCTGCCGATTTTTATTGATATTTCACTAGCTGCTTGTTTTACCTTACTAATAAGAAAAGATAGTCGATCATCATTAATACGATGACTAATTAACCCAATACTTAATGCTCCTACTACTTTATGATTAAATCCTATAATAGGTGCAGCTACTGAAGCTGTTCCTTCTGTTTTTTCACCATAACTTACAGCATATCCTTCATTTCTTACCTGTTCGATTTGATCAAAAAGAACTTGCTTTTGTTCTGGTAAAGAAGAAAGTAAATGTTCTGCAATACGTTCCATTTCATCCGTTTTCATATTGGCAAGCATCGTTTTATTTGCGGCGCCAATCGAAAGAGGCATCTGTTCCCCTAAGTTATCGATAACTCGAATTTTTAAAGGGCTATCAATTCTTTCAATAATGATAGAATGTGTTCCATTTGGAATGTTCAAGTAAACACTTTCTTCAACTTCAGAGGCCAAACGCTTCATCACTTCTCTTGCAACAGATCTGTAGTCTACCTTCTCTAATTGACGTAATCCTATTTCCATCCACATCGGTCCAGTTGTGTACTGTTTTGTTTCTGAAATTTGCGTAACTAATCCATGCTCCATTAGAGAGTTAAGTAACCTATGTACCGTACTAACCGGGAGATGTGTTTTATCAGCTATATCAGAAATAGCCCAATACTCTTTTTCATTTGTAGAATTCAATAACTTAATAATACTTAGCGCTCGATCAATGGACTGTACCATAACTCGCCTCAACTTTACTTGTAATATGTTAGTAACCTTAATTAACTATCAATTTAGCAAAAATTCAAACTGAAATCAATTAAATTTTCTAAAAATAAAAACAAAAATAATAGTTTGAAAACGCAAACAAAAAAATATTGACTTTTCTTTTTAATTATCTGAAAATTAGAACATAATTCTACATCACGGAATACATTCCACAATACGAAAAAAACATCAATCTTCATCCTACAAATTATGAAAGTGAGGAAAACAATGACGCAATTAAGCAATACAAATAATGAATTAAAACGCACGATGAAAAGTAGACATTTATTCATGATTGCACTTGGTGGTGTAATTGGAACGGGGCTATTTAACGGATCTGGCTTTATTATAAGCCAAGCCGGACCAGGTGGGTCCGTACTTGCCTTTATTGCTGGTGGATTATTAATGTATTTCGTTATGCTATGCCTTGGTGAGCTTGCTGTAGCGATGCCAGTTTCAGGTTCCTTCCAAGAATATGCCACCAAGTTCATAAATCCCGCAACTGGATTTACCATTGGATGGTTGTATTGGCTAAGCTGGGCGAATACTACTGGCCTTGAATTTACAACTGCCGGTATTACAATGCAACGTTGGTTTCCTGATATTCCCGTATGGGTTTGGTGTTTAATCTTTGGGGTTACAATATTTACTATTAATGCATTATCCGCTCGTAGTTATGCCGAAACAGAATTTTGGTTTTCAAGTATTAAAGTATCTGCCATAATCGCTTTTATTATTCTTGGCGGCGCCGCTATGTTCGGTTTAATTGATTTAAAAGGCGACGAACCAGCCCCGCTTTTTTCAAATTTCGTAAATCACGGTGGTTTATTCCCAAATGGAATTGCGGCTATCTTACTAACAATGGTTACAGTTAATTATTCCTTTCAAGGTACAGAACTTGTCGGAATCGCTGCAGGTGAAAGTGAAAATCCTGAAAAAACTTTACCGCGTTCTATTAGAAATATTATATGGCGCACGATGTTTTTCTTCGTCTTAGCAATCTTTGTCCTCGTGGCTTTGATTCCTTGGGAAGAAGCGGGATTAACAAAGAGCCCATTTGTTGCTGTTTTTGATAACATATGTATTCCATATGCAGCTGATATTATGAACTTTGTCATTCTTACTGCTGTTCTTTCTGTCGCAAATTCAGGGCTATACGCCGCAACTCGAATGCTTTGGTCCTTATCAAAAAATGATATGGCTCCAGCCTTTTTAAAGAAATTATCATCACGCGGGATACCCCTATACGCTTTAATCATGACGATATCTATTTCTGCTTTTTCGCTTTTGACAAGTGTTGTTGCTGCTGAAACTGTTTACTTATGGCTCATTTCAATTTCCGGAGTCATTACAATCATTGTTTGGATGTCAATTTGTGTTTCTCAATTCTTTTTTCGCAAACATTATTTAGCCGACGGTGGAAAATTAGAAGACTTAAAATTCAGAACTCCACTTTATCCTCTTGTACCAATTCTTGGTTTTGGATTGTATGGCATTATATTAATAAGTCTTATCTTTATCCCAGAGCAAAGACTAGGAATCTATTGCACTGTACCATTTATCATCTTTTGTTATGCCTACTATTACATCAAGATAAAGAAAAAAGCTACTAATAACACTCATACAGAAACTAAAATTAGCAAAACTTTGTAATACTATTAATAATAATCCCTACACATAAAAGACCACACTTTACTCTTAATTAATGTGCGGTCTTTTATCATTGACACTTGTTCTATTACCTTTTTATCATTCCTTCATTCATTTTCCCAGATACAGTTCCCCTATTTTTGTCCATACCATTTACATACCTTAATAACAACTCATAATCCTCTGGAAAGGCTAAAGAGATTTCTCTTAATTCATGAACATCCTTCCAATCTATTTCATAAATTAATCCATCTGGATCTTGAATATTCATAGAACCTCCTACTTGTTGTACAAGATAATAATGTACATAAACGGGTATACCATATGTTACGCCCTTTTTTTCATATATTTTATTTATAATTTCTACCTCATACCCAGTTTCCTCCCACACTTCTCGGATACAACACTCTTCTAGGGTTTCTCCTTTTTCTTGTCCACCACTTGGTACTGACCAACTTTTCGGTTCATCTTTCTTTCCTTGTAATACCATCAAAATTTCATTTTTTTCATTCATACATATTGCTGCCGCTCCAATCCATCTTTTCATGTGTCTCTCCTCCCATAGCTAATATTCTTTCTTCCCCTATTCTTCTCCTTGAAAATAGAGGAAAATGCTAAATTTGTAACGAAAGATTATATCAACTTCAAAGACAACTCATTCCTAGAAATTCAAGCGGAAGGATGAGAGTATGATCTCTAAATATGTTGTAGAGTGTGTCTTTTGTGAAGAAAATCGAAAATCTCGGCAAGCAACTGTCACCGTGTCTGCCACTTCTCATGCACTTGCCATTCAAAAAGTAAGAGATGAATGCAAACGTCGCTTTGGAAAAACACTGCTATTACAAACGGAAATTACCGAAGAATTATTTTTACACAAAAAAGAAAGCTGACCATATACATTGGTCAGCTTTCTCTATCCGATCATATTTTCACATGAAGATTAGGGGCATCCTCTTTAAGGATCGGGATTTCCCATTATGTACGTTCCATAATGGGCATCGAACAATATATTTCTATACAATTAAACTTGAATAGAATAGGGCAAAACTTGTTCGCATTTTTAGAAAAGGGATAGGGATATAATACTAGTAATACGTCGAATACTCGAACGTTACACTCATTATATTATAGCAAATCCTTTTATGTGGGAAATATGAATTACTTACATAATTCATACGTAAAACATATTAATAAATTACTATATAGTTTTCTTATCACGGAAAACTACTATTGCTAATATTGCTCCAATTAACGCAAGTGTCATATCCCACTGTGTATCCCAAACATCTCCTTGCGTTCCAAGAAATGCTTCTGCTCCTTTCTCCGTTAGTTTTGCAACTGTAAACTCTAGCAACTCATATAACGCGCTAAATGCTAAACAAACTGATATTACAAGTAGTTCTAACCATCCTTTTTTTGAATTCCAACTACCTTTATAAGTACTTCCTTTGTTAATAATGCCGGAACAAATCCTTGCATAAAATGCCCAACACGATCATAGTAATTTCTTTCTAAATCAAAAGTATCACGAAAATAATTGAATAGTGGTACTTCTGCGTATGTATAATGTCCCCCAATGAGCAATATTAACATATGAATAAAAACCCATACATATGTGAACGTTGTAAATCGAAAACTTCGATATGTAATCATTAAAACGAGTACTAAAATAACTGCAGGCGTGACCTCTAAAAACCATGTAAAGGGATCTTTTGGATATATTCCAGATATAAGTAATGCAATCCAAAAACTTACACATAACAGTTTATGAAAATGAACAGACACACCTCTCCCTCCCCCTCAGCAGTTCGTCTTCTATTCTATTAATAACATACATCCAGCCAAAATAGGGGTCATAATCATCGAAAATTTCAAAATCATACGAGGTGCGTAATTTGTAAACTTTGCTCCTATATATGCTCCGAGCATTGTTCCAGCTAATACTTGCATTAATAACATATAATCTAAATATCCTGCCGAAGTATATCCAATTCCTCCACCAATTGCAATTGGTAAAATAACAAACATTGTAGTCCCTACAGATTGACGAATTGATAAACCAAGTAATACCATTAACCCTATCTGAATAAAAGGTGCTGAACCAATTCCAAATGCTCCTGCTAACATCCCAGTTACAACTCCTAACAGAGCTCCTTTCCCTAGTACAGATGGCGTTAACTGATCCGACAAACTAGCAGACAACTCCCTATGATTTTGCACAAAAAACAAACGAATTAACATGAATATTGCTGATAAAAATAGCATTCCAGCTGTAAACCAATGAAGAAGATGCGCAGGAATCACAGCACCAAGTTTAGATCCAATATAATGACCCAATTGCACCACATCCCCCTACAACACAGCCAATTCTCACGACAACATTTCTTTCTCGGTAATGACTTATAACTCCAGAAAGTGTTGTAAATGCCATTGCTGTTAATGATGTTGCAACCGCTGTATGAATCGGCACATGAAATACGAGTGTGAGCACTGCAATAATAAAGCCTGCTCCACCTGCTCCCACAAAACCTAATAAAACCCCCATTAGAAACATTGTAATAATAATAGCCATTTTCTTTCCCTCCAATAGCTCTATTATCCAATATATTTCTTTTTTTAAGCAAATAAAAAAGCATCCACACAGGATGCTTTTACTATTTTTCTATATTCATCATATGTACTATACTCAGTTAATCTTGATTAATTAAAATCACAGCTGGTCCCGATACCACTACTCCAGCTACTTCAATTTTCTCAAATTCTTTAACTGTAATAGATATAACCCCTTCTCTTTCCATCAATTCCTTACTCAGGACCTCAGTCGGTATTTCCTTCACCGTTTTACCTCCTTTTCATTCTTATTACTTAATACTCCTACCTTTTATCAGTAATATTTCGTCATGGAACTGGGATATAAAATTATGAAATTGTTCCAATGCATCTATATATACACTTCACCTGCCATTTTCATTCCTTATTCCATAAAGAATATACGATTCCTTTTTGTAGCATATTGAAAAAAATAAAAAAGCACTCGCAAGTGCTTTTTTATTTCCTACTATTTTCCCTCTATCACATGTAGCATTCTATTTAAAAACGCTGCCGACTCTGCACGAGTTGCTGTACCTTTTGGTAAGAACTCATTCTTTTCATTTCCTTTTACAATCCCTAATCCATAAACACGCTGCACAGCTTGTTTATCATATGCCAAGTCTTGATCAGTAAATGGTAATGATACTAATGGTCCAGTAATTCCTTTATATTTTAATGCACGATCAATCATAATAACTGCTTCATCACGCGTAATCGTATCATTTGGGGCAAAAATATTATTCCCACGTCCATTAATGATTCCAGCACTAGCTGCGCTATTAATACCATCTACTAATGATGAATGTGTTGTACCTAAGTCTGTAAATGTCGACTTACCCTTTGGTAATTGTAGTGATCTAGAAATTAGAGTCGCAAATTCTCCACGTGTTACAACACGGTTAGGCCAATACGAACCTTTTCCATCTCCTTGCATGATTCCTTTTGCAGCTAATTCACGAATATCCTTCTCATACCATCCACCTGTAATATCATCTTTATGATTCGCATCATAATACGCTTTCGTTCCTTTTAAGAAAGCGTCCCAATCCCCGCGCTGAATCATAATGGCCGGACAGTTTTTCCCCCACCAATATTGATGTTTTTTCACATTTTCTAAAGTAATATTTAATTCACCCATTAAGTATGCAGCTAATTTACGAGCATTTTCAACCGCTTTATCATAGTTCCCATCTTCATTTACTGCGATTTCAATTCCGATAGATTCCTGATTTCCTTGCTTAGTGCCTGCATGCCATCCTACTTCATTTACTGGGAGATGCTGATAAATTTCTTTATCATCTACGGTGAAATGCCATGATGTTCCGGATTCAACATTTGATGTTGCTTGATTATATAAATATTGTCCATGCTTCTGAGCATTTGCACCCACATCTGGATTAGCCGTCTCATGAATTGTAATATATTTCGGGACCATCGCATAACCAGGACGAATATTCTCATTCCCTGTTGGAATGATCCATTCTTTAAATGTTACACCATATATATTCCCTGTATTTAATGTTCCTGGCTCTGCATACATGATAGCCTCTCTCTTTTTACGAACAGGCGCCTCATTTGAAAGGATAGATGCTTTCGTACCTTCAAATTTTGCAGATGGTGAATGAATCCATTTTATTCCTTCGGCTGTTTGAACTTGGAACCAATCTCCTGCTTGTGAAATTGCTACAATTGTTTGAGGCTGCAATACAGTTTCTTCTTTAAACGCATCAAATGGCGAAGAGTATATAAAGGTTTCTTCATTGATGACTAGATTCCTATTAGATAGCGCATAAACGTCCCGAATTTCTACATTATTATCACTATTATGTATCCATCCTGCTCCAGATGAAGTTTGTACATAGTATGCATTTCCTTTTCGTTTCGAAGCTTTAATTACTTGTTCAGAAAGCTCTGCACCTGTTGCATGCTGTAAATCAACAGAATCGTATAAAGGAGTCGATTTTATAATGTGTACAAGAAATTCTCCTTGCACTTCACTTTCGATGTCTTGATCCATATGTTCTTTCATATGTTCCTCAATACTTTTCAAAGCTTGGTCATGAGTGGCTACTCCTACCGTTTTTTCTACTGGAGCTGCAAATGAAGAAGCTGGCACCATTACAACTTGAAGTGCAATTGACATTGCTAAAACATTATAAATTCCTTTTTTCATGATAATTGTTTAACACGTTATGTATTGAATCATTTCGTGTTAACTGACCTCCTTTTCTAACATAATAAAAGTTATTTAGTAAGCTAATAAACTTCTAGATTACTAAACTAGTTTAAAGTATAACGAAATTCCCCCAATTCGTACAGACAGGAACTTCTATTATTTTACTTATTTTTACACTAATTAACAAAAAAACAGAAGACCCTAGCTCATAATGGTCTTCTGCTTTTTATTTCAATCTTTATATACCTTATACTCTACCACCTTATCATCACCATCAAATTGAAGAATAAGCCATTCACTATCTATCGGAATAAATCCTCTTTCATCTCCAAGGTAATAAACTATTTGATTCATTTCCTCAAAACGTTTTGTTTCAGTTGGTTTTCCTAACAATTGTATAATCTCTTTCTTAGTTTTTCCCATTAGTTTATGTTTACCTAGAAGATCATCTACCATATATACTCGTTTCTGTTCATTTTTCAACCATCTATCTGCATGAAACTTCGAATTATACTCATTTACCCCTAATTGTACGATACAAATACTAAAGAATACTGTTCCCACAATTATAATATCCTTGCATTTCCTCTTATTATTACTACTAGAAAAATGTAAAACAATTCGCTGAAGAACTAATAAAAAAATAAACGGAACTAATACTGCTAAAACACTCACAATCGTGTAAGACGAATGCGCCATGCCAATGATGAATATGAAAGCGATATATATAAACAAATATAAAAAAACATACACATACAATGTTGCCCACAATAAAAAATCTCTATATTTCCCCATAAAAACCACCTTACCATATTCTTTTACACTTGCACATCCTCCATACGCTTGAACATTTCTTTTATTTCTCGTAATTCTTGCACTGTATATAGTACTTTTCCTTCCAATCTTTCATTTCTAAAATACGTAACGAGTTGTTCTCTATCATTCAACCTCGGCAGTACTTCATTGGAAAGATCGATCATTTCATTGCCACTTCCATTTGTCTCATTTCCGAAATATACAATTGGCTTAACTTCCTCTTTTAGAGCTTGCGGATTAATCTCTTTCAAATAATCATATAAGATTGTTGCAAGATGTTTTGCTTTATAGACAGGATTCCCTAAGTTTTCTATCATTAGAGTCATTGAATCTCCCTTTTTCATAAAAACAAATGTTTCTTCCTTCTCATATTCATTTTGATATTTACCAATCTCATCAATTATAAATGAATATACCCCTGCATTTTCTTTCGTCAATCCGTGTATCATTCTTCCTTGCCACTCGGCAGTCTCAATTACATATATTCCTGTTGTCGATAGCACTATATGATCAACTCGAGCATACTCCATTTTATTCCCATTTCTACTATGTACCTTGGGAAGAAATGCATTTGGGATAATATATAATTCATCTTCATTTATGATTCCTTGCTGAACAAATCCTCTTTTCATATAATGTAATATTTCATGTGTATTCATTTCTTCACCATTTTTAGAATACGTTCTTAACTCTGTAATTAGATTTTGCAGCACATGTATCTCGTTGTTATATTTCTGTTGCATTTCACTACGCTCTTTACTATGCTGCATCGCTAATTGATTCTTCATCACTCTCATGTTTTCTACTTCTCTAGCTGCACTCTCTTTTAAATTATTATACTTTTTACGTTCTACGTTTTTTAATGTCTCCTGCTTTTCTTCATAATCTGCTACAGTTGCAGCTATCTCAGTTTGATAGTTTTCTATTGACTTTGCCTTTTCAAATTCTACTTGTTGGTTCTCTGATTGTAGTTGTTTGTTCTTATAAAACAATACAAACACTCCAGCTAATAATGCTAAAATGACACATATAAGTATGTATTCCATCTTTTTTCTCCTTTATAGCTTAATCAAATATTATCTAAACTTTTACTATCATTTTTAATCTATTATACTACGTATTATAATAACGCTCTGTAAATTTGGATACATTTTGCATACTTTATTTACAATAAAAAATGAACAAGTTATCCTCCAGATTATTCACGACAAAAGGAAAGTATATAAAGTGAAACTTTAATCAGTGGGGGATTTTCCTCATCCCCCACTGATTATTAGCCCTCACCAATCGAGCTTTTACGGACAGTAACACTCCCACCTAACTTCTTTGCTTTCGCTGAATTTTGAGGTGGGAGTGTTACTGTCCGTTAATGCGGGATAAAATATTTAGCCTGTGTAGAAAGAATTGACGAACTAATTGAAGAAGAAATCACATTAAACATTAATGGTGTAATAATTCACAGACTTTCCCACCATTTATCTATATAAATTTGAATAAGGAAAATGTTATCCAATTATTCTAGGGATTACACTACTTAATGACATTGTAATAAATGAAAGAAAAGAAGGAGTCAATAACTTAAAGAGAATCAATCATAAAAAAGAAGCCCTCGAAACCTCAACATTACAAGATTTTCCGAAAGCTTCCTCTATTGTAAAGTAAAAACATACCATCCTATAGGAGATTTTTCATAAACCTTTATTACGCTGTACTTAGACCAAAGCATTTACAGTCTTCTTACCATTATCTCCACATCTTTTTAAAAAGAATAGCAGCATATAGCGGGTCTTAAAATATACTGTTTTTGCAAATACAGTTTATTTTTCAATGTACACAGAACGCACAATCGTACGAGTGTAAGCTTTCCCTCCTGGGTTAATACCTTTAATATCAATCGTCACATTATATACGCCTGATTTTTTAATATGATGCAAAGAGCCTGTGAACGTATTTTCATCAAACTTTTGCAGCTGATTCGATTGAGATACTAAGTTCCCTTCTCGATCAACAACTCGTACATTGAGAGAAAGATTCTCTTGTTTTATGGATTCTTTAGTAGATGATTTCAATTGAAATTCAGCCTTATTAGTTTTAATTTTCCCTGGCATTTTCAAAGTAAACGGTGCTTCTTGTTGGTACTCACTAACAACCATATAAGCATCTTTTTCATGCGATGTCATTATTTTAACATGCCATTCCCCGATTTCCATTTGATTAATTTTAAATGTTCGAATGGACGCACCCTTAAAATAGGAAGTTTCATCTCCTACCGTAGACTTACTATCTTCATTCGTATATACTTTGCCCGACGGAGAAATAAGTTGTATTTTCACTTCTGAAGATGCTGTTAACACAGAGATAACGCCTTCAGTTTTTGCATCTATCGCAATTGTTTGATCAATCCATTTATTCGGCTCCAGTTCTCCACCTAAAATGGTTTGATTAGATGTAGTATTTAAATTATCAACAAATTCCCTATTATGATTTAAAGTATAAGAAGGAACGGATGTAGCAGTCGACGTACGTAAATACGATTCAATTCGAGAAAAGACAGCTGAACCTTTTCTTATATCATCATGATCAAATCTAGAATCAGTAAACAAATGTGTTCCATACGGTAATTTTGTACTCCATTCATTTACTAAACCATCATTAGATCCATACGCGGAAAGATATAACCCACCTAAAGATAAAGCTGAGAAAATCGGTCCCCAACTTGTACCTGCAACTGTATAGTAACGATTTAATTTAGCGTTCGGATTGTTATCTATTACAGAACGAAATTGTGCCATTTCACCTGTTTGTAAAGAATACGTGCCATCGTCTCTTTGTCCGAGTAATGAAGCCAGCCATCCCGCCCACCAACTATAGGATAAGTCTGCTAAATTTGACCCATAATGCGGCGAAGCTAGTGTAATAACTTTTCCTACAAAACGATTCGCACCGTATTGAATGAGAGCTGCTTGGGTATCAATTCCACCTTTACTGTGAGCCACAATATTCACTTTTTTACCAAAATGATTATAAATCTCTTCTAACTTTGCAGCCAACAATTTACCATTGTCCCACTGACTAGCAGACCCCTTTCCAGCTGCATCGTATAGTTGAACAAACACAGTTTGATATCCCGCACGATAAGCATAATCATACATGTCGTTTACATCGTGATAAACTGTTTTTCCATACCAACTATCTGCACTTCCATTTCTTCCTTGTACAAAAACAAGCGGCGGCCTATTTTCATCATAATTTAAAGGCTTCTCACCTAAAAACCAATCTCCTGGATTAAATGCTTCTTTCGGTGGAAGCATTCCACTATAAATTGGCGTAATATTTGTCTCAGCAGTTGCAATTCCACTAAAAGAAGTAAATAGTAAAATGAAGGAAGCAATCAATACCATACATCTTTTAAACAACGCTTGCATAATAAATACCCTCCTTTTTTTAAAAGATGACGTAGAGTTTATAGGTTGCTATACTATTGCAATACAATAACTGCTATAATTTCCAAGTCTCATATTCTTCTAAAATTTCTAAAGGTCATATTTATTCAATTAATGAGTAGGATAGTTTGACCGCATCGCCTTATTCTTTATAAACGATATTCTTCCTATGTGCCTTAATTCCTTTCATTCATCCATAGTACAAATGTTTCTCAACAAAAACTCACAGATTTTATATTAGTTGGCGATAATTTAGAATTTGGTGTATGTATTGAACGAACAGAGTATCACTACGAATTCAGTATGTGGGGTGTAACAGAAATTACAGAGATAGAGGTATTTTAAAAAAAATAAAAAAAGAGGCCTTCAAAACCTCAATACTACAAGGCTTTCTGAAGGCTTCCTTTATTCTGAAGTAAATACATATTGTAATACAATCCTTGCTTACTCAGTAACTCTTGATGTGTTCCTCTCTCTACAATTTCTCCATCATGCATAACAAAGATTTGATCAGAATCTTGAATAGTAGATAAGCGGTGCGCAATCGAAATTGTTGTTCTCCCTTTTCTCATGCGCTGCAGTGCTGTTTGAATTGCTTCTTCCGTTTCTGTATCAATATTTGCTGTTGCTTCATCTAATACTAACACTTTCGGATTTGTCGCAATTGTTCTCGCAAAAGCAATCAGCTGCCTTTGTCCACTTGAGAATGCAGCTCCACGTTCTACTACTTCTGTATCATACTTCTCTGGTAGCTTTTCAATAAACGTATTCGCTTGCACAAACCGTGCTGCTTCCTCTACTTCTTCATCAGTAATACTTTCATTATACATACGAATGTTTTGTTTTACATTTCCAGCAAACAAGAATGCATCTTGAAGTACAAGTCCAATTCTCTTTCGAATTTCCTGCTCTTCAAATTTTTCTAAGTTTGCACCATCTATTAAAATATTACCCGACTTAATATCATAAAAACGCATCAATAAGTTCATAATTGTACTTTTCCCGCTTCCAGTATGCCCAACAAAAGCTACTGTTTGCCCAGGTTTCACATGGAAAGATACATTTTTTAAAACATCACGCTTTCCATCGTAAGAAAATGTAACATCTTTAAATTCAATTTCTCCTTCATCTACTTTTGGTTCTCCATTCCCTTGTTGAACAGGCGCTAAATCTTTTTCATCCATCAAATGAAAGACACGAGACGAAGAAACCAGCGCTTGCTGGAAAAAGGAAAGTTTCATCATCATTTCATTTACAGGTTGGAAAAAGCGATGAATATAGTTAACAAAAGCATATAATACACCGACTTCAACCGGACTATTCAAGGCGTTAATACCAAATAATGCAAGCACTAAAGCGATAGCCATAATATGAACAAGGTCTGTTGCTGGACGTAAAAATAACGCATCTAATTTTAATGTACGGCGTCCAGCACCGTAATGCTTATCATTCACTTCTTCAAATTCTTTTCGCATCCGTTTTTCTTGGCGAAATACTTGCACAATATTCATTCCTTGAATCGATTCATTGAGCTTCGCATTCAAAATACTTAATTGATTCCGAAGCTCTAAATAAAAAACGGAACTTTTCCGGCGATACATCGCCATAATTGTAAACATAATTGGGATTAATATAAGAGAACATAAAGCAAGCTTCACATCAAGTAAAAACATTGCCACCAAAATCCCGATTAGGAACACCACATTTTTTACAAATGTTGATAACACACTCACATAGAAATCTTTAATTGCTTCCGTATCATTAGTAATGCGAGATACGAGAGTACCAATTGGCGTGCGATCAAAAAAGCTTAGTGACAACCTTTGTACATGTTCATACACTTCAACCCGCATGTCTTGCACAATTTTGAACGCAATATTTTGGAAATATAATAAATTTAAATACGTAAATAAAACCTTTAATAAATGAGCAACTATATATACAACAAATAGGGTTACAAGTGCTGATTGTTCAAAGTTATGCGGAACTAAATGTTCATCCAAAAACTGCTTAATTAAAAACGGACCCATCATTTCTGTAACAGTTGCACCAACTAGAAATAGAAATGCCAATGACAATAAGCCTTTATATGGTTTCATATAAGAAAGTAATCGCCATAAATCGCTTCTTTTTTTCTCAGCCATTATATGCCTCCCTTCTCAACTAACGCTTCTAACTGCTGGCTTTCATACATCTCTTTATACCAACCTTCTTGCCCCATTAGCTGTTCATGTGTTCCACGCTCTACAATTTTCCCTTCATCAACAACAAGAATAAGATTTGTGTGTTGAATCGCACTTAATCTGTGTGCTGTAATAATCGTTGTTTTCTGCTCTCTTTCTCGTTTCAACGCTGTTAAAATGGTTTCCTCTGTCTTTGCATCCACTGCAGATAAACAATCGTCTAAAATTAAAATTTCAGCATTCGTTAGTAATGCACGCGCGATAGAGATCCTTTGTTTTTGTCCACCTGATAATGATACCCCTCGTTCGCCTACTACTGTATCATACCCTTCTGGAAATTGAACAATATCATCATGAATGCAAGCTATATCAGCAGCACATGCAATTTCTTTATATGTAGCATCTGCCTTTCCAAATGCAATATTTTCACCTATACTTGCTGAAAAAAGAAAATGGTCTTGAGGAACATACGAAATAGCAGAGCGAATACCATGAAGCGTCATATCACGAATATCTTTTCCTCCAACTAGCAGCGAGCCATTAAAATGATCATATTCTCTGATTAAACATTTTAATAACGTCGTTTTCCCTGCACCTGTGCGGCCAACAATACCCAATGTTTCACCTTTTTTCAAAGTGAAATGAATATCTTCTAAATTGAGGGTTTCATCTTTCTTATAAGAAAATGCATCAATCGCAAATGTTATATCACCACTTGCCTCTTTATTTACCGCTCCCTCTCTATTCACAACATCTGAAGTTTGAGACAATATTTTTTCCACACGGTCGTATGAAGCACGGCCGCGTTCCATAATATTAAACAGCCAACCAAATGCAAGCATCGGCCAAACGAGCGTCCCTAAATATGTTGTAAATGTAATTAACTCACCAACTGTCAGCTCTCCACGAACAACTAATAGCGAGCCATAACACACAGCGATTAGGAATGAAAAACCAACAATAAGAGAAATTGTTGGATCAAATAATGAATCAATGCGCGCAACTAACATATTTTTATGTACAACATCCTCTGATTTCTTTCGAAATGCTTGTAAATCTTCTTTTTCTTGACCGAGTGAACGAATCACTTTCATCCCGCTCATACTTTCTTGTACTTTATCGTTGATTTCAGAAAACGCTTGCTGTGCTTTATGAAAACGTTTGTGCAGTAAAGTACCATAATAATTAGTAGAAATTGCTACAATTGGCATTGGAATTAAACTTATTAACGTTAATTTCCAACTAATTGTAAACCCCATAGCCAAGAGTACACATCCACCTACAGCTAACGAATCCACAAGTGTCAAAACGCCCGCTCCAGCTGTTTGTTGAATTGCTTGAATATCATTCGTTGCATGTGCCATTAAGTCCCCTGTACGATGTGATTGATAAAAAGATGGACTCATATTTGTAAAATGCTCATATAATTTCTTTCGTAATTGACGCGCGAGCTTTAAAGAAGATCCAAAAATCATAATACGCCATATGTAACGTAGTATATACATTGTAATCCCGACAACCACTAAAAGAACAACCCACTGTAACAGCTTTTCAGATGTTAACGTTTGGTTGTTAATTTCGTCTACAACAATTCCAATTACTTTTGGTGCCACCAGTTCAAGAAGTGCTACACCAAACAACAAAATAATCCCCGTTATGTACGCCCGTTTTTCTTGTTTAAAAAACCATGCTAAATTAAAAAATACTTTCATTATATCCCCCTCCCTTGAAATGAGCGATGTTTTCAGTTTATCAAAAATGCAGAATTTTTAAAAGTTTTAAACACTAAAGTTTTCCAAAAGGAAAGGACACTCTGATCGAGTGCCCCTTTAGCGCTTATTTCATTTGTTGTTTGTTCATTGCGCTCATCATTTGATTGATTTTCTTTTGGGAAGGTTTCTGTCCCATTTGCATCATCATCATTTTTAACATTTGCTCATTGATTGGTGGATTTTTTTGTAAATAATTCATCATATATTTGCGGGCGATGAAAAATCCTAACGCCACGCCTGCTACTAGTGCTAATACGCCCACTAGAACAACTACCCAAATTGACATATATTTTCCTCCTTCATGTTGTCTACCTTACAGTGTACTAAAACCTTTTCAATAAGACAAGATTGTATTCGACATTTTTTACACATATGTCCGTGCTTGTTTCAGAGGATTGAGCCAACCATACTTTTTATTTTCATAATCCATCGCTAAAAATGTTAATTCGCATTTCCTAAGCACTTCAAAGAAAGTCGTTTCCATCGAAACATTTCCAGATGTACTCATTTGAATATATTGTGATTTCACCGTTATTTCGCCATATTCTGCCCCAGTATAAAGCATATGTGTACGATGTGTTCGATTATACTTTCCAAAACTGCGTAGAACTTGTTCTAATTTATGGTGAATTTTCATTACTTGTAATGGCATCGTAATATACATCATCTGCTTATATAACACTTTCTTTTCCGAAAGGGAACCAGATTCTGAAAATCGAGCAAATAAATCGAAAAACAAATACTCCCGACCAAAGTACGCCTTCGCAATATCTTCTTGAATTAAATACAATTCATACGTTTTCATGCTTTCCCTCCCGCTCTGGACAACCTTTTTCTCTACATTATATAAAAGAAAACATGCAATGATTGTCTGACTGCGGAGAAAGAAAAAACTTTTTCTGTCGAATAAACTCATTTACATAGAAAAATCTCTCCATGCCGGAGAGATTTTTCACAAATCATTAAAGCATTTCTTTTACTTTACGAACAACATTTTCTACAGTGAATCCATACTCTTCCATGATCTTTTCACCAGGAGCAGAAGCACCGAATGTATCGATCCCTAGTACATCACCCTCAAGACCAACGTAACGGTGCCATCCGAAAGTAGCACCCATTTCAATTGCGAAACGTTTCGTTACTGCTTTTGGTAATACAGATTCTTTATATTCAGCGGATTGTGCTTCAAAGCGATCCATAGATGGCATGCTGACAACAGCCGCGTCAACTCCATCTGCTGCTAATGCTGTTTGCGCTTCAATTGCTAAGCTTACTTCAGAACCAGTTGCAAGTAAGATTACATCAGCAGTTTCTTTTTTGCTTGCAGAAATTACATACGCACCTTTTGCAACTTTTTCATACGTATCGTCTTTCGCGCCTTCTAATGTTGGAAGATCTTGACGAGTTAAGATTAATGCAGTTGGAGTACTTGTAGATTCTAAAGCTAATTTCCAAGCTGCAACAGACTCGTTACCATCAGCAGGACGAATAACCGATACGTTTGGCATTGCACGAAGCGCCGCTAACTGCTCAACTGGTTCATGTGTTGGGCCATCTTCACCAACAGCGATGCTGTCATGTGTAAACACATATGTTACAGGCAATTGCATTAACGCCGCTAAGCGGATTGCTGGGCGTAAGTAATCAGAGAATACGAAGAACGTACCACCGTAAGTTTTTAAACCGCCATGAAGTGCGATACCGTTCATTGCTGCACCCATTGCGAACTCACGTACACCGTACCAAATATTTTTACCGCTGTAGTCAGCTCTTGTGAAGTCTTTTTCGTTATTCATGTATGTTTTGTTAGAACCAGCAAGGTCTGCAGATCCACCAAAGAATGATGGTACAGCTTCAGCAATCGCGTTAATTACAGCACCTGAAGAATTACGTGTTGCTGCTTTTGATCCTAATTCATAAGTTGGTAAGTTTTTATCCCAACCTTCTGGAAGAAGACCTTTCATTGCTGCTTGTAATTCATTTGCTAATTCTGGGTATGCTTGTGCATATTCGCCAAGCATTGTATTCCATTCAGCTTGTGCTGTTTCACCAGCATCTTGTACTGTTTTACGGAAGTTATCATATACTTCTTCTGGTACATGGAAGTCTTGCTCAGCTGACCAAGCATATGCTTCTTTTGTTAATTTCGTTTCATCAACACCAAGCGGCGAACCATGTGAAGCAGATTTTCCTGATTTGTTTGGAGAACCGAAACCAATTGTTGTTCTTACTTCAATTAGCGTTGGGCGTTTTTCGTCAGCTTTCGCTTCCTCAATCGCTTTAGCAATTGTTTCAACATCGTTTCCATCCTCAACACGGATTACTTGCCAACCGTATGCTTTATAACGATCTTCTACACTTTCAGAGAATGAACGATTTAAATCACCATCTAATGAAATATCATTAGAATCGTATAATACAACAAGTCGACCTAATCCTAAGTGAGCAGCTAATGAAGATGCTTCAGCAGAAACGCCTTCCATTAAATCGCCATCACCGCAAACTGCGTATGTATAATGATCAACTACGTTGTATGCATCGCGATTATATTTCGCCGCTAAATGTCTCTCAGCCATCGCCATACCAACCGCTGTCGAAATACCTTGTCCAAGTGGGCCAGTTGTTGCGTCTACGCCTGCTGTATGACCATACTCAGGATGTCCTGGAGTTTTGCTTCCCCATTGACGGAAATTCTTTAAATCATCCATTGTTACGTCGTAACCAGACAGATGAAGTAGGCTATATAATAACATTGAACCATGACCTGCAGATAGTACGAAACGATCGCGGTTAAACCACGTTGGGTTATTTGGATTGTGTTTCATAAATTGCGTCCATAATGTATAAGCCATTGGTGCTGCACCCATTGGCATTCCTGGGTGACCAGAG
Organism: Bacillus sp. TL12; assembly: GCF_022625245.1. NCBI lineage: Bacteria > Bacillati > Bacillota > Bacilli > Caryophanales > Bacillaceae > Bacillus > Bacillus sp. TL12. The sequence goes on along the minus strand of NZ_JAJJBY010000008.1, from coordinate 9,130 downwards.
TTTGCTTTTTCAATCGCATCGATGGATAATGTGCGAATCGTGTTGATAGAAAGTTGTTCGATTGAATGTGACATGCTATTCTTCCCTTCGCTTATATTAGTAAACGTTTTACACATTTATATGATATCTTCCCACGCAAGATTATACAACATGTATCGACAAATATGTTGATGTTTTTTCGAATTTGTTCAAAAAACATACTAAATTTCACAATGTATAGGGTTTCAATCTGCTATACTTTTTTATTGTTCATTTATTGATAATAAAGGGAATTATCTGTATTTCCATACGCAGCTCATAAGAATCTTTAGCAAATATTCTGCCCCTCCATACCACTCCTCTATTTACCATTTATTCACAACATATATAATAGAAATGAATATATATTGATTTTCATCGTATATATCAAATAAAAACTGCGGGAGGAGAAATGATGAGTGAACAAGTAGCTTCCTACACCTTTTTAATTGTTTTTTCCCTTATTACAATTAGTTCTATTTACCTTTCAGTAAAATTAAAGTCACCTTATAAATACATCCCAGGTGTTGTCATGCTTATTCTCTCCATTGGCACGTTCAGCATACTATATTTTGATCGAGGTATAATGATAACAAGTGAAGGATTAGGCTATTTATATAGTCTCATTGCAATTCTCTTGTTTCTTATCGCTATTATTTCTTTATTTATAGCAACTGCTATTTCTTTTATTCCAGCTTTATTTAGAAAAAATCAACATTTTTATATCTGAGCACTACGCTCGATAAAAAATTAAATTCTAAAATGCAAAAGGTATCCTTCATTTATATTCTGTATAAACATTAATTGAATCACTGCTTATTGATGTAACCCCAAGAGCTTGTACGCTTATATGATGATGTAACATTTGCTGACTTACATTCCATTTCACAGACCATCCATCACTTCCATCAATATCATATCCAATTAATTGTCTTTCTTTCCATGCACCTGTCCCAGTTGGAACAAGCCAAAATAGCACAGTTTCTGTATGTCTCGCTTTTACATATATCGTAATTTCTTTCGTTTCTTTTGGAATAGTAACCCAATTATTTATTTCATCTATATTTGTGTACGTTTTAATAATTTCAGGGTCTGGTTCATATATTTTTGGAGGGTTCACTACAAAACAAGTTCTTATTACTATATAAGAACAAATTCTTATAAAAATGAAACACCCTACCACCTCATAGGGTATTAGCCCTCCCTGAAACTTCCCTCATATAAATATGAACAAAAATAAATCTAGATTATTTGTAATGATTTATCATAAGCTAACAATAAAGAAGGTTGATAAGATTGAATAAGAACAACAGTGTTAATATAAACATTCTACTAACGAGCGATATACACGGTACGGTTTATCCAATTCATTATCAAAATAACGAAACGGCAGAAATAGGATTAGCCAAACTCGCAACCCGTATCAAACAAGAGCGTAACCAGCACGAACATGTAATTGTGATCGATAACGGCGATTTTATACAAGGAACTCCATTCACGTATTACTACGCTAAATATATGCAGCATAAAAACAACCCAATGTCCCTTATCGCTAATTACATTGGTTATGATGCGGCCATTATCGGAAATCACGAGTTCGACTATGGAATGGATGTATTAAACAAAGCTATATTAAATGCGAATACGCCTTATCTATCCGCAAATATTTTAAATAAACATACAAAGGATCCTTACTTTGGGAAACCTTATATCATTAAACACATACATCCTAATGTAAAAATCGCTATCTTGGGAGCTACAACACATTACATCCCGAATTGGGAGCAGCCACACCATATTAAAGATTTACTATTTGAAGATGCGCTAGAGTCAACAAAAAAATGGGTTTCCTACATTCGTGAACAGGAACAACCACATTTACTAATCGTAGCATATCATGGTGGTTTTGAACGTGACTTACAAACTGGAGAACCGACTGAAATTTTAACAGGAGAAAATCAGGGATATGTAATGTGTCAAGAAATAGAAGGAATCGATATCCTATTAACTGGACATCAACACCGCTATATTTCTAATACAAAAGTAAATGGTGTGACAGTTTTGCAAACCGGATGTAACGGTCATTCATTAGGGAAAGTTCATGTAAAACTACAACAAAATAAAGATCGATGGATTATTAAGAACTGCCATTCGGAACTGTTATCTGCCCAAGACATCCCAGCAGATGGAACAGTCCTATCGCTCGTATCTACTTATGAAAAACAAACCCAAAAATGGTTAGACGAACCTATCGGTACCATTATAGGAGATATGTTGATTTATGATGCAATGCAAACACGTTTACAGGACCATCCTTTTATCGAATTTATAAATAAAGTGCAGATGGAAGTAGCTGGAGTCAATATCTCTTGTACAAGCCTATTTCATAATGAATCTTCTGGCTTTCCAAAACATATTACAATGAGAGATATTGTTTCAAATTATATTTATCCAAATACATTAAAGGTCATAAGGATTACAGGAAAAGATATAAAAGAAGCCCTTGAGCTATCTGCTGAATATTTCACATTAAGTACCGAGGGAGATATTATTGTAAATCCCGCTTACACTACACCAAAACCACAGCATTATAATTACGATATGTGGGAAGGAATTTCATACATATTAAACATTTCAAAACCCGTTGGTGAAAGAGTCGTTTCCTTACAATATAACGGATCTCCCATTCACCTAGATCAAGAATATGATGTAGTTATGAATAATTATCGCGCTAGTGGTGGTGGGAATTACTTTATGTATCAAAACAAGCCTATCATAAAAGATATACCAATTGATATGTCTGAACTTATTGCGAATTACATGTTAGAAAGAGGAATAATTGAGGCGACGACCAACCGTAATTGGAAAGTTATCAAATAAACAATTCTATTAAAATCAAAAAAGATGGGCTACGCCCATCTTTTAATTTAACTTCGTATTATCTTGTTTTTTCAATGCTTTTAATTTCGTCGGTGTAACATCTTTACCTTCTTCGTTAACGACTTTAATGCCTTTTAATTCGTTTAACATATTTTGACGAAACCCTTTTAAATATTGTTCACGGAGCGATTGGCGCTCACGTTGTTCTTCTTCAGTTAATCCTTCAGCTTTTGCTTTTTTCGCTAAGAAATTAATGCGTTCAATGAGTTCGTGACTTAGCATCTCGAATCCCCTTTCTACTTAAAACTGATTATTATCATACAATAGTTAGTCTTGTTTATCAAGCAATTGCTTCGTATATTCCACGTATCTGCGATGTACTGTTGCTTTTGATACATCGTGTCCAAAACCACGAAGCGTTGCAGCAATTTCTTCAAATGTTAATTCATTACGACGAAGACGTACAATTTCTTCAATCGGCACTTCTTTCTTTTCACGTCCTGTACTTAAATGTCGGTTTTTTAAGTTTTTTTCTGGACGAAACCCTCTTTCTACCGCTCTCTGCATTCCACGTTTTATCTTCAAATTATGAATCTTTCTCTGGTACTCTTCAACTATACCAATAATATCCAGAACCATGGAATCCGAATCAGAAAGCTGTAATTCCCCATTATGCGTATGTGTATACACTTTGATCTCTTCTTTATGTAAACAGTGCATTAAAGCAATCTTTGCATTCCCTCTTCCAAGCCGCGTTTCATCTTGAATGAGAAGCACATCAATTTCTTCATCTCGGATCATGTCCAGCACTTCTAATATACCATCTCGTTCAATCGTATAACCGCTTGCCTTCTCCTCAATCACCTTTATAACATTCATTTGATATCGCTCAGCTAAATGCAATAATTCATCTTTTTGGCGTGATAATGATGTTTCCTGCGCTTCTTTCGTTGTGCTTACACGGGCATAAATGATTGCATTCATTTTAAAACCCTCTTTCTCATTTCGATTTTTCCTTTAGTGTATCACAAATCGTCTTTTTGTTCGAACTTATGTTTGTAGAATGTTTTTTCGCATGTTATACTTATAAGTAAGAAAATTGAAAGAAAACGAGGTGTTAAAAAACATGGAAAAGTTAACAAAACGCCAGCAAGACATTCTCGACTTCATCAAACTAAAAGTACAAGAAAAAGGTTATCCACCTTCCGTACGTGAAATTGGTCAAGCGGTTGGCCTTGCTTCTAGTTCTACTGTGCACGGACATTTATCACGTCTAGAAGAAAAAGGTTATATTCGACGTGATCCAACAAAACCGAGAGCCATTGAAATTTTAGGAGAAGTGAGAATCGAAACAGAAACACAATCAGTTGTTCAAGTCCCAATTGTAGGAAAAGTTACAGCCGGTTTACCAATTACAGCAGTTGAAAGTGTCGAGGAACACTTTCCACTTCCTGCAAGCGTTGTTGCTGGAGCAGATCAAGTATTTATGTTACGTATCTCTGGAGATAGTATGATTGAAGCTGGTATTCTGGATGGAGATTTAGTTGTTGTTCGTCAACAACATTCTGCATACAATGGGGAAATCGTCGTTGCTTTAACAGAAGATAACGAAGCAACTGTAAAACGTTTTTACAAAGAAAAAGATCATTTCCGCTTACAACCAGAAAACTCTTCTTTAGAACCGATCCTTTTAGATAAAGTTTCTGTTATCGGAAAAGTAATCGGTGTATACCGCGATTTACATTAAAGAATAGACCAGTTAAACTGGTCTATTCTTTAATTCGATTCAATTGTAACGTCTCCAGCAGATGTTTTTCCGCTAATTTTTACACTACCATTTCCTAATGTTACATTTTTCGTTTCTTCTTTGAAAATCTCCACTTCTCCTGCAAATGTTTTCCCACTTATAGTCGCATCTTGAGGCTTCTGAAGTAATCGAATATCAACTTCTCCTGCAGTTGAACTTGCCTCTAAATCATATTTAGGATCATGATCTACAATATCTACATCTCCACTTGTTGTTTTCGCTACAACTTTTCCACTTACTTTTTTCATTTTAACTTCACCTGCTTTTGAAGACCCTTCTACTTTCTTCGCTGTCACCCGCTCCATTTCTACATCTCCACCAAGTGTTGTTGCTTCTACACGTTCACTTTTTATATCATTTACTGTTATCTCACCCGCAGAAGAACTTACTTTTATATCTTGGTAGGAACGTTCCGGAACAACGATTATTATCCCTGGTGCTTTAAACCCGAAAGATAAAAATGAAAAATCGAATGAAGGGCCTTTTTTTACCTTACCTTGAATCTTTAGCGTATCCCCTTGTTCATCAATACTCACTTTTTGTTTTGCAATATTCCCTGATTGTTTTATATAAAAAGAAGAATCATTTCCTTTTTGAACCGTAACATCTCCAGCATCCAAATCAATTTCCAAACTTTTGATTGCTTCATTTTTAATAACCTTCTCTTTATCCCCACGTTCTGCCGTCTCAACTGCTTTTGTATATGTCTGTGATATACCAATAACTCCAATGATGATACAAGAGACAGCTACTAACAATATCTTTTTCATCTCATCTATTCCCCTTTAATCATTTTGAGATTCCAATTGACATAGCCTACACAAAAGTTTTTAAACCATTTTGTACAGTAGTAAGCAACTATACATAACAATAGTCCAACTCCAACAAATGTAATAGAAACAAATATATCAAGCCATAAGAATGTACCCGTTAATATCTTAATCACTACTAGCAGCGGCGCCACAACTGAGACCACGCCTCCAACCCAAAGGGAAAATATAAAACTTACGATTGCAACTAGAGGACCTAACACAATAATAAAGTTTAATAAACTAAGACCAATCGCTGCCATCACTGCTCTTGTTATATTCGAAGCAGACGGATCTTTTTTCATCTCATCAAAACGATATAGTGCCAACATCTCCTTTGCGATAGCTTTTGGTGACCCAAGCCCTTTTATAATTTCTGCTTCTGTCTTCCCTTCCTCTAATCCAAACTGAAAATGTTCTTCATAATCGTATAAAATATCTTTTCTCTCTTCTTCTGGCAGCTTTCTAAGATGTCCCGATAATTCTCGAAGAAACTGTTCTTTATTCATCTCATTACACCTCTTCAATAATTTCTTGTACTCCTTTAGCAAAATCACGCCACTCCGTTACAAGTAAATGGAGTTGCTCTTCTCCTTGATTTGTTAATTGATAATATTTACGTGGTGGTCCTTCTGTTGATTCTTTTAAATATGTTTGAAAGTAACCCTCTTTTGTTAAACGACGTAACAACGGGTATACTGACCCTTCTGAGATTAAAAATTTATTGGAGATTTGCTGAACAAGCTCATAACCGTAGCAATCTTTTCGTTTGACAAGTGCCAGTACACATAGTTCTAGCACACCTTTTTTAAACTGGACGTTCAAAGATAATCCTCCTTTCCAATTAGTACTATTCAATGCAAGATACTAACCTTATCCATAATATACCATTTACTATTGTTTATTGCAAGGTACTGTTGGATATTTTATGGAAATCTTGTATGACCACCATCATTATTTGCGTTAATAATAAAAAACACGATCTCCTCTTATTTTTACATAAGGAAAATCGTGTAAAATGAATTATTTTATGGATTATTATGCCCTAACGCTACAACAGCAGATGTATAACTGCCATCCATACCTTTTCGAATAATCGCCATGCATGTTCCTCGTTCTTCACCCAGATATGCAGATTCTGAAACATTACTTTTTAATGTTTCACTTGTAAATTGAATAATTTGTCGATCAGGATCTACAGTGTCCGTATAACAATTTATTTCCACATCAAATATAAACCTATGTTTATTAATTCTGTCAAAGCATCTTTATTGTTACTAGCTGGTCCAAATCGTACAAATGCGATCAATTGTCATATGTTTCACCATCCTTTTTATCCTATCATTCCCATATAGAAAAGAAAGATAATAGTTTCTCATAATTTAAAATGGATGAAATTTGACTACCAAGACAAAGAAAAATTCAACCAAAAAAACGATACGTCCCGCATTAGGGATTTACCGTTTTTTTGCTAAAATATTAGTATTCTCATAACAAAAATTTAATGTTATTAAGAGGAAGTCTCTGATCAATACATTTTCCACCCTATATTATTCATAGCAATAAAACACTTATCCCATCGACTGTTGCACCTGTTTTTGCTTCAACCTTTCTTCCAACACATGAATCATAAATAAGAAATGCTCCGCTTCCCGTACAACATGATCGGCTAATAACGGATTAATTACACTTTTAATTTGACATGTTTGGATAAGCTCTAATCCAGCTTTTTTGAAATTCCTCAATTCAACTGTAGCATTTTCACTATCTTTATTCATCTTTCCAATAATCGGATACGTTGGTTGTTTCTGATATAGCATAGATTCAACATCCCTCGCTTGACCAAGAAGAATTTCAAAATCATCACCAAATTTTGAAGCAGTATGAACTAAATTCCGCTCTGATTGATCAAGCAACGAGGCAATAAAACGAGAGTGCTCCATCATAATTCTGAGCCAAAACACATTTTCACTAATTATCGCATCTTGAATTGGATCCATTTTTCCTTCATTAAATTTCTGAAGTGTTCTTATAAAATATTCCGCTTCTCGTGCAATATGATCTACTAATAACGGAAAGTTAAAACCACTTACCTTACAATTAATAATTAAAATTAAAAGGTTTCTTTTATAATTTCGAAACGCATAAACGAGCTGAATACTTTCTTCATTTAATTGCCTGACTGCTTGAACAGTTTGAGGAATAGAGAATGCTTTTTGTAAATGTCGATCAAAAAGCTGAAAAAACTGTTCTGCTTGCTGAATTAGATTTTTATCTTTCCGATTAAACCCGTCAGCAAGAAAAAGCGCATGCTCCTTCATAATCCGTAACCAAAATCGATTTTCTGTTAAGGACCTTTCAATAAATAATTGTTCTGTTAACGATTCAGAAGGTGCAGCTTTCAATTCCGGCGGAAGCAACATAGCCCGCTGTGTATCCATGACAAAGTGACCAGGAATAGGTTGTTGTTGCCCGTTAGTCATTAAAATCCCCCCTAATGCCCTTAAAAGCATTTATACTATATTATGTATATGAATTAGTAATATTTACTATAACAAAAAACAACAACTCAAATTCCACATATACTGTTTTCAAAAACAGTATATAGAATGAAAAAGCTCACATTCTGCTGACACGTTAACTTTCCTTTATCTATTTATTACCTGGAGCAGGCTGATCTACTCCTCTTATACGATGCTTATGTCCATTATCTTCTGTTGTATAAAAATCGTAATAATGAACATGCATTCCATCTCCAACTGGAATAGCTGGCCCTGAGTATGCCTTATAATAATGAGTATGTCCATCTTCAAATACTACATATCCTTCTGTATAGTGTATATGCCCATCCTGCGTTTGAATTGGTGGAGAGGTTACATCTAAGCATTGATGTACATGGCCCGCATCGACAGATGTATAATCAACTGACCCATGATTATGATTAGGTACAAACCCTGAAACAAAATCAGCTTTCCCTACCCTGTTCATTCTACTCACTCCTTGTCCATAAATATAGGATTTATAAACTTATATGCTTGAAATCAAAATTAATACCTATTTGCTTACTATTGAGTATTAAGAATAATTAAGTAGTTTAAAGTAAACATTATTACTGCTATAAGTCAAAAGGAGGTCATCGTAATGAACAAACAACGGGCACAAGAGATTGCAGCTTCACCGATTATGGCTAATGTAACCTATAATGGAGTTCCAATTTATATTCAAAATGTGGATGAAAATAATGAAACAGCTAGAATTTATCCCCTTAGCGAGCCGCAAAATGAGCAGGAAATTCCTTTATCCAATTTAATAGAACATTAAACAATACATTCTAATACAAACACTACTCACAACGATTTTTGTTAGGGACAGCTTATACAATTGCTTGTCCCTATTTTACAAATGAAACATTCAACCTCAAAACCTAAAATACTTCTGAATAATACGTTGGAATAAGTGTAATTTTATTAAACTTATCAATTAGTTGTTAAATTCCAAAGTCACTACAATATTATTAATCTATGTTTCTAGTAAAATATTTGCACACTGGAAACAAATTTCATGCACATACGACTAGAGCCAAAACAAAATATAAAAAAACGTCGAGTAGGATTTC